>JAMIQH010000344.1:0-20317 GCA_035914695.1 Bacteroidota bacterium | reverse complement strand
GAAGTTACTGAACGCATCAACAAAAGTCAAACTTCCCCGCAAATACCTTTCATTGAAGATTTTTCACTGAACTTTATTTTCTCAGAACCGCCTGCCACACCTTCTGCACCGTGTCTCAACGATGTGTTCCCATGAAGCGGTCTTCCGTTACGCGCGCGAGAAGATATTCAAGCGTGTGTGCATTCGCAGAGCTTCGGTGATGTTACATCGGGAGCGCATCGGTACCGGCGAGGCATTGTTTTCGCGAATCGGACACATCGGCAGAAATCGCTTTATGCTTTCGGAATCGCTGGTTCGGGATTGAAATTGCGTGTTGATAGTTCGGCTACTCTCTGATTGCATCGAATCTGGAATGTGTGGAGGCCGTGTGTCATTGTTAACCGCGTCGTTCGTGATGTGGGCTTTATTCCAAACCCTAATACTCCACCAGTCTCTCATGGATTCCCACAGAATTAAAGGATTCATCCCGAGCATACCTGCTTCATTCGCCGGGTCTGAACCACCGGCGTGATGGCGCGGCCGCGGGGGTTCAGCGGCAGTCACCGAGGTCCAGCGACGACTGCGGCACATCCATCCGAGTCGCCGTAATCTCCATGCAAGGCTTCCGGAAGTAACGTGCCCTGATGATATCGTATGCGCCACCCAGCAGCGGTGCATATCCAGATCGAGCTGCGCAGCGTGCGCCGAACCATGGTGCCACAGCGACGCTCGGAGGTGTAGGTAAGCAAGGCGACGTCCGGAGCGAGACGGTGAAGGGACGCCTCATGCATGCTCTGACACACGTCCGCATCGCCGGGCAAGAGGCGCAATACGTCGGCGCGGTCGTAGACACGCCCGCTGGCTCCGATTTCGTGGAAGTCCTCGGCAAGGAGAGCTGCAAGTTTATCCCTGTCCCTGCGGAAATCGGGATTGAGGAGGTCGCACTCCAGTTGAATGATCGTCGCTTCGTGGTTTTCCATGTCGCAAATCGTACGGAATGTGTATGAGAAGAAGGTATGCGGGGACCTCGGGGTGCGGCTTGGCTCCTTGTGGCTTCCTCGAATCGTCCTTTACTCTTTACTCTTCACGCTATACCATGCAAGTGAACCCGGTACACGAGGCGAGACTATGTTCTGAGCGGGCTGCGCAGCGTTCACGCAGATTTCCACCACTGCATCGCCCTCATGTCGATGGTTGCTGACGGCGGGAGAGCCAAGCGGCGATGAGACCGGCCTGGAAGAATTGCACCGGTGTGTCGAACCCGGCGGATGTGATGATGGTGGCGATGGTGGAGGCGGGAAGCACGGCCACATCGCTGCGATAGGAGTTGCGCACCCGGTCGATGTCCTCCTGTGTAAAAGCCGAAGCGGCCATCATCTCCATCCAGGCGCCGAGCAGCACCTCGTACTCGGCGGAATCCACGTCCGAGGCGAGGTCGGCGCTGGCCAGCAGGGCTCCCGGTTTGAGTCTATGCGCGATCTCGCGGAACAAGTCCACCCGCGCCCGCTGATCGACAATGAACTGCGATACCAAAATGCAGGTGGCCGCATCGTGCAATGGGGTGACCGGCAGGCCTTCGATGTAGCCGGCGTGGAATTGGCAGCGATCGACAAAGCCCTCGCGCTCGGCACGTTCACGGCACAACGACAGCATGCCAGGCGCGGGCTCCACCACGGTGAAGCGCCATCCGGGATGCCCGGCAGCCAGATGCGCCAACTCGGCGCCGGTGCCCGCGCCCACCACAAGCACGCGCGCATCGGCGGGGACGGTACCGAACATGGCGTCGAGCAGGAAATGCATGCACTGCTTGATGGCCGCCGTCTTCATCCACTGCGCATCGTACTTTCCGGCCTGCTCATCGAACAGCGCCACGACCTCATCCTGCCGCATTATTCCTCCGGGCTGTGGTTCAATGAATCGGCGGTGATGGCGGATCGCAACTAGTCCACCGGTGGTGCGCACGGGACATTTCAGTTCTCATCGGATGTCAGCAACGCAAGTTTGCTCAGCACTTCATCGGTGACTTCTTTTGGCAACGTGCAGATAAACTCCGCGTCTCTGGCCCGCCAGTCAAGGCTCCTGATCTGATCCACCAGGATCACACCCGAAACAGGCAAATCTCGCGGCAATTCAACCTCAAACGGATAGCTCTTCCTGTTGCTGGTGATCGGACACAGCAGCGCCATCCCAACTTTATCATTGTACGAGCGCGGAGAGAGAACAACCGCCGGACGACGGCCCGCTTGCTCATGTCCCACCTGCGTTGCCATTGTCACCCAAACCACATCGCCTCGCCCAGGCGCTTTGGAGCGCATCGCTACCACACCTCACCTCCGGTGGCGGGTCCAAGGTCGATTTCGCCGTGACGGTTGTCATCGGTGACTTGCGCGAGCAAGTGCTCCAAGGTGTAGCTGGATTCTTTTATTGGAACAATCACCAACTGCCGATCATGGAGCGCGAGTTGTACTGGTGAATTTTCACTCACCCCGATTTCGTCCGCCAGCGCCTTGGGAATGCGGAGGGCTAGACTGTTCCCCCATCGACGAATACAGGTATTCATTCTATTCTCCATGTTGCGTATATACAATGAATATACGCACTGTTGGAGAATTTTCCAATTGTGTGGACGTAAGCACGTGGGCTGATGCTGCTGTGTTCAGAGCCAATGACTCTCGCGGATTTCCACGATTCATCCGTGAAAATCCCTGCTCATCCGTGAAATCCGTGGTAAACATTCCACTTCGAGTGATCCCTTGATTCCGGTCGCCGTAAGCGCCGGTCGCCGTAAGCGCCGGTCGCCTCCTGCGTCGCGGCGCTCGCTACTCGTAGCGCAGCGCCTCGATCGGGTCGAGCATGCTGGCCTTCCACGCGGGATAGGTGCCGAAGAGCACGCCGATGAGCACGCACACGCCGATGCCGGTGAGTATCCATACGGGATCCACCACGGGCGTGATGTCGAGCGCCACAGCGAGCGCATTGCCCGCGATGAGGCCAAGTAGTATGCCGATTATCCCCCCCACAAGGGTGATGACGACAGACTCGGTCAGGAATTGCCGTATCACATGACGACGCGTGGCGCCCACGGCCTTGCGCACGCCGATTTCGCGCGTGCGTTCGGTGACCGACACCAGCATGATGTTCATAATGCCGATGCCCGCAGCCAGCAGCGCCATGGCGGCCACGGCCAGCGTGCCCAGACGAACGTATTGCGTGGTTTCGTTGAATTGGCGAATGACGCTTTCGTTGGAAAAAATGGCGAAATCGTTGTCCTCGCCCGGCTTCACTCCCCGGATGCCGCGCAATATTCCCACCACCTCATCCTGTACCCGCTCGAAGCTCTCGCGCGACGGTGCCTGCACCATGATGTGTACCGAGCGATTGCCTCCGAATTGCTCGAAAAACGTGGTGATGGGCAAAATGAAATAGCGATCCTGATTGCCGAACAATCCTCCCCTGCTCTTGAGCACGCCGATCACCTTGTAGCGCACGCCCTTGAGTTGCACGGTTTCGCCCACGGGATTGTACGAGGGCGGAAACAGCGCCTTGGCCAAATCCGCGCCGAGTATCACCACCTTGCGCGTCAAATCCATATCGGATTGCGTGAAGCCGCGGCCCAACTCCACCTCCCACTGATTGGTGGCCAGCCCGCCCTCACTCTCGCCGGCAACGGCAATGTTGGGATCGGTTTTCTTGTTGCGCCAGGTCACGGGCATGCCGAAGGTCCAGCTCTCGATGCCGATGGTCTTGGCGCCACGCGTGCGTTGCAGCACCTCCAAACCCTGCGCGTAGGTCAGGTCCTTGCGATTGCGCGAGCGATCACGCCAGTTGGGTCCGCCTCCCATGTTGTTGTCGTGTTTCTGCACCTGAAAGGTATTGGCGCCGAGTTGACTGAGTCCGCCCTCGATACTCTGCTGCAGCGCGCCCAACGCGGTCATCACACTGATGATGGAGAATACGCCGATGGCCACGCTGAGCACGGTCAGCACCGAACGCAGACGGTTGCCTCGCAGGGTCTGCAACGCGGTCGCTATGCTTTCGCCTACCTGCATCGTGCGTCACTCGTAGCGCAGCGCGTCCACGGGATTCATGCGCGCCGCGGTGAAAGCTGGGATGATACCGGAAATCAGACCGACACCGATGGAAATGGTGAGCGATAACACCACCACCCACATGGGCATGCGCGATGGCAGAATTTCATCGATGATGAGACTCAGCGGGAACGACAACGCGAGACCGATAAGTCCACCCAACAGGCACAACGTGGCCGCCTCCACCAGGAATTGGAAGAGAATGGAGCGCCGCTTGGCGCCAAGGGCCTTGCGCGTGCCGATTTCCCGCGTCCGTTCCTTCACCGACACGAACATGATGTTCATGATGCCCACACCGCCCACGAGCAGCGACAGCGAGGTGATGAGAAAGCCCACCACGCCGATGGTGCTCACCACGCTGTCGAACACCTGCTTGAGAAAATCCTGCGTGTTGACGCCGAAGTCGTTCTCCTTGCCCGGTGGCACATTGCGGATTTTCCTGAAGGCGCCGATCATTTCCTCGCGGGCCTCCTCTTTCGGAACGCCCTCGCGGATTTTCACATGGATGTCGATGGAGCGATTGCTGCCGAACATCTTGAGAAAGTTTTCCGCGGGAATAAAGGCCTGCGTATCCTTTGAGAAGAAACTCGTGCCGAGAAACTCGCCCTCCTTTTCCAGTACGCCGATCACGCGATAGCTGAAGCCGGAGATTTTGATGGTCTTGCCAATGGGATCCTCTCGCTCGAAGAGGTTCGAGGCCACATCGCTGCCGATCACGCACACCGGACGTCCGGCCGAGGCCTCGTATTCGTTGAAAAAGCGTCCATCGGCCGGCACCACGCCCGAGGTGATTTCATAGGCGGGTTCGGTGCCGTTGACGTTGCCCTTCACCGAGCGGTTGCGGTACTTGATGGTCTGCTGCCAGGTGGACACCACGGGCACCACGGCTTCGGCCAACTCGAAGCGCTCCTGAAGCAATTCGGCCTCGCGGAAGGTGACGTCCTTGCGGTTGCGGGATTTCCACCATTCCTGACCGAACCAGTCCCATTTGCTGAGATAGTACACATCGGCGCCGAGCGAGGAAATGCTCTTGTCCAACGCCATGCCCAGACCCTCGATCACCGTGGCCATGAGCGTGACCACCACCACGCCGATGACGATGCCGAGCGTGGTGAGCACGGATCGCATTTTATTGGCCGCGATGGCGGTGAATGCGATGCGTATGCCTTCCTTGAATTCGTAGAATCGCAGCATGGCTCGAGGCCCTCGTGATCAATAGACCTTGGGATTCGCCACCACTTGATCGCTGGCGAGTTTGCCGTCGAACAGGCGCACGATGCGATGCGCGTGCTCGGCGATGTCTTCCTCGTGCGTGACGAGGATGATGGTGTTCCCCTGCTTGTGCAGCTCGGAGAACAACTGCATGATTTCGATGCCGGTTTTGGAATCGAGATTGCCCGTCGGTTCGTCGGCAAGGATGATGGAGGGATTGTTGACGAGGGCGCGGGCCACGGCCACACGCTGACGCTGGCCACCGGAGAGTTCGTTGGGTTTGTGCGTCATGCGATCTGCCAGTCCCACCGACACCAGCGCCTGTTCGGCACGGTTGCGACGTTCGGTGCCGGACACGCCGGCGTAGATCAGCGGCAATTCCACATTGTGCAGCGCGGTGGAACGCGGCAGCAGATTGAAGGTCTGGAACACGAAGCCGATTTTCCGATTGCGGATATTGGCGAGTTCGTTGTCGTCCATGTCTCCCACATTTTCTCCGCCGAATTCATACAACCCCGATGTGGGCGTATCCAGGCAGCCGATCACGTTCATGAGCGTGGACTTGCCCGAGCCCGAGGGTCCCATGATGGCCACGTATTCGTTCTCGGCGATGTCCAGCGACACACCCGAGAGCGCGTGCACCAGCTCGGCGCCCATGTCGTAGGTCTTGACGACGTTCTGCAGATGAATCAGTGCCATGGATCACTCCGCCGTTTCGGCTTTGTCACCCTTGCGCATCTGTTTGTTGTCGATGCGCACGCGCATGCTGTCGTTGAGGTCGCGGCTGATGGCGCGGTAGCTGCCGGTGATGATTTCCATCTTTTCTTCGAGGCCTTCGGTGACTTCAATCCACGAATCCGAACTGATGCCGGTTTTGACGGGGATTTTGCGGGCGAGTCCGTCCTTGATCGCGAAGACCACCTCCTGGGGTTTTTCCTTTTTCTCCTTCACGTCGGTGATGCCTTTGATTTCCACATCGCCGAAGTCCTCGCCGGCGGGTTTTTCGCCTTCGTTCTTCTTCTCGCGGGTGGTCACGGCTTGCAGCGGCACGGCAATCACATTGCGCCGCGTTTCGGTGCCGATACGCGCGGTAACGGACATGCCGGGACGGAATTCCACATCCTTGGAAATGATGACGAGGCGCACCTCGAAATTCGTTACTTCCTCCTGCGTGCCGAGACCGGTAGTCGTGGCGGTGTTGGCGATCTGATACACCGAAGCGAGGAACTCGCGGTCGGGATAGGCATCGACTTCCACTGTGGCGGTGTCGCCCACGGAGATGAGGATGACGTCGTTTTCGTTCACATCCACGCGGGCTTCCATCACGGCGAGATCACTCACGGTCATGATTTCCGTGCCCTGCATGAAGCTCGAACCGGAGACGCGTTCGCCGACCTTGGAAATGAGCTGCGTCACCACGCCGTCGATGGGCGAGAAAATGCTGGTCTTGTTCAGTTCCTCGCGGGCGCGGTTCACACTGGCTTCAGCGCTTTGCACATTGGCGCGTGCGCCGTCCACTGTGGCCTTGGAGATTTCGAACATGCTTTTCACCGCTTCGAGATCGGCTTCGGAGATGAGGCCCTTGCGGAACAGCTCCTGCTGGCGGCGGTATTCGGATTCCACTTTGCGGAAATCCGATTCCGTTTGCACCAGTTGCGAGCGCGCGCTGCTCAATGCGGCATTGGCTTGATCGCGCTGGGCGGTGTAGGTGTCGGGCTTGATGCGCACGAGCAGCTGTCCCTTTTTCACCACGTCGCCATCCTTGACGGGCAGAGCGATGATTTCGCCGGAAACTTCGGCGTTGATTTTAACCTGCGTTTGCGGCTGGATTTTGCCGGTGGCCTCCACGGTTTGCGTGATGGTACGGCGTCCGACGCGCTCGGTCTGCACGGTGATAATGTCCTCCTTACCGCTCCCAACGATCACGGCGATAACGACGGCGAGCACGAGCACGCCGATGATGGAGAACACAATGATTTTTTTCTTCTTCGATTTCCCGTTGGCGGCCATTGTCTGCCTCGATATCGATTCTAGTTGGACGATCTACCTAACGTGTAATCCATCAACCGCTGCGCGGTGATGTAACTGAAGCGCGCATTCACCACGTCGCTTTCGGCGAGGCGGAGATTGGCGCCGGCGGTGAGCATGTCGAGCAAGGTGCCCGAGCCCAGGTTGTAGCGCTCCTCGGCGATGCGTTGATCCTCTTTCGCGGAGAGCAGCTTCTTCGCGGCGATGTCGAGGTTCAGCGCGTAGGATTCGAGATTGTTGAGCGCCTTGCGCACCTCGGTGGCGATGGAGCGACGCAGTTGCGCATCGGCATCCTCTGCGTCGCGCAGTTGAATCTGCGACCGTTGCACGGCGGTGGACACCTGGAAGCCCGAGAAAATGGGGACGCTCAGACTGAGTCCATAGGTGAAGCGGTCGTAGGTTTCGAAATCGCTCAGTTCCAGATTGCTCCATCCATACTGGGCGAAGGCCGTCAGCGAAGGATAGTGTCCCGAACGCGCGATGGTGATGCCTTTATCGGCGCTGCGCACGGCGAGTTCGGACTGGCGCACATCCGCGCGGCGCTCGATGGCTTCGCGCAGCAGTGCGGCGTAGTCGCCCAACGCGCCGCGATATGCCGCGGCGTCGGTGGCGCTGACAGTGGCGCCGGCATTGTCGTCAATCAAGGCGAAATCGGCCGACGGCTCGACACCGATCAGGGCCTGCACATCGGCGAGCATGTTCTGATAGTTGTTTCGCGCCTGCACCAGCGCCAATTCGTCGGTGCCCACCTGCACTTCCTGGCGGTACACGTCGGCCAGTGGTACCGAGCCCACGGTATTCATTTCGCGAATGCGGGTAAGCTGCTTGCGACTGCGCTCCACGTTGGCTTCCTGCACCGCCACGAGTTCGCGCAGGCGCAGGGCGTTGTAAAATGCTTCCTCAATGCTGTACACGATGAGTTCGCGCGTACGTTTGGCCGATTGCTCGGCGGCTTCGAAATCGATGATGCTTTTATCAACCGTGCTGAAATTGCGCATGCCGTTGAACAGCGTCAGTCCGGCATCGATACCGTAGCTGTAGGAATTGCGCGATTGAATGAGCTTATCGGAGCGGAGGCGGATTTGATCCTCGTCGGAGCGCGACCAACTGGCCGAGGCGTTGACACCGGGCAGAAATTCGCCATAGGCGCTTGTGCGATATGTGCCCGTGGCTTCGGCCATGTTGCGCGCACGGCGCAAATCGTTGTTGTTGGTCAAACCGATGTCAATGCAGCGCTGCAAGGTGTACCCCTGCTCCGATGCGCTTCCCTGCCGTGCGGCGCTTCCCTGCTGCGCGTGCGCTTGCACGGTGAGCAACGCGAACATGAGGAGCGCGAGTCCGAAAATGTGTGTGTTCATGTGCGGAAAAATTTGGAATCAGTAACGGGCTGTGAGGTAGACCCAAACCACAAACGTACCTGATGAAAGACGTCCGAACAAGGGAAAAGTTTCACACCGTTGCGCGTTGCATCCATTGCGATGTGCGGAGATCGGACAGCCCGAACGGTGGATGCGCCTTGCGCGTCAATCGCGCAAGTTGTCGGGAAGACTGCGCAATTCGCTTTTGCGCGAGCGTTCCTTTTTCAACGCCGGCGCCGCAAGCACTTCTTCCTTGATTGCGCGTAAATACGCCAACGCGGCCTCGCGTTCGTTGGGAATGAGGCCGTCAAGCACCGCGTCCTCGATACGATTTTTCAACACGCCCACGGCGATGCCGGGGCCGATGCCGCACTCGCGCATGATGCTCTCACCATCCAGCGGCGGTTGCCAGTTGCGCAATTGATCGCGTTCCTCGACTTCGCGAATGCGCTCGACCAACAGATCGTAGTTGCGCAGATAGCGCTGCACGAGCTTGGGATTCTTTGAGGTAATGTCGGAGCGACAGAGCTGCAGCAATTCCTCGAGATCGCCTCCGGCATCCACCAGCAGTCTCCGAATCGCGGCGTCGGTTACTTCCTCGTTGATCAGGGCAATGGGACGCAAATGCAGCAGCACCATCTTGCGCACGAAGGACACAGGTTCGAGTGGCAGTTTCATGCGGCGGAAAATGGAGGTCACCATGCGTGCGCCCAATTCGGGATGGCCGTGAAAGGTCCAGCCCGTGCCTTCGACGAAGGCCTTGGTCTTCGGCTTGGCGATATCATGCAGTATGGCGCCAAAGCGCAGCCAGACATTGTCGCTCACCGTGCAGAGATTATCAAGCACCTTGAGCGTGTGGTAAAACACGTCCTTGTGGTGGAAATTCCGCGGGCCATCGGGGTAGTCCACCGACACCTGATCCACACCGGCAAGACGCGAAAACTCGGGAAACACCTCCGCCATCAGTCCATGCTCCTGCATGGGTGCGAGGCCCACCGACGGTTTAGGCGCGGCCAGCAATTTGAGAAACTCGTCGCGCACGCGTTCCATGGACACGATGTCGATGCGCGCATGCATATCGCGCACCGCAGCCAGCGCCGCCTCGTCGATGACGAAGCCGAGCTGCGCGGCAAAGCGGAAGGCCCGCATCATGCGCAGCGGATCGTCGGAGAA
Source organism: Bacteroidota bacterium (assembly GCA_035914695.1). Taxonomy (GTDB): domain Bacteria; phylum Bacteroidota; class Ignavibacteria; order SZUA-365; family SZUA-365; genus JAOSJT01. Next base: position 10,479 of record JAMIQH010000344.1, on the reverse strand, counting down.
GGTGCGTGCCGGATCGAGCGGGGTGCGCAGGAGCTTCCGTTCGAGGTCGCCGATGCCGTCGAAGAGATCGATGAGCTGCCCACGCAGCAGTGGGTGCAAATTCACCGCCAGTGCATTGATGGTGAAATCGCGGCGGCGCAAATCGTCCTCGATGCTGCCCACGGTCACGACGGGTTTGCGCGAGTGTTCCTCGTAGGTTTCCTTTCTCGTGCCCACGAACTCCAGTTCCACATCGTCCACGAAAAGTCGTGCGGTGCCGAAGCGTTCGAACTCCACCACACGCGAGCCGTGCAGACGCGCGCGTACCTGGTGCGCCAGCGCTATCCCGTCGCCCACCACGGAGATGTCGATGTCCTTGGTGGGCCGCTCCAGCAGCATATCGCGCACATAGCCGCCCACCACGTAGGCATGCGTTCCGCTCTCGGCAGCGATATCGCCGATGCGATGAAGAATTGGAAGGTCTATATTCAACTGCGATTGCTTGCCGTGCATTATCGTGATCATGCGTGTTCCCGTGTGGACGCATGCTTCTCCTGAACCGGGGACGGACGCGGCAACGTCTCTACCGCTTCGCGTGTGAATGGGAAAATTACATAAGTAACCAGTGAATTACAACGTGAGGACATTGCAGAAATGTCAGCAAGCAATCTGTCATAATGACATTGCGCTGCCACAATGTCATTTTCGTTGGCGAATGTGGAGAGTATTTCACTGAAAACGTCCTTGGCACGAAACGTGCAATGTCATTTCGGAACCATTAATCAAGGAGAAGTCGCCATGCCGCATTACCGCTTTGACCCGATGAAGGAATTCGAGACGCTCGCGCAGAGAGTGAAACGCTTCGCCGAGGAATTTCCCGAGACATTTTCCGTGGAGTTCGGCAAGGGCTTCGATCCGCGGGTGGACGTGTATCACGACAACAGCAGCATCACAGTGGTTGCGGAACTCGCCGGCATGCGCAAATCCGACATTTCCGTTTCGCTGGCCGAAGGTATTCTCACGCTCAAAGGAAGCAAGGCGCTGCCTGCCAACAGCGAGCAGGTGCAGGTGTTGCGCTGCGAGCGCAGCTTCGGCGACTTCGAACGCTCGGTGGAGTTGCCGGGTGAGGTCGATGCCTCGTCGGTGACGGCGAAGATGGAAGAGGGCCTGCTCACCATCACAATTGCCAAGAAACAGCGCGAGCAGGACAAAGAAATCACCATAGAAATCAACTAATTATCACGTGTAGTTCAAGGAGTTTGCAATCAATGGGCAAAATCATCGGCATTGACCTGGGAACGACCAACTCGGTGGTCGCTGTAATGGAAGGCAGCACCCCGACCGTCATTCCCAACTCCGATGGCGGGCGCACAACACCCTCCGTCATCGGTTTCAAAAAGGACGGAGAGCGTGTCGTGGGCAACGCGGCCAAGCGTCAGGCGGTCACCAATCCGAAAAACACCGTCTACTCGATCAAGCGCTTCATGGGTCGCCGTTACGACGAGGTGACCAATGAAATCGCCGAGGTACCCTACGATGTGGTGCGCGGCGACAACGACAGCGCGCGTGTGCGCATCGAGGACCGCATGTACTCGCCGCCCGAGATCAGCGCCATGGTGCTGCAGGCCTTGAAAAAATCCGCCGAGGATTATCTCGGCGAAAAGGTGACCGAAGCCGTGATCACCGTGCCGGCGTATTTCAACGATGCGCAGCGTCAGGCCACCAAGGATGCGGGCGAAATCGCAGGACTCACGGTGCGCCGCATCATCAACGAGCCCACGGCGGCCGCCTTGGCCTACGGTCTCGACAAGAAGCAGAAGCAGGAAAAAATCGCCGTGTACGATCTCGGCGGCGGCACCTTCGACATTTCCATTCTGGAGTTGGGCGACGGTGTGTTTGAAGTCAAATCCACCAATGGCGACACCCATCTGGGCGGCGACGATTTCGACCAGCGCCTGATCGACTACCTTGCCGAGGAATTCCAGCGCGCCGAGGGTGTGGATTTGCGCAAGGACGCCATGGCGCTGCAACGACTGCGCGAGGCATCGGAGAAGGCCAAGATGGAGCTCTCCACGCTCATGCAAACCGAAGTCAACCTGCCGTTCATTACCGCCACGGCCGAGGGCCCGAAGCATCTGAACACCACGATCACCCGCACGAAATTCGAACAGCTCACCGACGATCTCGTGCGCCGCACCATCGAGCCCTGCAAGGCCGCGTTGCAGGACGCGGGTTTGACGCCGAATGACATCGACGAGGTGATTCTTGTTGGTGGCTCCACGCGTATCCCCCGCGTGCAGCAGGTGGTGAAGGATCTTTTCGGCAAGGAGCCGCACAAAGGTGTGAATGCCGACGAAGTGGTTGCTATCGGCGCCGCCATTCAAGGTGGCGTGCTCGCGGGCGATGTGAGCGACGTGCTGCTGCTGGACGTCACTCCCCTTTCGCTGGGCATCGAAACGTTGGGTGGCGTGATGACTACGCTCATACCGTCGAACACCACGATTCCCACGCGGAAAAGCGAGATATTCTCCACGGCCTCGGACAGCCAGACTTCGGTGGAAATCCACATTCTCCAGGGCGAGCGCCCGATGGCTTCGGACAACCGCACGCTCGGGCGATTCCATCTCGACGGCATTCCTCCCGCACCGCGCGGCGTGCCGCAGGTGGAAGTGACCTTTGATATCGACGCCAACGGTATTCTGCACGTTTCGGCCAAGGACAAGGCCACCAGCAAGGAGCAGAGTATTCGCATCACTTCCTCGTCGGGTCTGGAGAAGGACGAAATCGAGCGCATGAAGCGCGAAGCGCAGCAACATGCTGCCGAGGACAAGAAGCGCAAGGAGGAAGTTGAACTGCGCAATCAGGCCGATACACTCGTGTTCCAGACACGCAAGCAGCTCGAGGAATTCAAGGATCAGCTCGATGCGGCCACCAAGGAGCAGCTCGAAGCCGAAGCCAAACGCCTCGAAGACGCCATCAAAACGGGTGTCGCGGCCGACATCAAGTCCGCCATGGATCAATTGAACAAGACTTGGAACGAGGCATCCACCAAGATGTACCAGAATGCCTCGCAACAACCCGGTCCCGATGCGGGCGCTCAGGGTGGCGGCGCTTCGTCGCAATCCGAGCCCGGTGCGCAGGACGCGGATTTCGAAGTCGTGGACGACAAAAAGTAACCTTCCAGCAAGACAGCAGCGGCGCGGGATGCCCATTGACTCCCGCGCCGTTGTTTTTTGCCCGTTGACGTCCTATGTTGAAGAATTCACGAACCGTGGAATTGCCATGATCAGTCAGGATTTACTCAATATTCTCGTCTGTCCCCTCGGAAAAGCCGAACTGCGCCTCGAAGAGAACCACCTCGTCTGCACGCGCTGCGGCGTGAAATACCGTATCGAGGACGACATTCCCATCATGCTGATCGAAGAAGCCGAGTTACCCGAGGGCATTACTTCCGTCGATCAGCTCGAGTGCGTGAAAGCCGCGCGGGCGTAAGCGGCGATCAACGTTTCCCTTTTCTCAAAGCATGTCTCTCTTCTCTCCAACAATGGCGATGCGGAGCGCTGTCCCAATTCCTATGATTTCGATGGCGACGTGGGCGTGTTGCCATGACTCTCGCCGGTCCGCCGTCTAAACAGGTACAGATCGCAACTCGACACTGTGCGGTTTCGCACGAGATAGAGTCGGTACTCCGTACCCGCCACGCGCATCCAGGCCCCTTCCTCTGCCTGGAGCCGGAGACGGCGCGTCTGTCCTGTTGGTGTGGTCACCTCAATCAGCGACGACGTGTGCCAGCCGTTTTCCAACTGCTCATGGGAGAGAATATCCACATACCATTCATCTTCGAACATCTCCGCGGCGCCCTCTGTGGCGAAGGGAAGATGACGACTTAGCGTCCATGCAGCATCCAATCGCGTTCGCTGCAGGGCACGGGTCACCGCACGATGGCGTTGCAGGGCCGCACTGTCGCCGGAGGCGGCCAGGCGGCTCTCCACGAACCTCGTCGTACCGGATTCGTCGAGTTGCCTGTCAAGCGCTCGTCCGAGTTCTTGTACCGTGCGAACGTACCAGGTAATGCTGTGAATCCACTGATTTACGCTCTCGTCCTTCTCATCTTCCAGGGGTTGCACCACCCACTGGTACAACGCTGTTGTTGTGAGCACGGCGGTGACGAGCACGATCCACAGTGTTCGCCAACTCCAGAAGCGTGACACATCCGACATGAACGACCTCCTCCGATACGTTGACACGGCAGCTTCGGGCGCACGCCGATTGCTTACACGGGCAGGGTGATGGTGAACGTACTCCCCTCTCCCGCAGTACTTTCCACGGTGATATCGCCCCCGTGCCGCTGTGCGAACTCCCGGCAGAGCAGCAGCCCGAGGCCCGAACCCACTTCCTGCATCGTACCGACGGTACTGCTGTTGGCTGGATCGAACAGTGTCTCACGGCGGTGTTCGGCGATACCGACGCCGTTGTCGGTGACGGAAATGCTGACGTTGCCATTCTCCCGCAATCCGGCGAGAGTGATCTCGCCTCCGGGGTGGGAGTACTTGATGGCATTCGTCAGCAGATTGCGCAACACCATTTCCAGCATGTGGCGATCGGCGTGTACTTCCAGGCCGTCCTCCAACATCTGGTGAATGCACACGAACTTGCGTGAGCGCTGAAGCTCAATTTGCTGCAACAGACGAGCGCAGAGCTGTGAAACACCGACGGTTTCCGGTTGAAAGGTGAGTCCGCCCGTCTGGCTGCGCGACCACTCGAGCAAATTGTCGAGCAGTTCATAGGTGCGCGTGGCGGATTCGTGAATATTCTCGGCGTAGAGCGAGCAGGATTCGTGCTTGCCGTCGCGGATGTCCTCGAGCAGCAGTTCGCTGAAACCGATGAGGGAAAGGAAGGGATTGCGTAAATCGTGGGCGATGATGGAAAACAGTTTGTCCTTGGTGGCATTTGCCTGGCGCAATTCGCGCTCGGATTCCTCCAATGCGCGCAAGGCCTTCATGCGCTCGAATTCAACGGTGATGCGTGCTCCCACGATGCGGAGTATGTCCTCGGCCTGCGGCGGAAGCTTGAGTTCCTTCCTTGAGATCGCGCACAACACCCCATTGGGCACGCCGTCTTTGTTGTACAGAGCCGTGCCCACGTAGCCTCGTGCGTTGAGATCGTTGAGGTCTTTGGATGTGGGAAAAAATTCCCGCACATGGTCGCGGTACTCGCAGTATCCCTTCTGCGACGTCAGGTCGCAGGGCGTGCCTTCCAGTGTGTAGGTGAAGCCCTCGACGATTTCGCCATCGAGGTACATCGGGAAGCCCTGCACCACATTTTCTCCCACCAATTGGCCTACGATAATGCACTCCGCGTTGAGCCATTCGGAGAGTTTGACAACGATTTTCCGGAAGAACTCCTCGCCGATGCTACCGACAGCGGTTTCCACGAGGGCGTGGAACATCTGTTCATTGCTGCGATAGGCCTCGACGCGTTCGCGCAGCAGAGTGAGTTCGCGACCACTGTCGCCGTAGGTCAACGATTGTCCATCATCCATGGTATTTCCTGTTCAGCGTGAACCAAGAGCAAAACATCGTGAGCGCGTCCCTCCCATGCGGTCAACATACCAAACGCTCCGCAGCCATGCAATTCCATTCCGGGTTCATTTCGAGAGAAGGCCGCGGCGCGGGAACACGCACGCGAAAACGCGAGGATGCGAGGAACACGCACGCGAAGACGCGAGGATGCGAAGACGCGAAGGATCGTTGTCGGGTCGGGCTGTTCTGAAATCGCGGTGCGGGTGCTATAGTTGCAATTTGATAGCAAGGAGTGCACGAATGTCGCCGAGGTCGGAGTCGGTGCGCACGTCAATGCGTATGCCGCGTCCTTCCACATAGGGACGTGCTTCGCGCAGGGCGTGTTTGATATCCTCCGACACATTGCTGCTGTACACGGCTTCGCAGGCGCGTTCGCCGAACACCATGGCGATTTTGAAAAAGCCATTTCGCGGCAGGAAATACAGCAGGTTACGTTTGCCATCCTTGAGGCGGTAGCTCCACCCGTGGGCCGCGCCGGGGTATTTCCACTCCTCCACCGCGCGGGGAAGCGCCGCGAACGTAGAATCGCGCAATGCACACCACAGGCGATGCGCGTCGCCGAGCGCGCTTCGCAGCGCCGCGTCGTCAGGCATGACGCTTTTGTCCATGAACATGTTGCTGTCTTCCATTTCGCGTTCTCTCCACCAATGACCCGTGTTTGCCGCCGCCGGAACGTCCCGGCAGGTATTCCGACAGGAAAGTACGAATTCCCTCGGCGAAACACCACGCCAGCCAACGTGAAGACGCGAAGACGCGAAGAATATTCCTCACGCGAAGACGCGAGGATGCGAAGACGCGGGAACACGCACGCGAAGGCGCGAGGATGCGAAGACGCGGGAACACGCACGCGAAGGCGCGAGGATGCGAAGTCGCGAAGGATTGTTTTAAGGTCGGGCTGTTCTGAAATCGCGGTGCGGGCTGAGGCCTCGGTGTTCTCCGTGTTGGCGAAGCCCTCGGTGTTCTCTGTGTTGGCGAAGCGCACGGTGTTTGTTTGCGCGCGTGTGGCGGGGGCGGTAGATTGAGGGATGGACTTGTCACAGGATCATATCGTCGCGTACTACGACGAATTTTATCGCGGGGAGGGGTTCTCCTACTACCCGCCTTCGGTCACCCGGGAAATTCTCGAGGTGTTGTTGCGCAAAACGGGAGTGCGTCCGGGTGCGCGCATACTCGATGTGGGTTGCGCCACCGGCTACTACAGCGGCATTCTGGCCGCCATGGGGTACGAGGTGACGGGGATCGACATCAGCGCCACTGGCATAGGCAAGGCGCGCGAGCTGTATCCGCATCTGCGCTTCGAGGTGATGGATGCCACGCGCATGACGTTCGAGGAGGCGTCCTTCGATCTGGTGTTCGCTCTCGGCGTCAGCGTGGCCAACACGCGCGATATGAAACGTCTGCACGAGTTCATCGCGCATCTGCACCACTTCGCCGCACCCGGAGGCGCCGTGCTCTTCCTCGGTGGCAGCACGCTCAGTGGCTGCGCCGCCGAGGGTTCTTCGTGGCACAATCACACCTGGGAGGAAATCCGTCAATTCCCTCCGCTTGGCCTCGGTAGAATCCGTGGCCCCTGGCTCTCGCATTTCCGTCTCATGCCGCTGCTGGGTCCGCATCTCTCCATGAATGCGGCGATGACGCAGGCGCTTCGGCTGTTCGGTGGCTCGATTCAGCGACGGGTGGTGATGGTGGTGGAGCGGGGGGCCCGTGCGGATGCGAACAGAGCGGGATGAAGCGAGGATAACGGATATCGATGGGTGAAGTGTGAAGAGTAAAGAGTAAAGCGCGGCACAGTGTTGGGGCTGTGGCGGGGATTTGGGTCGTGGTTTGGGAATTTCGGGGAGACAGCCAGAGCCTTACCAAGGTTGAGTGGACAAACGACCAAGGCTAAAACTTCGATTCGGAGGAAGCCGCTACTCCCCCACCTCCATCGCAAGGGCGCGAAGAACAACCGAAGCGCACAGACATCCGAACATGGGCGGCATGTACGAAATCGTGCCGACCATGGTTTTCTTGTTGCGCTCGTCGTCGATGGCGCGCATGGCGTGCGCGGGGATTTCCTCAATGGAGTAGACAACGGTCACGCCCTCGCGTATGCCCATGCGGTGCAGGCGTTTGCGTAGCATTTTGCCGAGACGGCAGTGATGCGATTTGCCGATGTCGTCGATGCGCACCTGCGTGGGATCAAGCTTGCCCCCGGCGCCGAGTGAGCTGACAACGCGATTGCCCGCGCGCAACGCGTGAACGATGAGATACACCTTCGGCGACAGGGTGTCGATGGCGTCCACCACGTAATCGTAGCGACGTGATACCAGCTCCTCCAGCCGCGCATCGCGCAGGTACTCGTCCACCACATGCAGGCGCAGCGCGGGATTGATGTCACGCAGGCGTTCGGCCATCACCTCGGCCTTGCGCCGACCCACGGTGCTGCGCAGCGCCGGCAACTGGCGATTGCGATTGCTGGGCTGAATGGTGTCGCCGTCCACGATGGTCATTTCACCGATACCGCCTCGGCACAATTGCTCGGCGGCATACGCGCCCACACCACCCAACCCGGCCACGAGCACATGCGCCGAAGCGAGACGGCGTAGCGCGTCGTCGCCGAGGAGCAGTCGCGTGCGCACGAGCCAGTCGTCATCCATATCCGCAGTGGTGGTGGAAGGCACGGTATCGTTCATGCTTGGATTTCCTCTCTGAAACGTGGGAACAAAGCGACAGCATTGTCGCACACGCGCGCCGCGAAGGCCTCCATGGACAATCCACGCAACGCCGCGGCGGCCGTGTACACATCGCGCAGCACTTCGGGGCGTTCATCACTTTCGATCAACACACGTTCCAGAGGAAGGGAACGAAACGCCTCGTGCAACCGCGGTCGCCGCTCCAGCAGTGCCGCGCCGAAGGAGAGATGCATTCCCGCACGCAGGCATTGCACGGCCGTTTCCGTGTTGCCGCCGAAGCCGTGCACTATCCACGGCATCGATGGGCGAAGTCTCCGCCGGAGCGCCAGAAGATCGGACACCGCTCGCACAGCATGAATTATCAGCGGCTTGCAAAGCTCTTCCGCCAGCGCGACCTGGGCTTCGAACACACGGAGCTGTTGCGCCACCGGTGTGGTGATGGCTCTGTCAAGGCCGCATTCACCCAGGGCCAGCACGTCCTCGCCTCGAGCGAGCGGGCCCATTTGCTCAAGCATCTCGTCCACACGCGCCTCATGCGCGTCCCAGGGATGAATGCCGAGACTGCACATCATGCCGAACGCGGGCATCTCGCTGTCAAAGCGGAAGCTGCGCAGGGCGAGAACTCCCGCGCGCGTTCCGGAGCCGTGTGTATGAATATCGATGAGAAGCGGAGTCGTGTGCGCCATCGCTGCCATACGGAAAGCTACACATTGCCCGAGGAGAAAAAAAGGGAGAGCCGCCATGCGACCCTCCCGTGCATATCACACGCGTGGGACAGAGGCCCGTCCTCGCTGCTACACAGCACCCATCACCGCGTTGAACACGGTGGTGACCACGATATCGTTGACCGAGCAGCCGCGCGAGAGGTCGTAGGCCGGACGTGCCAGGCCCTGCACGATGGGTCCGAGGGCTTCGGCGCCACCGAGGCGTTCGGTGATTTTATAGGCAATGTTGCCGGACTGCAAATCCGGAAACACGAACACATTGGCCTGCCCGGCGATGGCGCTGCCCGGCGCCTTTTTCTGCCCGATGGCCGGGATGATGGCTGCGTCGAATTGCATTTCACCATCGATGAGCAAGTCGGGACGGCGTCCCTGCACCAGCGCCATGGCTTCGGTTACCTTGTCAACGAGTTCATGCTTCGCGCTGCCCTTGGTGGAGAAGGACAACATGGCGATGCGCGGCTCCTCGTCGGTCAGGGCGCGGTAGTTGTCGGCGGTGGACACGGCGATGTCCGCGAGTTGCGCGGCATCCGGCAGCGGCATCACCGCGCAGTCGGCGAACGCCCAGATCCGGTCCGGAAACTTCATCACGAAAAGACTGGACACAGTCTTGATGCCTTCCTTGAGACCGATGCAGTGCAGACCGGCCTTGATCACATCGCCGGTGGTGGACAGCGATCCGGCCACACTACCGTCCGCCAAACCATTGCGCACCATCAGATCGCCGAAGAACAGCGGATGCGCGACGGTGCTCGCGGCCACGTCCTCGGTCATGCCTTTGTTTTTGCGCAGTTCGAAATACTGCCCCGCGAAGTCCGCGAGCTGCGGCGACGTCGCAGGATCGACGATGGCGATGCCGTCGAGTGACACGCCCGCTTCCTGCGCTTTTGCGCGGATATCGGCTTCGCTTCCCACCAGCGAGATGCGGGCCAGACCTTCGTCGGTCACAATGCGCGCGGCTTTAATGGCGCGCTCGTCGGTGGCGTCGGGGTACACGATGTGCTTGTTGAGTGTGCGGGCTTTCGCCTTGAGATCATCGATAAACGTTGCGGGATTCATGCTTGTCCTGTGCAAATTGGATAATGCGACAACCAACTCCAGCATAAAAAATACCCGCTCCGGTGCGCAAATCCAACTCCGGAGCTGGACGACTGTCGCTTCGTCGGATTTTGTTACATTGCACCATGTGTTCCACAATTCCATACAACGACGTACAATGACACTGACGCTGACTCCCCTTTCCACATACACTCCGGCCGAAGGCCCACTGTTGCTGATTATCATGGACGGTTTCGGCATTGGCAAACCCTACGCCGGCAACGCCATTCACCTCGCTCGCACGCCGATGCTCGACCGGTATTTCGCGGAAGGCCTCTACACGCAGCTCAAAGCGCATGGACCCGCCGTGGGATTGCCTGGCGATGACGACATGGGCAACAGCGAGGTGGGCCACAACGCGCTCGGTGCCGGACGAGTGTTCGATCAGGGCGCCAAGCTGGTGAATAACGCTATTGCCGCGGG
>JAMIQH010000343.1:0-6136 GCA_035914695.1 Bacteroidota bacterium | reverse complement strand
CGAGTCCGGATTTCGAGCCCGTACCCGCCAGACCGAGCAGATGTTCACTGGAAATGTTCGTGGCGAATAACGAGGCCCCGATGGCGATCCATCCCACGGAGCGTCCCGCGAGGAAATACCCTTCGCGCGTGCCCCCGCGTCGGGTGAAGTACACGCCAATGCCGATCACGAGAAGAATGTAGACGACGACAATGCCGATGTCGAGAGAGGAGAAACTGGCGGACATGCGCGGCCTCCGGGAGATGGCGGACGGAGATGATCACGTATCGCATGCGTGCGTCCGCAATGCCGCCGAACCTTGCGCCTGCTGCGCCGGGCATCGAACGTGCGCCGTGGAAACACCCGCGGTGCTTCCCCCGCGGGAAGCGGGATACGATTTCCGCAAATCTTGTGAATCCCCGCGCCAATGGCAAACAGTTGCGTCCCCGTTCAGCACCCGCGCCCACGCGCCACCTGTGCCGGCGTGACCGCCTGTGCCTACAGCACGCGCAGCACCACCATGGTCATGTCGTCGTGCTGCTCGGCCTTGCCGGCGAAGCGCCGTGTCTCGCGATACATGCTTTCGAGAATTTCCGCCGCGCTGCCGCCTTCCTGGCGCTGGAGAATGCTGCGCAGGCGCTCCTCGCCGAATTCCTCGCGACGCCGTGTCATGGCTTCGGGGTAGCCGTCGGTGTACAGCACGAACACGTCGCCACGGCGGATGTCGAGCGTGATTTCCTCGATGGCGCTGTCGAACAACGCGCCGCGCTCGAAGCCCAGCGCCATGCCGCGCGACTGCACCACTTCCACCGGACCCTCGGCATTGCGCCGCATCAGCGGCGTGTGTCCGGCACGCGCGAATGTGACGCGCATCGCCTGCATGTCGAACACCGCGTAAATCATGCTGATGAAATGCCCGCGTTCGACATTTTCATAGAACAAGCGGTTGAGTTCGCTCAACACCCGCGTGGGCGAAGCCGTGCCGCGTCCGAGGGCCTTGAGAAAGCCCTTGGTGAGTGTCATGTAAAATGCGGCCTGAGTGCCCTTGCCCGAGACGTCGCCAATGGCCACGCCGAGTTTGCCGTCGCCGTGATCGATGAAATCGTAGTAATCGCCGCCCACCTCCATCGCCGGCGCGCAGCGCGAAGCGATATCCAGCCCCGGAATGCGTGGATCGCTTTTCGGGAGAAAACTCATCTGCACGTCGCGGGCGATTTCCAACTCGCGCGACAGACGCTGCCGCTCCGAGATATGCCGCTGAAAGCGCGGCGCAATGGCATCGAAATCCTGCACACGGTCGCGCGTACGCAGGGCCAGCAACCCCCACAGCAGCAGCAGCACGCCAGCCAGCGGCAGCAGCAGCGCGTCGACGTGATAGGGCGCGTTCCAGGGCAACAACAGCGTCGCGCCCTGATGAATCGCCGATGCGATGAACAGGGCGATGAAAGCGCTCAGCGCATCGGATGAGATGAAGGTGATGATGATGATGCCCACCATGACCACGGTGACTGCGATGCCCGCGGGTTCGGGTTCGAGCGACAGCGGATTGGCCATCGCTCCCACCAGCGCCGCTATGGGCACGAGGAGCAAGGGCGAGGAAATGCGCGCGCGCAGAAACGAAACGAAGAACAGAATTGCGAATGTGAAATAGAACAGTCCCTTGCCCAGCGATTCGGCCAGCACGTACAGCGCGGGTGAGAAAAAGTCGAATTGCTCGAAGCCCGTGTCGGAATGCTCGACGATCCACACGGCTGTAAACGGCGAGAGTACCCACAGCAGCAGCATCCCCGCGCCGGCCACGGCTACCCCGCTTCCGAGGCCGCGCAGCACGGCGTGTCCCACTTTTGAATGGAGCAGGTGACCCGATTTCAATAGATCGATGGGAATGAAGGTATCCTTCCACACCTCACGCGCCACCGATTCGCCCACGGCCGTGACGGCCACCAGCGCGGCGCCCACCATTACGGGCGCGATGAGCAGAGGCACGAGCACTTCCGCCTGCAGTACGCCCTCGCGCTGCACTTGCAGGAAAAACCAGATGGAAAACAGCAGCGCCACCAGCACGCCGAGGCCCAACGCGGTACGGAAGCCGATTTCATACGCGCGCAGGCGCTTGATGCCCACCACGAGAATGAGCACGGAAATCCCGAGATAAAACAGCGCCTTGGCGATGTCCACCGGAATGCTGGCGGTGTGATCCGCCTTCGGATCCGCGTGGCGGCGCGACAAGGTGACGGACGACGGGGTGAGTCCGGCCATGACCACACGCGCATCCATACTATCGCGCAGAGCCGGCATCCACACCGCCCAGCGCACTGTGCATTTTCGTTGCGTCGGCATATCCTCGCAGGTCCAGTGTACCTCGCCCGCCGAGGAGGAGAGTGGCAGACTGTCGCCCACAGCCACCGCGTCCAGCGGAAGCGGCACGTCGGCGGGGAGATGCTCGCGCACGAGCGACCGTACACGCGCCAGCACCACCCGTGGGGGAGGGAAGCCCAGCGCGGCCGAATCGGCGAAGGGCAGGGCCAGCGAACGCAGCGCCCCGCGCGTGTCGAACTGCGCGCGGATGTCGCCGTTGATCAGGCGCTCGATATTCACCGTGCTGCCGCCCGAGATATTGATGGTTTCGGCATCCTGCGGATCGATGCGGAACATGCGCACTTTCCACTGATAGCCCTGCCCGCTGCGACGCATGAAGTCCACGGCCGCAGCCGCATCCCGCTCGCGGTATGCACGTGCCATGGCGTCCTTGTCCTGATGCAGCGCGGGGATGATGGCGTATTGCACCGTGTCCACGCCGATATCGCGCAGCAGCGAGCGCGCCCGTTCGCGGATCAGCTCGGCGTCGGCCTCCATGGCGGGAGCGGCGAGGGGATGCAAGCGGGGGTACAGCCAGATCAGAAGCAACGCGCCGACCGCGCCCGCGGCCAGCCAGATCATCGTAATGCTACGTTCGTTCCGCATGGATGTGTGTTCTCGAGTGGTGGAGGAAATTCCTCTGTCGGCGCAACAGTGGCGGCGCGGTTGCGTATACGGATGAATTGTGCGCAAGGTTACCGACGGAACCGCACCGTGTCAACCGCTGCGGACCGCCTCCGTGGCCGCCCTGTGATGGAGGATTTAAAATGCGTTATTTTTCCCATATTACACATTTGATTTCCTAGCGTCGCCCTCAGCTGGACGCAGCTTTTTTCCCGATCGATTCCTCATCAGTGCTGGATTGCGGTATGAGTATCATGGAGCGATGGTCCCCCCGCGCGATACGGTTCACGTACTCGGTGTTCGCGATACTCGTGCTCGCGATCGCATGCTACAATCTGCTGCACGTGCTCTGGTGGCGCGTGCCGAGCAACGATCAATGTGAGTGGAAGCAAATCTTCAGCGATACCACCTCGGTGTATGTGGATCGGCCGGTGGAGAAACAGCGCGAACCTTACACGCCATCCGCGAAGGGTCGAGGCCTCGAGGCCGGTGATCTTGTGCTCGCGGTGAACGGCAACTCGCTACGTTCGGCGGCGGAAGCAGTGGCGCAGATCAAAAGCGCGTCACATGGCGACACGATTCGCTTGCGTGTGGATCGCGACCATCGCGTGCGCGAGGTGTTTGTCGTGCGCGACACGGCCACGGCCTCGATTCCCTTTGTGCTGTACGACCGACCCGCCATGACGCTGGTAATCACCAACATCGTGCCCGACGGTGTGACCGAGCAGGCCGGCGCGCTGGATGGCGACACGCTTGTGCGCATCGACGGCGTGAGTACACGAACGATACGCGGACCGCAATTCCAGCTCAATCTGCATTCCGCCGGCAGTATCGCCACCTTCACCATCCTGCGTGACGGCCGCGAGCACACGTTGAAGGTGCGCATACTCAAGACCTTCAACTACACGTATTTCGCGCTCTTCCTCCTCGGGCTCGGCTTTTTGCTGATGGGATGGATTGTGGTGATGTCGCGTCCGGAAGGGGCACTGCAGCGGCATTTTGCCCGCTACGGCATTTTAGTGCTGCTGTTTTTCAGCATGATGCAATTGAACATCGGTCCGATGTACGATCCGATGGTCAAGGTGTACATCATGATGGTGCTGTTCTTCATCACGCGCACCTTCGTGCCGCCGGTGTTCATTTCCTTCTTCTTCCGCTTCCCCTACGAGAAAGCGGCGGCCTCGCGGCGCTGGGTGTCGGTGTTGCTGTACACGCTCACCACGCTGGCGAGCGGGGTCATTCTCGCGTACAATTTCCGCCATTTCGGCTGGGTGCCGCCCATGTGGCTGCTGCGTGCCGCCGATTTGCTGCCCATGACGTATTTCTTCGCGGGCCTGATCGTGTTCGCGCACAGCTACTTCACCATCAAGGAAAAGGAGCGCCGCAAGCAACTGCGCCCCATTCTGCAATCCACCTTGATCGGTGTGGCGGTGTTCATCTATGTGGCGGTGATCGCCACGATGTATCCGCTGGTCATTTTCCTCCAGCCCTACCTCATGCTCCCGGCGCTGCTGTTCATCGGCATTCCGCCGGCCTTCGGCTACGCCATGTTCAAGCACCGCCTGATGGATGTGACGGTGATCGTCAAACGCAGTCTCATCTATGGCGCCATCACGGCAACCATCGCCGCGGTGTATCTGGGCTTCGTGTTCGGCCTGGGGAGTCTGCTGGGACTGGTGCTCGATGAAACGGACAATAAACTCCTGTCGCTCATCGCCTTCGTGCTCATCGCGCTGATGTTCGATCCGCTCAAGCGACGCGTGCAGCGCATGGTGGACCGCATCTTCTATCAGGAGCGCTACAACTACCAGCAGGCGCTGCTCGAATTCAGCCGTGAGTTGCCGCGGCAGATCAAGCTGGAAGAAATCCTCTCCTCCATGGTCTCGCGCATTTCCTCCACCATGCATGTGGAAAAAGTGGCTGTGGGCCTGTGCGACAACGAGCACGGTTGCCACATCGTAAGCAAGAACATCGACGAGCAATGCTGCCAATTCGGACATTCGCAGGGGGGATTGCTGGCGGCGTTGCGCGAGAGCCGCGCGCCGGTGTCCGTGGCGCTGGTCGACGAGCTGCCGGGCATCGTCGATCCCGGCGACCGCGAGCAGATCAAGAAATCCGGCATCGTGCTCGTGGTGCCGATGTTCCTGCAGGATCGCTTGATCGGCGCCATCAATGTGGGTCCGAAAATGAGCGGCAAGGTGTATTCGCAGGAGGACATCGATCTGCTTTCCACCGTGGCGGGACAGGCGGCCATCGCCATTGAGAATGCGCGGTTGCACGCTTCGGAAATGGAGAAGCAAAAAATCACCGAGCAGCTCCGCATCGCGCAGCGCATACAGCAGGGACTGCTGCCGCAGGAAAGTCCCGACGTTGCCGCGCTCGATATCTCTGGTGTGTCCATCCCGGCCATGAGCGTGGGTGGCGATTACTTCGATTACATCGCGCTGCCCGACGACCGCTTGTTGGTGGTGGTGGGTGATGTGTCCGGCAAAGGCATCTCCGCCGCGCTGTACATGGCCAAGGTGCAAGGACTGCTGCGCTTCGCCGCACAAACGCATTCCTCGCCCTGCGAAATGCTCAGCAGTGTGAACCGTCACCTCTACGAAGGCATGGAGCGCAATTCCTTCATCACGCTCATCTTGGCGCTGTTCGATCTTCGCAACATGCGATTGACGCTGTGTCGCGCCGGTCACACGCCGCCGCTGGTGCTCATGAATGGCGACACGCATTATCTCACCGCCGAAGGTATGGGCCTGGGATTGGAAAAGGGGCCGGTGTTCGACCAGAGTCTCCGCGAAGTGCAGGTGAAACTCGAACCCAACGGCCTCGTCCTTCTGTATTCCGACGGCCTCACCGAGGCGATGGATCGCGAGCGCAATCTCTTGATCGCCTCCACCTCGTCGCCCCACAGCGACACCCGGACCGCGCTGTCGTCGTAGGGCGGGTAGATCTCGAGGGTGTCGCCGCGCAGCCGGAAGCTGCCCGGCGCGAGGTCGAGGTTGGTGCGCTCGTACTGCATCTTGGCGAGCTGGCGCAGCACCTCGTCGAGCGGCTGCACCACGCCGCGCTCGAACAGCTGCAGCATCCCGAAGTAGGCCTCGGGCGAGCCGAGGCCGTAGATGCAGCTCACCGAGGCCACAATCACGACGTCGCGGCGCTCGAACAGCGAGCGGGT
>JAMIQH010000342.1:0-3031 GCA_035914695.1 Bacteroidota bacterium | reverse complement strand
TGTCAACGGATCATGGATTCCGTCTCGTTCACGGTAGTGGCGCCGTTTCCTGGCCTGCTCCATACACGTTTCACCGCTCCACCCTCGCCGGTTTGTCCGTTGACGATGATCTCGATGTCCTCCGGCGCGAGCACATGCCGGCAATGCGGAGTTTCCTCCACCAGTTCGAGCGCCTCGAGCCACTCCCAGTCGATACTATGCTGCTCGTTGTAATGCCGCAGCGTGAAGTAGGAGATGCGGAACGAGGTAAGATTCTGGAAGAAATGCGACCCCTGCGATGGATCGATGATCATGTTGGGCAGCGACGTTTCGGCGATGGCGCCCGCGGAGGAGATGTCGGAGAAGCCCACGGGGATGCCGAGCGAAGGATCGGACGAACCCCAGCGCCCCGGCCCGATCAGCAGATACGGAGTGCGTGCGCGCAGCAGCGCCTGATTCATCGCCGAGATTTCCCGCACCATCGCGCGCGTGCGCATTGCGTCGAAGGTCTCCGGTTTCACATAAATGATATGGCGCAAGCGCGTGCTGCCGTTGCCCAGGGCTTGCTCGCTGCGAAACAGCAGTGCCTCTTGAGGAATGGTGCCGAGATCCACCGTCACACCGCCCTCCTGCTTCACCATCGGACGGAGCTGCAGGAAGCTGAATTCGGCGGGGGCGGCGGCGCCGGCACCCAGGCGCACGGCGAATTCGATTTCCACCGGACAGTTCACGGCGGTCTCGCACATCGACACAAGCAGACGGACAGCTTCGTTGAGCGGAAGGATGTTGGATTTGAGAATGGGCGCGAAGGTGATCACACGGGGACCGCTGCGCGAGATGCCCTCGTACAGACGATCATCCTGTCCGGAATATGTGGAAGCGATATGCTCAAGCGTACCATGCTGCTCGGCTTCCGCGAGACCCAGTTGCACCAGATTCTGATCCTCGCGCGGATATTTGCGCACCACGTCGGACTCGAGATCCAGAGCGAAGAATTTCAACTGCGAATTGTTGAACAAATCCTTCGTGGTCCCGAACTGCGGGTACACCGCGGGATAGGCCGGGCTGTACTGCAAGCTCGTTCCGCCGTCGACGATGGTTTTCCCCAAACCCAAGGCCAGATTTACCACTCCGTCTTTCTGCTTCGCCTTGCCGAAGGGATAGTAGTTGAAGGAGCGCGCGACACCGGAAATATGCGGGTAAAAATACCGGCCATGCCGGTCGCCGGCGATTTCCTGTATCACCACGGCCATACGCTCCTCTTCGATGCGATTGGCCGTGGCTTCGATATAATTGCGCGCGGCTTTGAAATACGTGGATGCGTACACGTATTTGATGGCCTGTGTGAGATTATGAAAGCGCACCGAGGGATCGTGGCTGCTGTTGGGAATCATCACCGTGGCGTAAATGCCGGCGAAGGGTTGGTACATCGCATCCTCCAGCAGCGACGACGAGCGCACCGCCAGCGGGAATCGCGCCTTTTCCAATATTGCGCGCACATCTCCCAAAACCGTGGGCGGCAGATCGGCGTGGAGAAACGCCCGGAGAATCTCACTGTCGGGGAGATTCTGCACCGCCAGATCCAGTAAATGATTCTGCTCCACGAACTGCGAGAACACATCCGTGCCCAGCACGATCGTCCGTGGAATGCTGATGCGCAAATCCGGGAAGAAATCCTTGCTGAGATATTTGCGGAGCAAATTGTCCGTGAACGCGAGGCCGCGACCCTTTCCTCCCAGCGAACCCGATCCGATACGCACAAAGGTGTGCTCGAGATCGTAGTCGTTCCTGCTGAAATCCTGTATCACCCCCTTCTGATCCTGCACCAGATGCTCGGTGATGGCGGAGAGCAGATACGAGCGCAATTCCTCCAGATCGGAGAACGCGCTGACCTTGACCGGTTTGAGGCGATCCGCAAGTTGGAAGCGCGTACGCGCCCGCAGCCAGTTACTGAAATGATCGCGCTGCGCATGATATTCGAGCGAGGGGCCAGGGATGTACCGCAACCGCTCGCGCATCTCGCGAATCGAACGGGCGCGCGACACCTCGGTGCCGTCGGGCAAACGAAAGACAAAATCCCCGAAGCCGAAATTCCGCGTCATGAAATCACTCAGTTCCTGCAAAAGCACGCGCGAACCCTTGTCCACAAAGGCCAGCCCCTCGTGCTCGATTTCCTGCCGCAGGTCGATGCTGGAGGATTGAATCAGTATGGGCAATTCCGGATTCATGCCACGCGCTTCGCGCGCCAGCAGCAGTCCCGCGCGCGGGTCGGTCGCGCCGCCGCGCTCGAAGGAAAGATCGGAGATCACGCCCAGCATGGTCTCGCCATAGCGGCGGAGCAGTTGCGAGGCCTCCTCATAATCGCGCGCGAGCAGGATTTTCGGGCGTGCGCGCTGGCGTAACAACTTGTCCGCGAAATTTCTGCCTTCCTCGATCAAGGCCTGCACCTGCGTGATGAGTTCGGCGTAAATCAGCGGCAGGTAGGAAGAGTAGAACCAGGGCGAATCCTCCACCAGCATGATGGAACGCACACCGAACTCCAGACAATCCACGGGCGCGTTGCGCACATCCTCGTACAATTTGATGATGGCGAGAAACAGCGTGCGATCTCCCGCCCAGATGAACACATTGTCGAAGCGGGCGGTATCGGCGCTTTTCAGAAACAGGTCGAATTCGGCGGATTGGAAGGACAGCAGAAAGAGCGGAATGTCCGGATGCGCGTGCTTCATCGTTGCGCAAAACGAAGCCAGGTCCATATCGCCCAGCCGTAGCATGCTCAGCACCAGATCGAAATCCCGCGACTCCATCAGGCGCAAGGCCTCCTCGCCCGAGCTCACCCGCGTGATATGTGGCGCGTAGTGCAGATTCAGTTCGGAGTATTCGTTGAACAGCGCTTCGGTGAGTTGCCCGTCCTCCACCACGGTGTAATAGTCATAGAGACTGGAGACGAGTAAAATGTTGTTCACCCGCACACGCATGAGGTCTTTGAAATCGAGACGCACGCCACCCTCTTGCCGCGTGTGCCCGCTCTCACGCGCGATGATGCGCCCGA
>JAMIQH010000341.1:0-3250 GCA_035914695.1 Bacteroidota bacterium | reverse complement strand
GAAGATGCACGCAAACGCGTCATCAAGATCCCCATCATCAACGGGACGATACCGCATCCCATCACCGGACGCTACGGCGCGGGCAAGGTCATTCTCAAGCCGGCCTCGCAGGGTACCGGACTGATCGCGGGTGGCGGCGTGCGCGCCGTGCTCGAGAGCGCGGGCGTTCTCGATGTGCTCACCAAGTCGCTCGGGACGTCCAATCAGCACAACGTCGTGAAGGCCACGATGGATGCGTTGGAGAATCTCGTCGACGCACGCGTGGTGGCAACCAAGCGTGGTATCAGCGTGGGCGAAGTGTTCTCCACTCAGGTCAGCAAGTAATCGTCGGGCAAGGCAGAACATGGCAAAGATTAAAATTACACAAACGCGCAGCGTGATCGGCCGCATCGAGAATCAGAAGCGCACCATCGAGGCGCTCGGACTCGGTCGTCCGAACAACGCGGTCATTCACAACGATACCCCGCAGATCCGGGGTATGATTCGGAAAGTCTCCCACCTCGTTCGCGTCGAGAACGTCGAGGGTTGACGGACACGCGAACACGATAGCAGGAATACATGATGGCGAATCATCTCTCAAATCTCACGTACGCCGAAGGGTCACGGAAAAAGAAAAAACGTGTGGGTCGCGGCCAGGGCAGCGGCCATGGCGGCACATCCACGCGTGGCCACAAGGGTGCGCAGTCGCGTTCCGGCGCCAAGCGCAAGCTCGGCTTCGAAGGTGGCCAGATGCCCTTGCAGCGTCGCCTTCCGAAATTCGGTTTCACGAATATCAATCGCGTGGAATACCTGGGCATCAACGTGTCTCGTTTGCAGGAACTCGTCACGAACGGAGTGATCGCCGATGGCGTGATTACCCCGGACGTGCTCTACGATCTGGGTGTGGCGTCGAAGCGTCGCATGCCGATCAAGATTCTCGGCAACGGCGATCTCGGCAGCAAGCTCACGGTTACCGCGCATGCATTCAGCGCAACCGCGAAACAGAAGATTGAGGCGGCAGGCGGTACCGCCACCACTGTTACAGCGTAATACACAGGAAGATAATGGCTGGCTTCGGCGAAAGCATTCGCAATATGTTCAAGATTCAGGAGCTGCGTGAGCGGATCCTGTTTACGATTGTCATGCTCGTGATCGTGCGATTTGGTTCGCATATCACGCTCCCGGGCGTCAACGCGTCCCTGCTGGCCGATTGGCTCGCATCGCAATCCGGCAGTGGCGGTTTGTTCGGGCTCTTCGACCTTTTCGTCGGAGGCGCCTTCAGCAATGCCGCCATTTTCTCGCTGGGTATCATGCCCTACATCACCGCGTCCATCATTCTTCAGTTGCTCGGTGCGGTGATTCCGTACTTCCAGAAGCTGCAGAAGGAAGGCGGCGAGGAAGGCCGTAAGAAGATCAACCAATACACGCGGTACGGTACCATTTTCATCGCCGCCCTGCAGGGCTGGGGTGTGAGTGTGCGCTTGCAGAACCTGACCACGCCGAGTGGCGCACCCGTGGTGCCGCCCGAGGTGCAGGGTGTGTTCTTCGCGCTGGCCACCATGGTTGTCATCGCGGCGTCCACCATGCTCATGATGTGGATCGGCGAACAGATCACCGAGCGGGGTATCGGCAACGGTATCTCCCTGATCATCTTTGTCGGCATCATCGCACGGTTGCCGCAGTCGCTCGTGGGCGAATTCATGGGTGGTGGCAACATCATCATCAATATTATCATCATTGGCTTGATGGTGCTGATCACCGCGGCCGTGGTGATGGTGACGCAGGGCACGAGACGAATACCAGTGCAATACGCGAAGCGCGTGGTGGGCCGCAAGGTGTACGGCGGTGTGACGCAGTATATTCCCCTGCGTGTGAATACCGCGGGTGTGATGCCCATCATCTTCGCACAGTCCATCATGTTCGTGCCGGAAACGGTGACGATGTTCTTCCCGGAGAACGACTTCATGATGATGCTGTCCACCTGGTTCCGGCATGATTCGTTCTTCTACGCCGCTGTGTATGGTGTGATGATCATCTTCTTCACCTATTTCTACACGGCTATTTCGTTCAATCCGCAGGACGTGGCGGATAATATGAAGCGCCAGGGTGGGTTCATTCCGGGTATTCGTCCGGGAACGCACACGCGCGATTACATCGACAACATTCTCACGAAGATCACGCTGCCCGGGTCGATTTTCCTCGCCATCATTGCCGTGCTCCCCACGTTCATGATGAAGCTGGGAGTGACGCCGAGTTTCGCGCAGTTCTTCGGAGGCACCAGCTTGCTGATTATGGTTGGTGTGGCGCTCGACACGTTGCAGCAGGTCGAAAGTCATTTGCTCATGCGCCATTACGATGGTTTCATGAAGAGTGGCAAGATTCGCGGCCGTATCGGACGCGGATAAGGAAACGTGTACCGAGGTATGATTCAGCTCAAGACGGAAGAGGAGATCGAGATTATGCGCACGCCGTGCGCGATCGTCTCCGATGTTCACAAGCTGCTCATGCCTCAGGTGAAGCCCGGCGCACGGGTTTCGGATCTGGATGCCATGGCCGAGGATTTCATTCGGGCCAATGGAGGGCTTCCTGCCTTCAAAGGGTATCGCTCGGGCAGCTCGGCGATACCGCCTTTTCCCGCGACACTGTGTGTGTCCATCGATGATGAAGTGGTGCATGGTATCCCCAGCGACCGCATCCTTCAGGAAGGAGAGATCATCTCGATCGATGTGGGTGTGGAGAAGGATGGCTTTTTCGGTGACGGCGCAATCACTCTCGCGGTGGGTGCGGTGGATCCGGAAAAAATGCGGCTGATGCGGGTGACGCGAGAGAGTCTGTTTCGAGGCATCGACCAGGCGCTCCCGGGAAATCACCTCGGCGATGTCTCCGCCGCTGTGCAGGAGCATGTGGAGGCCAACGGATTTACCGTCGTACGGGATCTCGTGGGTCACGGCATCGGAAGAAAACTGCACGAGGAACCCGCGGTGCCGAATTTCGGCAAGGCGGGAACAGGACCGGTGCTGAAGGCCGGGATGACGCTCGCGATCGAACCCATGGTGAACTACGGCACATTTAAAGTGCGCATCGCGGCGAATGGATGGACGGTGCTTACGCGAGATGGCGCTCCATCGGCACACTTCGAACATACGGTGTACATAGCAAAGGACGGACCACAGTTGCTCACTTATCACTTCGAACGATAGCATGGCGAAACAGGGCTCCATTACCGTTGACGGTGTTATCACCGAAACCCTTCCCAACGCGATGTTTCGCA
>JAMIQH010000340.1:0-6423 GCA_035914695.1 Bacteroidota bacterium | reverse complement strand
ACCCATGACGGCGATCTCGGCCGTCGGCCAGGCGAAGACGAAATCCGCACCCAGATGGCGGGAGCACATGGCGATGTACCCACCCCCGTAGGCCTTGCGCAGTATCACCGTGACTTTGGGCACCGTCGCTTCGCTGTACGCGTAGAGAATCTTTGCGCCGTGACGGATCACTCCAGCATGCTCCTGATCCACGCCCGGTAGGTAACCCGGAAGGTCGACCAGCGTGATGAGCGGAATGTTGAATGCGTCGCAGAAGCGGATGAAACGCGCCGCTTTGTCCGATGAATCCACATCCAACACGCCCGCGAGGACCAATGGCTGATTGCCAACCACGCCGACGGTGTCGCCGTTCAGGCGCGCGAAGCCGATCACGATGTTGGCCGCCCAATGTTCCTGCACCTCGAAAAAGTCCGAGTCGTCACACAGGGCACGGATGACATCGCGCACGTCGTAGGGCTTGCGCGGATCGGTGGGGATGATGTTGTCGATGTCGAAGGTCGCCTTCGGCGGTTTGGCTGGGAAGGGATCGGGGCGCTTGTTGTTGTTCCAGGGTATGAATGTCACAAGCTTCTTGATCTGCTCGAAACACTCCTGCTCGGATCGGGCGAAAAAGTGCGCGTTGCCCGAAATCTCGGTTTGCACACGGGCGCCACCGAGATCCTCCATCGAGATCTCCTCGCCCAGAACGGTTTTGATCACCTCTGGTCCGGTGATGAACATTTTCGAAATTTTGTCCACCACGAACACGAAATCCGTCAACGCGGGCGAATACACCGCCCCGCCCGCGCAAGGTCCGAGAATCACCGATATCTGTGGTATCACTCCCGACGCCTGCGTGTTGCGGTAAAAAATCTCGCCGTATCCCGCCAGTGAATTCACGCCCTCCTGAATACGCGCGCCTCCGCTATCGTTGATGCCGATCAAGGGTAGGCCGAGCTTCATTGCGTGATCCATGATTTTCGTGATTTTCCGCGCGTGCATGAGTCCGAGCGAACCTCCCGCCACAGTGAAATCCTGCGCGTAAATGCAGATCGGAAATCCTTCGATCTTACCCGTGCCGGTGATCACGCCGTCGGCGGGCAGTTGCTTTTTGTCCATGTCGAAGTCCTGACACTTGTGCTCCACGAAGAGATCGTATTCGTGGAAGGTGTCAGAATCGAGTAACGTGGTGATGCGGTCGCGGGCGGTGAGCTTGCCCATGGCGACCTGCTTTTCGATTGCCTTTTCTCCACCTCCGAGGACCGCTTTCGACTTCCGTCGGAAGAAGTCCATCATACGGGATGCTAGGGACATGGTGTGCTACTCTCCATGTTATGGGTGCGTGTATCTTCTGTTCGTCGAACGCGTGAGCCACTCCACCTCACCGACACATCCGCGTCGAGTATCGCGGGGACGTGCTGAGAGGGGTGGTCGTCCTGTATGCAGCGCGCGATGGCGCGGCGTCAACGCAGGAGAACCATGGCGTTCGCCGTGCTCCCGGCTGATGTGTGTACCATGCACACGTACGTGCCGCTGGGGAGCCCGGAGGCAAGGAACGCATAGTCATGCCTTCCTTCTCTCAGAACTCCGTCCACCAGCGTACGCACGAGGCGTCCATCCTGGCTGTACACATCGACGCGCACATGTTGTGCGACGGGGAGGTCGAAGGAGATGGTTGTCGAGGGATTGAATGGATTCGGGTGGTTCTGCCGGAGCGTCGGGACTCCGGTGTATGTCAGGGTCTTGCGGTGCTGCAGGCACATGCTGTCCACCACCAGCACACCGTGCTCGGGCAACGCACGGGGATTGCCCGCATTGAATGTGAGCGTACGCACCTGCAACGGTGCGATGTTCGGTTCATGCCAAAGTGGAATGCAGCGGAGGTGCAACAGCGCACCGGTGCCATCGAGTGCCGGACCACCGTTGCTGCGTATGCGAATCGTGCCTGGTTGGCTCAGATCCACATCCAGAGCGTGACCGTCGGAAAGCGTGCCAGCATTGCTCCAGCCGATGGGGTACAGCAGATGTGGGTCGTAATCGAGGTCGAGTGTGAATGTGGTAGTGTTCGACCCCGCCCTGTTTCTCGTGAGCAGAATTGGCAGGAGCATGGGCTCTTGCGCGCGGCCGTATACCGTGTCCGCAACACCCGCGGCCAGCGTCGTGACACCTATCCCGCGCAGGTCGAAGGTCAGCGTGGGTACGTCGCTGTCGTTGCTCAGAAACTCGAGTTGGGCGCTCTTTGTCAGCACTACCGTGGGCTCGAAGGAAATGACGAAACTGGCGCTGTCGCCCGGTGCCAACATGTATTGCTGGGAGGCATTCACGGCGAAATGTGTGGGATCGCTGCCGAAGAGACGGAACCCATCCACGCGAAGCGGGCCGTACCCGATGTTGTGAAATTGGATTACGGTGTCACGTCTGGCGCCCAACTCCACTTCGCCGAAATCAATCACGGTGTTGACCAGATCGATTTCCGGCGAAACATTGTAAATCTCCACCTGGATAGCGCCGGTGTTGTCCGCATGCCTGTCGATGGATAGTGGCGGATGATCGGCGATGAACAGCGTGGCGGGAGTGCCGAGTCCGGTGAACGGCACGCGGTAATTGTACGTGGGACTGATCCCGGGCGGATCGATGCGTGTGGAAATGGGCATCCCGTTTATGAGGAAACCATTGGTGACCGAAGTGGAAAGACCGGGGAATCCGAATTCACCGGGAGGAATGTCCCGATAGAATGCGGCATCGGCCAGGCCGACACTATCGCCTTGGAGATTCCGCCAAAAGGAATAGGTGCCGCTGCACAGGAAATCGAAGCGCTTGCCAGCGGGCAGCAATAGCGTCTGCTTTGGCACGGTATCAACGGCGAACACGGTGATGCGCTCCACGAACAATTGCGATAACGCCTCGTACCGCGCCGTGAGGAGCAGCAGAACAACGAGGGCCGCAATGTGGGAAAAAACGCGCATCGCCTTTTTCTAATAGACTTACAGCTTGCGAACTTCTAACATATTGGTTGTCGGCCTCTTCTGCAAGGGAGTACCGGCGGAATACACCACGAGCTCGCCCGTTCGCGCTAGACCGGATCGGAGCACAAACGCGTCGAGAGCGAGCATGTCGTATTGCAGTTCCGCCAGGCCGGGGATGCGTACCGGGTGCACGCCCCACACGAACGAGAGTCGTCGCAAGGTGGCATCATTGTCCGTCAATGCGAGAATGGGCATGTGCGGGCGATATTTCGCAATCACTTCCGCCGTGCCGCCAGAGGTGGTGAGTGTGACGATGGCTGCGGCATGAATTTGTTCGGCAAGCACGCAGCTCGCGCGTCCAATGGCGTCGGCGATGTTGCGCTCGACGTCCTCGGGCTGCGCGTAATTCCGCACAGGCCGCTCCGCATCACGCTCGATGGCTCGGATGATGCGATCCATGTAACGCACTGCTTCCAGCGGGTAGCGTCCCACGCTGGTCTCGCCGCTGAGCATGACGCAGTCGCTGCCGTCGGCGATCGCGTTGGCCACATCGCTGGCTTCCGCGCGTGTGGGTCGTGGATGCTCGATCATCGACTCGAGCATTTGCGTGGCGGTGATAACGAATTTGCCATGCATGTTGCAGCGACGGATGATGTCCTTTTGCAGTACGGGGACTTCCTCCGCAGGCATTTCCAGACCAAGATCGCCCCGGGCGACCATGATGCCGTCGGATTCACGGATAATGTCCTCGATATCAGTCACACCTTCCCAGCGTTCGATTTTGGCGATCGCGGGTACGCGTCGTCCCAACCAGCGCATCGCTGCCTGCAATTCCATCACGTCGCGCTCACTGCGCACAAAGGATAGCGCCACGGCATCCACACCGGCGTTCAGACCGAAAGCGAGATCCTCGCGATCCTTCTCGCTGAGCGACGGCGCGCTGATCACTGCTCCAGGAACGATGATGCCCTTGTTGCTTTTCAATATCCCGCCTTTGAGCACACGTGTGCGTATGTCGTTGCCCGACACTGCGATGATTTCGAGCGCAAGGTAGCCGTCGTCCAGAAGCATCGTCTGTCCCGCGTGTACTTCGCCGATCAGGTCGGGATAGGTCGTGCCCACGCGACGGGCATCGCCCACTGGTACAACATCGGCGGTAATGATGAACTCCGCACCATCAGTCAGCTCCACACCACCATCGGGCATGATGCCGGTACGGATTTTCGGACCTTGTAAGTCCTGCAACACCGCGACGGGTTTGCCGTTGCGCTCGGCCGCGTTGCGTACCCGGTGCAGCGTTTCCTCGTGCATCTCTTTCGTGCCATGCGAGAAATTCAGGCGGGCGATGTCCATGCCTGCGTCGATCAGGGTATCGAGCATGGCGTCGCTGTTCGAGGCGGGACCAAGAGTGCAGATGATTTTCGCTTTACGCATCATGACGAGGTACTCCGGGATGATGTCCGCAGGGCGCGGGCGTGGTCAAGCAGTGCGGGGAGAACGATGGCCGATGGCAGGGCGATACACTCGTCCATGTGTTCGGCGATGGCCGACGCTTCGGGATTGATTTCCACGATATACGCACCGTTGCGGCGCGCGATCAATGGCAGTTCCGCCGCGGGATACACTTGCCCCGATGTGCCGATACTGAGGAACAATGTACAAGTGGCCGCGGCTTCGCGCGCTATCATCAATTCCCGCTCGGGCAAGGATTCACCGAACCAGACCACGCCGGGACGTATCCAGCCACCACATGTACAGCGTTGTGCGGTTTCGCTGCGTGGAGCCGCATCACCGTGATACGGTCTGGAGCAGGTGGCGCAACGGCTATGCTCGATATTGCCGTGCAGTTCATGTACTTCCGGACTTCCCGCTCGCGCATGCAGATTATCCACATTTTGCGTGATCAGCGTGAATCGTGGAAACACGCTCGCGAAACCCACAAGTGCCACATGCCCTGCATTGGGCAGGACAGAGGCGACTCGCTCGCGTCGCCACGAATACCAACTCCACACCAGATCGGGATTGGCCGCGAATGCCTGAGGCGTGGCCAGTTCGTAGGGATTGTATTTCGCCCACAATCCATCCGCGTCGCGAAAGGTCGGTACGCCGCTCTCAGCTGAAACGCCCGCCCCTGTGAGCACACACACCGCTTCGGCATTGCCGAGCATTCGCGAAAGTTGTGGGGAAATGCCGAACGATGGACCCATGCGTCGCCAGATTAGGGTACGAGAATGAGCCGTTTCCACGAACTGCGTCGTATGGCGGTAACATCGATGACGAGGCGATGCAACGCTCCGGTTTGCCACAGCGCGGTGTGATCGGCATAATGCCTGCTGAAGGGCTGTCCTGATTGCCCGGTGGTCAACACGATGTAGCTTGAATCGGGAGAAGCCATGTCGCAGATGAAACGCATCGAAGCCCCCACGGTAGCGCCGTAGGGCGCGGTGAAGGGAAAACCGCTGTTCTGTATCGTGGTGTTGTTGCCGCTGATCGGGTAGGGGCCAACATTGAACAAGGTGTGCAGGGGAGTAACCTCGCCCAGCGGATGCCGGAATTCCACCGTGTGCAGTGAGCCCCAGGTCCACCGCTCCATGTCGGTGCCCAGCGTCCTTCGTAATTCTCGCACCGCCTCCACAATACTTCGAATCAGGATATGCCGCGGTTGCTCGATGCCCGGCGTGCGCACATCGTCGAACCACTGCGCGGTGGTGTCGTTCAGCAGACGGGGCATCACCCGCGTGGGAATGTTGGTGAGAAAGGTGTAGTTCGCGAACAGCGTGGAGTCCATCTCATCACCAAAAGTGTTGCGCAGCAGGTGCACATAGGCGACGCTGTAGAGCGATGCTTCAATGGACGAGGCATACATTCGGCAGTCCCATGCCGCAAGACGGTTCATGACGCGGGTCATCAGCAAGGGGCGTGTGCTCCAGCCGCGCAAAGCGCGCACGAATGCGTTGCGCAGCGTGTCAACATACGCCGAGTAGCTATCCATTTGAAGCATTTTCATGTCTTCAACATTGTAGCTGCGCTGTTCTCCCAACAGTTGCGCGATGCGCCTCGCGCGCGTGTCCCCTTCCCACAGATGCGACGAATATGTCGTACCGTTCCCGGGCGGTCGAGCATTGGCCGCCACGATCACGCCTTCTTCCGGCTGCCAGACAGAAGGCAGCGCCTCGAACGGAATGGCCCCTCGCCATTCGGCCGCTGCATCTCCACCTCGAGCGGGCAGCATCCCTGTGCCGCTCACTCGTTGCGGTATCCGTCCCATGGCACTTCCGCCAATCGTTCCAGAGGCATCAGCATACACGAGGTATTGAGCGGGCACACCGAAACCGCGGATCGCCTCGCGCACTGCCAACCAGTCGCGGGCGTGGTTCAATCTATAAATGGCCAGGACATCGTCGCTGCGCTCATAGCCCATCCAACGCAGCGCCACCGCGGTTGGAGGTGCAAAGCGCCCCGAATCGCGAATCACGCC
>JAMIQH010000339.1:0-2524 GCA_035914695.1 Bacteroidota bacterium | reverse complement strand
TACTGAGGCGG
The DNA here is from genome assembly GCA_035914695.1 of Bacteroidota bacterium. Taxonomy (GTDB): domain Bacteria; phylum Bacteroidota; class Ignavibacteria; order SZUA-365; family SZUA-365; genus JAOSJT01. The sequence goes on along the minus strand of JAMIQH010000339.1, from coordinate 2,513 downwards.
CGGATCTGACCATGCTCCGCGGGGGCGTTGAAGATATCGCCACGGGCCGAGAGCAAGACGCGCTTGGCTGTGGGCGAGAGGTCCATGTCCTCGACGAAATCCGACACGTTCTTCATGTAGGGCATTGTGCCGCGGTCGTCGCCCAGCACGCGCACGGGTACTTCACGCGTTGATCCGTCGGCGGGATTGTACACCTGCAACCGTCCGCCACATTCATACACAATACCTCCGGGTCCGCTGCTTGGCCACAGCACGTCCCAGCTGTCGTGCCGCGTCACCTGGCGCAGAGTTTTGGTGGCCACATCCATGGCGAAGAGGTTGAGTGTGAATGCACGGTCGGAGGTGAAGTACAGTGTGTCGCCGATCCACATCGGCTGATTGTCCGTCATGACATGGTCGGTGAGACGCTCGGCGGTGATGTTGCGGAAATCGAACAGCCAGATGTCTTGCGCGCGTCCGCCGCGCGTGCGCTTCCACGTGCGCCACTCGCGCGAGATGGGAGTGAACACCATGCGATTGCCGTCGGGCGAGAATTCGCCGGTGCCGCCCTGCGGTATGGCCAGGGGACGTTCGAGTCCGCCGGTGAAGGCGATGGTGTAGAAGCGGCCCATGCGATCGTCCCAGGGCAGGCGATTGGCGCGAAAGAGCACCGACGCACCATCGGGTGTCCATCCGAGCACCTGATGATCGAAGCCGCCGCGTGGGGGCAGCACGCCGACGTCGTTGTACCAGGTGAGCTGCCGCGGGGTACCACCTTCGGAGGGCATCACGTACACCTGCCGTGTGCCGCTATATTCGGCGGAAAAGGCGATCCACCGACCGTCGGGCGAGAATTTGGGAAACAGCTCCTGGCCCTCATGCGCGGTGAGTTGTCGCGCGATGCCCCCCCTGGTATCAACGGTGTAGATGTCGCCCGCATGCACGAAGACGATGGTCTGTTCGTGAATGTCGGGGAAGCGCAGCAGGCGCTGTCCCGGCGCGTCGAGCGCGGGGAAGTCCGCAACCTGCGCGATGGCGCCGCCCGACAGAATGAGGGCGATGAAGAGGGCAAGCGCGGGTGTGGAGAAAACGGATGAATTGAGGCGGGATTTCATGGTATACATTGAACGCTCTGGAAAATGGAAACCACGGATTCTACGAAAGGTGGATGGAGGACAAACGGATGGGCGTACATGCGCCGTACGGAGTCGCCCGGGGAGAACGGCGCGATGCGCAATCCGTCAACAGGAAATCACTATATTGCGCAGGGTTTCATCATCGGTCAAGGTGGTATGCAAACATTCGATCTGCTCGCTCTCGTCACCTTTCTCCTGTCCTACGCCGGCAGCGCGCTGCGCGCGGTGGCCATGCCGGATTCCTTCCGCAACGCCGAAATCGAGTTCTACCGCAGTGGCAAGCCGGGGGTGTTCGAGCTTCTCACCTTCGGACTCAACGGCCTCGCGCTGGGCTTTCTCGTGATCCATTTCGTCATGGAAACGGCGCAGTGGTATCATGCGCTGATGTACGCCATGATCATTCTCTTCGACCTCATGACGCCGTTCCATTTCATGCCGTTTTTCCGCGACCGCATGGTAAGTTCGCTCAAGCAGAAAACGGCGGAGCAGTACCGCTCCTCGGGTCTCAAACGCCTCGGCATCGCGGCCATTATGGTACTGCTGCCGTTGGTGTACGCCGGTTTCATGGCGCGATAGCGCCCGGCGGTCAGACGCGCGCCGCGCGACGGCGGCGGGGCGACACACCCCAGGCCAAAAAGAACACCGCGGTGGCGGTGAGTACGATGCCCGCGCCCGAGGGTACGTTGATCCAATACGACAACGCGAGTCCGAATACCGACGACCCCACACCGAAGAGCAGGGACAGCAGCACCATGCGATGAAAGCGCGTGGTGAGTTGCTGCGCGGCGGCGGCGGGAGTAACGATCAGCGCCGACACCAGCACGATGCCCACGGATTTCACACTCAACACCACCGTCAACGCCATAAGTACGAGCAGCAGGTAGCGCAGGGAGCGCACGGGCAAGCCCATCACACTGGCCATTTCGGCATCGAAGCTCAGGGCGAGCAATTCCTTGTAGAACAGGAAAATCACCACCGCGATCACCACCGCCATCGCCGCGCTGATCCAGATATCGGCGGGGGTGAGCGCAAGGATGTTCCCGAACAGATAGCTGAAAATATCCACGTAGGTGTTGCGCATGAGCGAAATCAGCAGCACACCCAGCGCCATTGTGGCGGCAAAGAAAATCCCCACCGATGTGTCGTGCGTGAGCTGTGAACGCTCGCTCACCATGCCGATGCTGAGCGCAATAGCGATGGAAAATGCCAGCGCCGTCCACACCGGATCGATGCCCAGCAACAGGCCGATGCCCACACCCGCGAAGGTGGAATGCGAAATGCCCGCGCCGATGAAGGACAAGCCATTCAGCACCACATACACGCCGATCAGTGCGCACACGCCGCCCACGAGTACCGCCTCGATCATCGCGCGTTGCATGAAGGTGTGGGTGAGCATGT
>JAMIQH010000338.1:0-16335 GCA_035914695.1 Bacteroidota bacterium | reverse complement strand
AACAGACGTTCGGCGGCGTTTTCCGGATCGGGACTGTCGCTGAGTCCCTCCAGCCAGTTGCTTGCCGCGTTGTAATCCGCCCGTTGAAAGAGACAGGCACCTTTGCGCGTGTACACGCTGCTGCGCAGGGCGCTTTCGGGAAAAAGTGTCAGAAATTCTTCGTACACCGCCAGGGCATCGTCGAAGCGCTTTTGTTTCTCGCGCACGAAGCCCACGGAATAAAACGCGTAATCGCGAATCCGTCCTTCGGGATAATGCTCGTAGGCGATACGGTAGTAGCGCAGCGCCTGTTCGTATTCGGCTTGGCGGAACGCGGCTTCACCCGCCCAGTACGCGGCTTCATGCGCGAGATTCCCCCGCGGCCAACTGCGCACCACCGTGGAGAACTGATCAAAGGCCTTGGAGAAATTCCCTTGCCGGTAATACACTTCGCCTTCGCGGAAGCCCGCGTCGTCCGCGAGTTTGCTCGCTGGTCGCGCCGTCTGAAAGCGCGCGAACGCGGTGGCGGCATCGGCGAGCGACTCCATCTGATACAGACTTTCCGCGACGTAGTACTCGGCGTCCTCGCGCAAGGCGCTGGCAGGGTAGCGCTCGATAAATTCGTGAAACTTATTCAGCGCCATTTGATACCCGCCGTCGTTGAACAGTCCCAACGCGAACGCGTAATCCTGTTCCTCGCGCAGCGAAGCGGGCGTTTGCGCCGCCGCGACGTACAGCAGAGCGGCCATGACGAAAAGACTTCGGAGAATGTGTCGAACCATGACGTGCCCTGTTGTGAGCAAAAGATGGCGACTTAAAGTTCTACATGAGATGGGTCACCTAACCTTGAAATTTATGAAGAACTCACGCGAGTGTCAAGGAACATTTTCCTTCTCCAGCAATCAGAGCTGACTGTGATGGAGGGTTAATTGTGAAACGTCAGGCGTGAATCGTGAATCGTTAATCGTGAATCGTTAATCGTGAATCGTTAATCGGGAATCGTTAGTCGGGAATCGTTAGTCGGGAATCGTTAGTCGGGAATCGTTAGTCGGGAATCGGGAATCGTCAAACGTGAAGTCGAAATCACGGAGCGGGATTCCGATCGAATCGGACCAACACCGCCCCCGCTTAACCAATTCTTCGCGCCTTCGCGCCTTCGCGTGAGGAATTTCTTCGCGCCTTCGCGTCTTCGCGTGAGGAATTCTCTCTCGCGCGGTGGAAGCGCTTTGCTCCTTACCCCGACAAAGCGTAGCTTTTCACAACCATTTCACCATGTGAATCGCCCATGTCCGACACGAAAAAGCCCTTTCCGTTGAACGAATCGCTGGAGCTGTTCCGCGATACCATCGCCTTCGTCAACAATCGCATCATCAACCGCACCGAGGTCATCGACCAACTCTACTCGGCCCTGCTCATGCGCGAACACGCCCTGATTCAGAGTCGCACCGGCGCGGCGAAATCGCTGCTGATCAATCAGATCTTCTCGACCTTCGAAGGGGCGGCGGTGTTCAAGGTGCAGGCCAGCAAGGAACAGCAGCCCGACACCTACTTCGGCGGACTGGACATCGAAGAGCTGAAAAAAGGACGCATCATCCACAATACCACCGATTCCCTGGTGGAGAGCGAATTCGGCTTCATCGACGAGATTTTCGACGCCAACGATTACACGCTGCGCGCCTTGCTCACCACGCTCAACGAACGCGCGTTGATACTCGGCGCGCAGTATGTGCCCGCACGCGTGCATACGGTGTTCGCCGCCACGAACTACCTGCGCGTGAGCGAAATCACCGAGGCCCTGCTGGATCGCTTCATTTTCAAGGCGTTGTTCATTCCCGCCAAGGAACCCTACACGCAGTATCAGATCGCGCAGCGCTATCTCGAGCATCACGGCAAACCCACGCTTCCGCAACGACGCATTTCCTTCGAGCGCCTTAAACGCATTTCGGACATCGTGCGTGGCGAGGATGAAGAGTACAGCATTCACATTCCGCTGCACGTGATCTTTCTCGCGAATTCCGTGGTACGCTATTACGAAACGCAGCGCAACAGGCAGATCAAGGAACGACCGCACGAGCATCCGCACATGCGGGATTTCTATATTTCGCCCCGCACCTACGCGCGCGCCATGGACATGCTGCGCGCGATCGCCTTCCTGTGCGGACGCATGGAAGTCATTCCGGAGGACGTGCAGAAACTCTACTACCTCTTCACAACGGTGGGCATGCACGACGAGCGCGAGCTGTTTCTGAAAAGCTACACCACCATGTTCAAGCAACTCTCCTCCTCGCGCGCGTTCGAGCAAATCGAGCATCTCCTGGAATTCCAGGAATTCATCGAAATGCTCAAGAATGATCGCACCCTGTTGGAGAAGCCCATCACCAGCATCGAGCGCACTCCCATGCGGCGTACCTTGCGCGAATGGGCGCGGGAGGCACTGGGCATCAGCGATCACACGGTGGAGCACAACCGCCGTCTCCTCGAGGCCTATCACAAATCCTTCGAACCGCTCACGGAGGAAATCGCCGAGTTCAAACGTCGGCAGGAACGGGATATTCACGAATTGTTCAATCTCGCACCGCATCTGTGGACGTGATCGCCGTGACCGCACGTTTGGAATATCCCGCGCCGCGCGCCGCCGTCCCTCACTGCCCGATGAGGTGAGGGGGAACGCATGAGCAACGCCTATGAGCATTTTTTCGATATCATGGAGGATCTCGGGTTTTTCGAGCACATTTACGAATCGCTCCCGCCCGACTTCACCACGGTGTTCGAAATCGCCCGCATTCTCGAGGACGCCAGCCACCCTCTGACGGCAACACTGCGTCCGGTGCTGTCGCTCAAAGCGCCGGGGCCGCGTGGCAAGCGCGACGAAGACGGTCCCAACCTGCAAGTGTTCATTGACGACAGGGAGGAGTACGAAGCCGGACTGATTCGCACGCCGCAGCATTTGCCGCGCATGTACAATCATCAGTGGCTGCTGCCGGAAGAAGTGTTGTACCGTCGTTTGGCGAAAAAAGAATTGTGGGTTCCCTACGCCCGCGAGCCGCGCTACTACGCCGTGGATCCCGACGCCGACGATTACCGTCCTGATGCGCGCAAGCAAAAGCTCTACGTGCTGCTTGATACCTCGAGTTCCATGGCCTTGCACAACCGCATCAATCTGGCCAAGGCGGTGGTGTACCACTTCCTCAAGCAGAACATGAAGGAACTCGGCTACATTCACCTGCGCACCTTCGACACCGCGATCGGGGAATTGCACGAGGCGCGCGATACCGCCGGCTTCCGCGCGCTGATCAGCTATGTGATGCGCGTGCATACGCTGGGCAATGGCACGGCCATGGCGCGCGCCATCACGCAGGCCGTGCGCGACATCAACGAATTGCCGCAACTCGCGGGCACGGAAATCCTCATTATCACCGACGGCGCCTGCGCGCTCGACGAGCAGGCGATTCGCGGCATGCTCGGCGACCGCATCGTGATCAACACCATCAAAATCGGGCGCGCGCGGCTTTTCGCCTCGAAGAGCATGATTCACGACACGCTGTACGAAGACGACACCGCGCAGCATCGTGTGATCGAACGTCTGGAAAAACGGCGCAAGGAACTGCGCTATCAGCTCGACCATGCGCAGAGCGCGCATTTGCGCCGGCGTTACGAGGAATCGCTGCACGCCATACAGCAAGAGATCGACGCGCAGGTCAACGCCATGACCGAAGAAATCATCGTCGGCTACGGACACGAGTTGGAGCGGCTATCGGAGTTGTTTCTCCAGATCGACGATATCGATCTGCCGGGACTGTTCAGCATCCGCGACGAGCAGCTCGAGGATGTGCGCGCGCTCTGCGAACAGGTCCGCGTGGAAGTGGACGCGCATTGCTCGCTCGAGCAGTTGCGCAAACTCGCACTGCTGTTGGACCATCTGCACGTGCTCATCAAAAACACCGACGACAAGGATATGCGTCGCCGTCTCGAAGAACTGCGCGACGATGTCGCCCGTCGCCTCAAGGGTTGCCTCGAAACACAGATCGAGCGCAACGCCGGTGGCTTTCTCCGCACGCTCACCAATGCCGACAAACACGACCTGGAATTCCTCCTCGCCTCCTCCGGCAGCATGCACCTGAATCTCTGGCGCGCCTTTATCTGGAAATTGCTCGCGGGCCTGCGCAGAATGGTTGGTGGGAGAGGCGAGGAGTGAGAAGTGCGAGTGGCCTGTGGTCAGTGGTCAGTAAAGAGTAAAGAGTAAAGTAAGCCGTCCGACATCACGGATCGGGATTCCCGTCGACAGCTACGACACCGTCCCCGCCTAATACATCCTTCGCGCCTTCGCGACTTCGCGCCTTCGCGTGAGGAATTTCCTTCGAGTCTTCGCGCCTTCGCGTGAGGAATTTCCTCCGCGTCTTCGCGCCTTCGCGTGAGGAATTTCCTTCGCGCCTTCGCGTCTTTGCGTTACAACAATGAACGGAGCGACTTGCGTCGCTCCGTTTATAACAGAGTAGTCGATCTGCCGCGTTACTTCATCAGCGTCATGCTGCGCGTTTGCACGAAGTCGCCGGCGCGCATGGTGACGTGGTACACACCCGAGGGCAGACCCGCCGCATTGAAGTACGAGGTGTGACGACCGGCATCCTTCACGTCGTCGACGAGGCGGGCCACTTCGCGACCCAACGCATCGGTAACGATCAAGGACATGGCGCTGCGCTGCGGGAGATCGTAGCTCAGCGTGGTACCGGGATTGAAGGGATTCGGATAGTTCTGACGCAATGCGAAGCCCGCATTGGCCGGCAGCGGTTCGACATCGGTCACGAAGCTCTGTAAGGGGATTTGCAGACTTTGCAGTACCGGACCGAAGGTATTGCCATCGGACACATGCGCGAAAATGATGAAGCGGCTGGTCTCGATCGTGGAATCCACGCTCGTGAAGCTGAACTGCTTCGACACTGTCGTCTGCGAGGCCACGGGCATGCCGCCGCTGATCACTTCACCAGCATTGTTCGGGAGCAGTTTGCGCATGACATGGTCGTGGAAATAGGGGTAAATCAACTGCGTTCCACCAGAAGCCGGGAAGAACGTCTGCGCATAGTTCATGCGATCCTGCACCTGCGCGATGTTGAGGCGGATGGGGTCGGTCATGCCGCGGTGGAAGAGTACATCCACAGTGAAGGAAATGGCCTTGGTCTGCGGATCGTAGGACTTATCGCGCACAGTGATGGTAAGTGGGCTACGAGTGGTCTGCAATACCTCGCCGATGCGGCGGGCCCACTCGCCACGGTTGATTGCCGCGACGGAGTTGCCTTCGAACACCATGCGATTGACCGAACCCTGCGGATAACCAGTCAGTCCGATGGCATTGACCCAGAAATCGGTGGATGGAGTGAGCATCGGTTCATACGTGCGTCCACCGTGATAGTAAATCGCATTGACGCGACCCGGATACCGTTGGAGCGATGCCTTGAGGCTGTCCACGCCGTAGGGGCAATAGCCGCACCAGGTGCCGGTGCCCGCTTCGAGCAGGGCGGTCATTTCTGTGTCCACATCCTCGCTCTGCACATTCAGTTTCACGGAGACGGTGGTGGACTGCTTTTCGGGATCGTTGGTGGCGATGGCAAAGCTGCCATAGTGTGTGCCATTGCCGGGATCGGTACCCAGCGTGGCAACAATCGCCAATTTCTCGGCTGGCTGAATGGTGCCACTGGCCGTTGGGAAGGTGATCCATGCGTCGGAAGTCGTGGCGTTCCAGGTCAGCGGTGCGCTGCCATTGTTGGTAAGTTCAACTTTAATGGACATAGTCGAACCAAGCTTCAACCACTCGTCGAATTCGGTTTTCCCGAACAGGGCGATGGGGCCGCCCTCGGCAGTGGTGTTCAGGATATCCACGAAGTTCGAACCCACGCTCCCGGAGGGCTGACCACCGAGGACGTACATTTTATCCGTGCCATCGAACACCAGGTTGCTCCCGAAATACACGGGATTCGGCTTGACATCCAGCGGGCGCCAGGTGTCGTTCGAAGGATCAAACACATAGGACTTGCCGGAAGGCACACCAGCGGTAATGCTCGCCGAGCTGAAACCACCCGCGAAGTACATCTTGCTGCCGTCGGAACCCGCGGCGAAGCGATGGATGGAGCCATCGGGATAATCCGGACCCTGCACCCAGGTGATTTCGTTGCCGTTGATGGTGCCTTTGTTCACCTGAGGACCGAACACGAGATTCGTTCCGGAAATCCGCGTTCCGCCGACCAGCAGCACAGTGTTTCCTGCTTTCGCAACGCCTGTCGCCCACGCGGCGTACGGCATGCTGGAGGGGGAGATGGCCCACGTATTGCTCGCGGGATCGTAGATCTGAATCGTGGCAATGGCGGACGCGAATGCGGTCGTACCACCACCCAGCACCCAAATCCGGCCATCATGAACAAAGGAGCCCGCACCGAACACTGGCAGCGGAATGCTGGCCTTGGTCGTGTACGTGCCCGCGTCGGGATCGAATTCCAGCACCGGAGCTTGCGATGTGAAAGGATTGGTGCTGCTGTATCCGCCGATGATGTAGATCTTGTTGTTCACGGCCTGCACCACGGGCAAAGAGCGGGCGCCCGGGAGAGGCGTGGACGTACTCCACATCCCTGTGGCGAGATTCATGGCGTACGTCTTGGTGTCATAGCGGAGAGCACCATTCTGAAGAGAAAGTCCTCCGAAAACATAAATGATGCCATCCACGATGGCGGCATCGTTGTAGCACTTGTCTCCAGGCATGGTCGCGCCACTGCTCCACTGACCGGTGATGTCGGCCGGAGCGCTCAGCGCGGCTGATGGCTCGAAGGGGATGGAAATCAAACCTTCATTCGGCGCGGTCATGACACTCTGCGCCACCAGTGTGCCATGGAAGCAACACAGCAATGGGAGCACAAACAGGAACGACACTATCCTTGTTCTCATGCACAATCTCCTTTTAAAGGGTGTGTGGTGTGGGAATGAGCTATTATGGAATTCGAAAGCAGTCCGCTGTGAGTCGCCTTCCGGAGCGTCGGAACGGCACTATAGTAGATAGCAATAGGGAAACGTAGCGAACACAGGGAACTTGTGCAACTACGAAATTTCGGCACCATGGAGCCGATTCCCCGCAAGGAATTCCCCGGTGGACGGAGCATGCAACGTCGGCTTTGCGAGGAAACGAGCAAGTCATCCGCGCGGATCACCCCTTTCGCGAAGCGTCCGGTTCGCGCACCAGCAACCACAGCAACGCGCTTATCGCCAGAGCGACGCAACTGATGATGAAAATGATGTTCTTGTCGGCCGCGCGCTGTATCACCAAACCGAGACCGAGACTGACGAACAACTGCGGTATCACCACCGAAAGATTGAAAATGCCCATGAACAGGCCCGTGCGCGTTTTGTCCACATACTCGGTCATGATGGCGAAGGGCAGACTCACCACGGCCGCCCATCCCACACCGGCCACGGCCATCATCACATACAGCATCGCCGGCGACGTGGCGAACAGCAAAATGCCGCCATAACCCAGCGCCATGATAGCCACGGCCAGGGTGTGTACGCGCACGCGGCCGATGCGCTCGGCGAGGGGCTCGAGCACCGTTACTGGAAGGATGAATCCCACGGTGTTGAGTACAAGAAACGCCCAGTTGATAATACCACCCGTGGCCTCGGCACTTTCGGGGTTCAATGCATGGGCGATCCACGCGAACATGTACACGAACATGGTCTGTATGCCTATCCAGGAAAACGCATGGGCGAAGTAAATCCGCAGCAACTGCGGCCAGTTGCTGCCTGTCCCACCTCCCTGTGTCGCCGCGCTGTCCAGCTCGCCATGCAAGGTGCGTGGCTCTTCGATAAACAGCGGGGGAAGCAGGGAAAACAACAGCACGATCACCGCGCCGGCGTAAATCAGCACGTAATTCCCCAACAACGCGCCGGTACCGTAGGCGGCCACTCCGAAAAATCCGCTGATGGTCTGCATCCATGTGTAGCCGCGCGTGCGCTGCACGCCCTCCGGCGTCACATCGGCGATGATGGAGCGCGTGGGATTGAAGCTGATGTTGATCGCGAGATCCAACGTCAACGCCACAGTGATGGCCACGCCAAGCAGTCCGCCCACACCCAGCATGTCGTGGATGTGGTGAATGTTGGGCAAGGCCAGCAGCATCAATGCAGCGAGTATGCCGCCCAGAACGATGAAGGGCCTGCGCCGTCCGCCCCAGAACCACACATGGTCGCTGATCGCGCCGACGATGACCTGCCCGAGTATGCCGGCGAGCGGACCCGCGGCCCACACGATGCCCACCTCGTGAATATCGAGTCCGTACTGCGTGCTGAGTATCCAACTCAGTGCGGCGATCTGTATCGACAGTGCGAAACCCATCGCAGTCGAGGGCAGGCCCAGCAGCACATTGAAACTCCAGTGAAAACGCCGTTGAATGTCGAGCATGCGGTCTCCTTCGTCAACCTTTGACGCCACCAAGCGTGAGTCCGCCTATTAGCCAGCGGCTCAGCAGCAAATACAGCAACACAGCGGGTATGCTCACCACCAGCGCGCCGGCGGCGTACAATCCCCACTCCGTGCTCATATTGGACTGAAACATCTTCAATCCTATCGGCAGGGTGAACAATTCCTCGTAATACAGCACCTGCGCCGCCACCACGTACTCGGTCCACGCCGCCATGAAGGAGAACAGCGCGGTGATCACCAGCGCCGGTGTGGCCAACGGCAGGATGATGCGGTAAAACGCCCCGAAGCGCCCCAGACCGTCGATGCGCGCGGCTTCCTCCAGACTCACCGGTATGGTGTCGTAATAGCCCTTCATTTGCCACACGCAGAAGGGCAGGGCGGTGGAGGAGTACATCACGATGAGGCCGAGCATGTTGTTGATCAGATGCAACTTTGCGAGCATGATGTACAGCGGCAACAGCAGCATGGTGGCGGGAAACATCTGCGTGATCAGCAAGCTCAGCAGTCCGGCGCGGCGTCCCGGAAAACGGTAGCGCGAAAACGCGTACCCCGCCGTGGAAGCCAGCGCAACTCCCGTCAGCACCACCACCACGGTGACGAAGAGACTGTTCCACATCCAGGTCAGGAAGGGCCGATCACGGAACAACTGCACGTAGTTGTCCCAGGTCGCATTGTCCGGAATAATAGCCAGCGAATCGCTGAGCAACGTGGCCTCCGGTCGCAGCGAAATGCTGAACACCTGCACAATCGGGTACACCGCGATGCCCACGAACAGCAGCACCACCGCGTAGGCAAACATCAGAAACAGTATGGGCCGTACGCGATGCATTACATTCTCACAGTCCTGGTCCTTGATTTCATCTCCTCACTTCCGTTCTTCTTAGTATACTGTCTCCGTCGCGCCCGACTTCCGCATGAACAGCACGCTCCACGCCACCAGCAGCAGGAAAATCACCATGCTGAAGGCGGCGGCGTAGCCATAGCGGTAGAGATTGAAGGCCGCGCGGTACACGTAGCTGACAAGTATGTGCGTTTGATCGGCGGGTTGGCCGCCATTGGACACCAGCCACACGACGTTGATGTTGTTGAACGTCCATACGGTGCCCAGCGTGATGGCCGGAATCATCACCGGCTTGAGCAGGGGCACGGTCACATGCCGGAAGCGCTGCCAGGCCGAGGCGCCGTCGATTTCGGCGGCTTCGTACAATTCCTTCGGAATGGCTTGCAGTCCGCCGAGCGCGATGATCATCATGAATGGGAAACCGAGCCAGACGTTGGTGATAATGGCGGCGATGAAGGCCAGCGTTTCGTCTGTGAGCCAGGGCAGCCCCTGCAGCGAAAACACCTGCCGCAGTATGCCGTTGATGGCGCCGCTGTCGGTGTTGAACATGCCGCGCCAGGTGAGCGCGGTGATGTACTGCGGCACGGCCCAGGGCAGGATGAGCAGAATGCGGAATAGCGCCTTGCCCGGCATGCGCCGGTTGAGCAATACCGCCAGCATCACGCCGATCACCACGTGCAGCGTGACGTTGACGCCTGTCCAGATGACGGTTTTCACGAACACGCCGTAGAATTCGGAGGCGAACATCGCCTGTATGCCCGCGCCTATTCCTTGTCCGGCTTCCATCGCAGCGCGCAGGCGATCCACGCCGAACACGCGCGCGTACTGCTCGAAGCCGATGATGCCCCAACCATCCACCGTGCGCATGCTCATGTTGGAAAAGGACAGCACGAGATTGTACAAAAACGGATACAGCACCACGCCGAACATCAGCACGGCCGCGGGCAGCACCATGAGCAAACCGAAACGCGCATCCGCCGTGGCCAGGCGGCCGCCGCGCAGCAGCGGCAGCACACCGTTGCGCATCAGAAAGAACAATGCCACAAGACCAGCAAGCACGCCCAGCACTTCCAGCAACAGCGCCATCACTGGACTGTGCGTGTCCTCCTCGGCTCCTTGGTTCATTTCGCGAATTTTTTGCAAGGCCAGGCGTTGTTGCTCGCGCGCGGCTGCTTCGGGGCCGATGTTGCCGCCGAGTACATTCTGATACGGCGGACGCATGGCGTCCCACACCGCCCGCATCTCAGGAATCAGCGGCGAGGGTTTGCCGAGGCGTACCTGCTCGATGGACACACGGATGAAGGGATCGGCCAGCACACGGGCATCGCGCTGCGCCGCCAACGAAGAGGGGATGGTTTTCAGTCGCTGAGAAAATACGACCTGTGTCTCCGCTGAAAGAATGAAGCGCAAAAAGGTGCGCACCGCTTCCAGTTTCTCGCCGCGCACGGAACGGTTGACGTAGTAACCCTTGGTGGTGACCATGGGCGCGGCGGGCAAGCCGGTCCGCTCGTTCGTGGGCAACAGATCGAGCGCGAAATCCTTTCCCAGCACGTCCACGTAGCGCCCCCACGCCCAGGGACCATTGATGATCATGGCGGCACGGCCTTCGAGGAAGGCGGTCTCGGCGATTTCATAATCCGCTTCGCGCGGGATAATGCGATGCTTGTCGCGCAAATCCAGAATGAAGCGGAACGCCTGTACCGCCGCCGCATTGTCCAGTGTGGGCGCGCCGCGCTCGTCCAGCACCCAGCCACCGAAGCTCGTGTAGAAGGGCATGAAGAAAAACGGTTCGGTGTAATTCCACACCAGGCCGTATTGTTTCGATGTGGTGGAGCGCTGCCGGGTGAGTTTTTTTCCAAAGGAAATCAATTCCTCCAGCGTGCGCGGCGCGCGCTCGAGGCCGGCTTCGCGGAACAGGCGGCGATTCCACCCCAGCGCGAGATGGTTGCCGATTTCATCCCCGATGTGATACAGCCGCCCCTTGTAGCGCTCGGTGGCCTTGGCGTCGAAACCCGCGAGTTCGGTGGGGGTGAACAGGTCGTCGAGCGGACGAATGATGTTCATCGATTCAAACGCGCCCACGTAATCGCTCGGTCCGTACACCAACTCGGGTCCACCGCCGGTGAAGGCCGCCGAGGCCTGATAAGCCGAACGCAGTTCCTCGGTTTCGCGATACAGTTCATGCACGCGAATGTCCGGATGCAGACGATGGAATGCTGCGATGCGCTCGGCCAGCACACGCCGCGCCTCGGGTCGCATTTGATCCCAGAGATGGATGTGCACCTGTGCCACCGCAGCAGGCGCCGCGCAATACAGGACGACGGCGAGAAGCGCAAGCGGGCGTCTCCACCCGCGGAAAGAAGAGACGGGGCGTGTTATCCGCCCCGATCGCTCCGGCCAGTCCGTGGAGGGCCTTGCCTCAGGCAAAGGCTTCTTCCACCAGCTTTTTCTGTTCCATCTCGTGCAAGGTTGCGCTTCCCGCTGCCGGCGATCCGCTCGGAATGCGGCCGACGTAGGTGAGATGATAGGGCGGCTGCAATGCGTCGCGCAAATTGCTGAACACGAAATTCCACGCGCCCATGTTGCGCGGCTCCTCCTGCACCCAGCGAATGTCGCGCGCGTGCGGGTAGCGCTTGAAAATGCGATCCATGTCCTGCTGCGGGAAAGGATAGAGCTGTTCGATGCGCACGATGGCTGTGTCGGTGATGTTCTGCGCGCGCCGATGCGCGAACAGGTCGAAGGCCACCTTGCCCCAGCACAGCAATATGCGGCGCACATCCTGCGGGGGTTCGGGATCGTCGAGAATGAAGTGGAACTGCCCGTCGGTGAATTCCGACGGCGCGCTTTTCGCCACATCCGCGCGCAGCAAACTCTTGGGCGTGAGCACCACCAGCGGCTTGCGGTCCTTGAGCAAGGCCTGACGGCGCAGCAGATGGAAAAGCTGCGCCGCATTGGTGGGCGCGGTGACGCGCATATTGTTCTCGGCCGAAAGGATGAGGAAGCGCTCGATGCGCGCGCTGCTGTGCTCGGGCCCCTGTCCTTCGTAACCGTGAGGAAGGAAGAGCGTGAGACTGCTTTGCTGTCCCCACTTGTCCTCGGCGGCAGCGATGAACTGGTCGATAATGATTTGCGCGCCGTTGACGAAATCCCCGAACTGCGCCTCCCAGATCACCAGCGCTTCGGGACGCGCGGTACTGTATCCATACTCGAAGCCCAACACGGCGTACTCGGACAGCAGACTGTCGAAGGCCATGAGCTTTTCCTGCCCGCCGCGAATGTGATTCAACGGAATGTGGGAGGAGGAATTCGTGTAATCCACCAGCACGGCATGACGATGCGAGAAGGTGCCGCGGCGGATGTCCTGTCCCGAAAGTCGTATGGGTACGCCCTCGAGCAACAACGATCCGTAGGCGAAGGCCTCGCCCGTGGCCCAGTCCACCGTCCCGGTATCCAACATGCCGATGCGGCTCTCGATCAAGCGCTTGAGCTTGGGATGCGGCGTGAAATCGGCGGGGAAGGTGGTCAGCGCTCGCAGGATTTCCTCCAGCGTGGCCCTGGGCACTCGCGTTTCGATACGCTCGCCGATGTCCTCCTGAATCACGCGGAACACGCGCTCCATGTTGATGTCGGGCGGACCCATCTCGCGCGTGCTGTCGAAAGCGCGCTCGATGGACGCGTGGAAATAGGCCAGCGCATCCTCGGCCTCCTTGATGGTGATGTCGCCGCGATTGACCAGCGCTTCGGTGTACAGCTTGCGTATCGAACGCTTGTTCTTGATGGTGGAATACATCAGGGGTTGCGTGTACGAGGGATCGTCGCCCTCGTTGTGGCCGTGGCGGCGGTAGCCGATCAAATCCACCACCACGTCTTTTTCAAACGTGGTGCGGAAGGCCAGCGCGAGTTCGATCACGCGCACCGCGGCTTCGGGATCCTCGCCGTTGACGTGAAAAATGGGCGCCTGCACCATTTTCGCCACATCGGTGGCGTACACGCTGGAGCGCGCGTCGGCGGGGGAGGTGGTGAAACCGATGCCGTTGTTCACCACGATGTGCACGGTGCCACCGGTGCGATAGCCCGCGAGCATGCTGAGGTTGAAGGTCTCGGCCACCACACCCTGTCCGGCGAAGGCCGCGTCGCCGTGAATCAGTATGGGCAGCACGCTGCCGCGCTGCTCGGCGGGACGCATGTCCTGCATGGCGCGTGCGATGCCCTCCACCACGGGATCCACGGCTTCGAGGTGGCTCGGATTCGAGGCCAGCGTCACCTGCAGCGATTGTCCATCGATGCTCGAATACGTGCCCGTCGCGCCCATATGGTATTTCACATCGCCTGAACCCTGCATGGAGTCGGGATCGAGATCGCCGTCGAATTCGGAAAAAATCTTGTCGTAATTTTTCCCCAAGATATTCGCCAGCACGTTCAGGCGGCCGCGATGCGCCATGCCGATCACCACGTCGCGCACGCCGGTGCTGACCGCGTCGTTGAGCAGGGCGTCCAGCACGGGAATGAGCGTCTCGTTGCCTTCGAGACTGAAGCGCTTGTGCCCGATGTATTTGGTGTGGAGGAATTTTTCAAAGGCCTCGGCGGCGGTGAGCATGGCGAGGATGCGCAACTTCTTCGCGCTCTCGGTGGTTTGCCGCGCATGGCCCTCGACGCGCTCCTGTATCCAGCGCTTTTGCTCGGGATCCTGGATGTGCATGTACTCGATACCCACGGTGCGGCAGTAGGATTCGCGCAGCACTTCGAGTATGTCGCGCAGCTTCATGCGCTGCTTGTTCGCAAAGCCGAGCGTGAGGAATTCGCGATCGTAGTCCCAGAGCGAGATGCCGTACTGCTCGGGATTGAGTTCGCTGTGCTGCTCCACTTCGGTGGACAGGGGATTGATATACGCCTGCAAATGTCCACGCACGCGGTACATGTTGATCAGTTGCAAGACGCGCGCCTGCTTCTCCACCATGCCATCGGCCGCGCCGGGGCCGTCGAAGGCCGGGTTGCTGTCGCGCGTCAGCTTGATGGGAGGATAGGGTATGCGCAGGTTCTCGAAAATCTCCTCGTAGAAATTCTCTTCGCCCGACAACAGGCGGTCGATCATGTCGAGAAAGGCGCCGCTCTCCGCGCCCTGAATCACGCGATGATCGTAGGTGCTGGTCACGGTCATCGATTTGCTGATGCCCAGCATGGCCAGCGTGCGCGGATCGGCATTGCGGAATTCGGGGGGATAAGCGATGGCGCCGATGCCCACGATCACGCTCTGTCCCTGCATCAATCGGGGGATGGAGAACACCGTGCCGATCATGCCGGGATTAGTGAGCGTGGCCGTCGTGCCCATGAAATCGTCGGGCGTGATCGAGCCGGTGTTCACCTTGCGCAGCACTTCATTGTAGGCGGCGAAAAAGCCGCTGAAGTCGTATTGCTCGGCCGCCTTGATATTCGGCACGAGGAGGTTGCGCGAGCCATCCTTTTTCTGCACGTCCACCGCGATGCCGAGATTCACATGCTCGGGAACAATGCGGTAATGCTGTCCCTCGTGGTAATGGTACACGGTGGTCATGGCGCGCTGCGCCCGCATGGCCTTCATCACCGCCCAGGCGATCAGATGCGTGAAACTCACGCGGCCGCTCACGGTGTCTTCGAGGAAGCGATTGATCAGGCGGCGGTTCTCGTCGAGCAGCTTCACCGCTATGGTGCGCGAGGACGTGGCCGTGGGCATGGAGAGACTGCGCTCCATGTTGGCGACAATGATCTCGGCGGGTCCGCGCAACTTCTCCGCGTCGGGCGGCAACACGGGCTGGGCGGGCGCCGCGGGAGTAGCGGATGCCGGGCTCGGCTGTTGCTCCGCGCGCGCGCGCGGCACGCTGGTGGGATGGTAATCGGTGAAAAAATCCTGCCAATGCTCGCTGACCGATGCGGGATTCTCCTTGAACCGGCGGTACATCTCGTCGATGAGCCAGGTGTTGGGTCCGAAAATCAGCGATTGGTCTATGGTGGTGTCGGCCATGGTTCCATGTGCTTTGTGTGAAGGTGCCCGCCGTTCTGCACAGACATCGGCAATTGAATCGGGGCCCCGAATGATGAAATCCCTTAAAATTGATCAAAATCCACAAGCTTTACAACGCATGCGCGCGGTATCTCGTCCACGTTTCCGGAGCGCATGGATGTCGGGAAAAAAAAAGGAACGGGCGCGCTGTGTTGCACAACGCGCCCGTCGAAGGTGGGAAGGAAAGCTCGAATCAGTGGCCGACGAGATTTTTCTCCTCGGCGTAGCTGCGTCCCGCGCGGAAGGCGGCGAGATTCTGCTGCACGATGGCGTCGCCCTTGCGGCTGAAAATGGCCTCGATGGCGTGCTCGAGTTCCGACGGCTCCATCTGGAGAAACGGAGACGCCGCTCCGAGAATCACGATATTCATCGAGCGCAGCGTGGCCACCTGCTTGGCGAGCAGATCCGCGTCGATGAGAATGCTGCGCGGGAAGGCCTCGATCGTGGCCCACACATCCTCGTAACTCGGATAGTTGGGAATATTGACAAAGGGCTTCTTGTTGGCGATCAGCCAGCCGTCGGGCGCGAGGAAGCTGGTGTAGCGCAGCGATTCCATGGGCTCGATGGAAATGATGATGTCGGCCTTGCCTTCGGGAATCAGATCCGAATAAATCGGCTGCTCGCTCAAACGCAAATGCGATTGCACATCGCCGCCGCGCTGCGACATGCCGTGCACCTCGGCCTGCTTCAGATGCAGACCGCGCTCCACGGCGGCGTAGCCGATAATGGTGGCGATGGTGAGAATGCCCTGTCCGCCGACGCCGGCGAGAATGATGTCGCGTTTCATTCGGCTGACTCCTTCTCGGTCTTCTTGGTGATTTTGATGGTCTGTATGCACTCCCTGCGTTCGATGATCACCGACACGCCGCGATGGTACAGCTCCTGCTTGATCAGGCGGACGTTCTCTTCGTGATTTTTACGCAAGGGTTCGACGACGAGGATGTGCTCCTCGGGCACGCCGAGTCCGCGGCAAATGTCCTCGAGCTTGCCACGTGCCGACGAGGCCTGGCCGCCGGTCAT
>JAMIQH010000337.1:0-2071 GCA_035914695.1 Bacteroidota bacterium | reverse complement strand
GACGCGCCTGCGGACGAGCGCGCGCCGGTGCTGGGTATTACCGGTACCGGTGGGGCGGGGAAGTCCTCGCTGACCGACGAACTGGTGCGTCGCTTTCTCACCGAACTGCCGGAGTTGCACATCGCCATTCTGTCGGTGGATCCCTCCAAACGCCGCACCGGCGGAGCGTTGCTCGGCGACCGCATCCGTATGAACGCCATTGCCTCCACACGGCCCGATGCTCACGACCGCGTCTTCATGCGATCCTTTGCCACGCGTGCGGCCAACACCGCCATGTCCGCCGCCCTGCATCGCGCCGTAGCACTGTGTCAACGCGCGGGCTTCGATCTTGTGATCGTGGAAACCGCGGGAATCGGTCAATCGGATAGCGAGGTCGTCGATCTGGTGGACGTTTCGATGTACGTCATGACGCCGGAATACGGCGCTCAGACGCAGTTGGAAAAAATCGACATGCTCGATCTCGCCGATATCATCGTGCTCAATAAATTCGAAAAGCGCGGCGCCGAAGACGCGTTGCGCGACATCCGCAAACAGGTCAAGCGCAACCGAGGCGCCTGGGACACCGCGGACGAGGAATTGCCCGTGTATCCCACCATCGCCAGCCAGTTCAACGACGCCGGCACGAATCATCTTTTTTACAACGTCATCACCGCCCTCAAGCAACGCTGCGGCGTGTCATGGAACGTGGAATTGGGGCATGAACGCGCGCTGCCGGACAAAGCGGCGGTGATCCCGCCCGAGCGTTCGCGTTACCTCTCCGAAATCGCGGATGCTGTGCAGACCTACAAACGCTGGGTGGCCGAGCAGGCGGAATTCGCCCGCACCTTGCAACGCCTCGAAGGCGCACGCAGCGCGTTGCTGGCAGCAGCCACACGGCGCGAAGTGACCATTTCCGGAGAAGGCGGTCTGGTGGAAATAGGCACTCCCGAGCAACGGCAGGATTTACTCGACGCTCTCGCGGAGCAAGCGCGCTACTACAGGTTGCGCATCGCGCCTGAGAACCGCGATCTTCTCGACAAATGGCCCGACGCCCGCACCGCCTACACGCGCGATGTGCTCACCACACGCGTGCGCGACCGCGAAATCGTCACCGAACTTTTCCACACCACACTGTCCGGCACACGCATCCCCAAGGTGTCGCTGCCCCGGTACAGCGACCACGGCGACATTCTCTCCTGGATATTGCTGGAAAACGTTCCCGGCAGCTTCCCGTACACGGCCGGTGTGTTTCCCTTCAAGCGCGAGGGCGAAGACCCGACCCGCATGTTCGCCGGCGAGGGAACGCCCGAGCGCACCAACCGGCGCTTTCATTACCTCTCGCAAGGCATCGGCGTGGCACGGCTGTCCACGGCCTTCGATTCGGTGACACTCTACGGCGAGGATCCCGACGAACGTCCCGACATTTACGGGAAAATCGGCAACTCCGGTGTGTCCATTTGCACGCTCGACGACATGAAAAAGCTGTACTGCGGCTTCGATCTCTGCGCGCCGAGTACCTCCGTGTCCATGACCATCAACGGACCCGCTCCGATGATTCTCGCCATGTTCATGAACACCGCCATCGATCAGCAGGTGGAAAAATGGCTCGTGCTGAACGGTCGTTTCACCGAGGCGCAGCGGCACATCGATGCCTGGTACGCCGAACGCGGCCTGACGCGTCCCGTCTACGCCGGTGTCGACGATCTGCCCGGTTTGCTTGCCGAACTGGACAATCCAGCGCAGTTCGAGCGCGGCGGCGCCGTGCATCGCTACTTCGGACTCGGAACACTTGGCGTGTCGGGCGAGCAGTTGTTGCGCATGGGAGTGCTGCCCGAGGACGTGTACCAGCGCATCACCGCCGAAACCATGGCCAGTGTGCGCGGCACCGTGCAGGCCGACATTCTCAAAGAAGATCAGGCGCAGAACACCTGCATTTTCTCCACCGAATTCGCCCTGCGCATGATGGGGGACATTCAGGAAAATTTTGTCCGCAACAACGTGCGGAACTACTACTCGGTTTCCATCTCCGGGTATCACATCGCCGAAGCGGGTGCCAATCCCATCACCCAGCTCGCATTCACGCTGGCCAACG
>JAMIQH010000336.1:0-6619 GCA_035914695.1 Bacteroidota bacterium | reverse complement strand
GCTGTGCTACGCCTGCCTGCGCGCGGGGGGGTGGTGAATCGTGAATCGTTAGGCGTTACCCAACGCTTCCCGATGGACGGATCAAGCCGTGGCACGCGACAATGGTCTTTCGCACTTCCACATAGGGTAAAAACCACAGTCTTGCATGTTCCTTTGTCACACACGGGAGAATGAAAATGGCGCGGTGAATGGATTATTCTGATTCGACATGGTTTTAAAACCACGGATTTCACAGATTTCACACGGATTATCACAGATTATTCGTGGAAGTCCGCAAGGATCCGAGCAGTAGCCGCAGAGGAAGCAATCCAACGCTCGTTGTCGAAAGTGACGCGAAACACGCGTCCATTGCCTGCGGCGGGGGTACCGGTTGCTTCCTGGCGACCGCAAACTTTACGCTTCACTCTTCACCACTGCGCGGATGGGTTAAATGAAAGGTGAAAGTGAGAATGAGCAGAGAAGGGAGCGTGTGTTAGTCGTCCGAGGGGCAGAACGATTTCCCTTGGATTCATCCAAGACAACCTCTATCTTTTTGTTCATAAACCATTCACCTTCATCAAGGAGCGATGTATGAAGAAATTCCTTTCCCTTGCCGCGGTGGTTGCGCTCTCCATGAGCATGTTTGTTGCCACCGCCCAGGAACAGCCGAAGAGCGCGTCCAAGGCAAAGTCGGGTTGCTGCAGCGGTCAGGCCGCCAAGGAGTGTAGCGACGAAGCCAAGGCCAAGAAGGCCTCCAAGTCGGATTGCGGCGACAAGAGCAGCACCAGCGGTTCCAAAGCCGAAAACAAGACCACGACGACGTCCGAGACTGCAAAAAAGAACTAATGTCCTTTTTCGGATAGATGCGAAAGCCCGTCTTCGGACGGGCTTTTGCGTTAACTCCGGATCGTTCATGTCGCCGCTGGATTGCGATGTCGATCATTGACCATCGCAATGCGAAACTTGTTCGGTCGCTTACAGTCACGCGTGTGGAACGCTAACGCGGCAAAGAGGGAAGAACTGCTTCCGGACCGAAATTCCCATCGACCCGCATTGACATCGCCCCCACCTTACACCATCCCTCGCGCCTTCGCGTCCTCGCGCCTTCGCGTGAGGAATCCCCCCCCGCGCCCCATTCTGGGTTGAACCCGGATCGTTCATGTCGCCGCTGGAGTGCGATGTCGATCATTGACCATCGCAATGCGCAACCTGTTCGGTCGCTTACAGTCACACGTGTGGAACGCCAACGCGGCAAAGAGGGAAGAACTGCTTCCGGACCGAAATTCCCATCGACCCGCATTGACATCGCCCCCACCGTACACCATCCCTCGCGCCTTCGCGTCTTCGCGTCTTCGCGTGAGGAATTCCCCTCGCGCCTTCGCGTCCTCGCGCCTTCGCGTGAGGAATTTCCCCCGCGCCTTCGCGTCAAAATACCCACTTCACCGCGACGAAGCCCAGCACCAGCAGGACCACGAAGGCGATGGAGAGCTTGTCGAAATACTTGTCGATGAAGGTCTTGATGCTGGGACCGAACCTCCAGATGAGGCCGGCGACAAGGAAGAAACGCGCCGCACGTCCCAGCGCCGAAGCGATGAAAAACGGCAGCAACGGCATGAGCGTCGCGCCCGCGGCAATGGTGGCCACTTTGTAGGGAATGGGAGTGAACGCCGCCGCCACCAGGAACCACACGCCCACCGGACCGCGATACGCCTCCTCGACTTTCAGCCAGTACTCCTGCGCATTGTAAAAATCGATGATCGGCCGACCGACCATGTCCATGAGTTCATAGCCGATGAAATATCCGAACAATCCTCCCAGTACCGAACCAACAGTGCAGATCAGTGCGAATTTCATCGAGCGCTTGGGCATGGCCACGGCCAACGCAATCAGCAGTACGTCGGGTGGCACCGGAAAGAACGATGATTCCATGAAGGCGATGATGAACAATGCCCAGAGCGCTCCGGGTTTGGTGGAAAAGCCCTCCACCCACTGATACATTTTTCGAATCCAGGAAAACAGCACGTTCACGAATCACCCTTTTAGTGGCAAAATTACAATGTACGGAAAATCCCTGCTTCCACGCACGTTTCCGCCAACGCATATGCAAACGCATATGCAGGGCTGATCATGTTGACAATCCGGCTCAGCTCCCGATGAACAGATAGGGTTTCCAGCCGTCGTCGACGTGGTTCACCGACTGCACGATGAAGGAAACGTGCGAAGGCCGACGAGGCGTGCTGAGCAGGGTCATGCCGGCTTTTTCGGGCGTGCGGCTGCCCTTGCGATTGTTGCAGTACAGGCAGGCGGCCACCAGGTTTTCCCAACTGTCGGCACCGCCCCGCGCGCGGGGAATGATGTGGTCCACAGTCAACGGTGCGGCATGTGATCCGCAGTACTGACAGCGATGCCCGTCGCGGCGAAGGATGTTCTTGCGCGAGAGCATGATGTTCTTGTAGGGGATGCGACGGTAGTTGTTGAGCCGGATAATGCTCGGGAAAGGCCACGAGGAGGACACGGTATGTATGCTGCGGTCGGGCCGTTCCTCGATCAGTTCCGCCTTGTGGAGATACAGCAGGACGATGGCTTTCTGCGTGCCGCAAATGCAAATGGGTTCAAAGCTCTGGTTTAGTACCAGCACCCGGCCGCTGATGGTTGAGGGACGTTGTTCGGGCTCTTCGAAGATGTCCTCCGTGTGTACGATTCCCCGAAGTTAGCCACGTCCGCATTCCCAAACAATGACAAAATCCGGACCAGCGCGGATTCAGCGAGTGATCCGGCGCAGCACGCCGCGCAATTCATCGCGTTCGCGCGCGGTGAAAAACCCTGTCGCCGCCAGCATCGCAAGGAAGAGCCCGAGCAGCCCCGCTTCCCAGAGCAATTCCACGGGGAACGCCGGTGACGGAACGAGATACCAGATGACCGCCGGCAAGGCCATGGCGATGGCGATGCGCAACAGTCGCGCATACTCCCAGTCGATGGGCAGCACCCGGCGCCCGGCCGCCCAGTACACGATGCTCATGAGCACATAAGACGCGAGCGTGGCGAACGCCCCGCCCAGCATGCCGATGCGCGGGATCAGGGTGAAACAGGCGAGCACGTTGAGCGCGGCCGCCGCCACGGTGGCGTAGAGCACGATCATGGTGCGCTTGCGTAAATACAGGCCCGCGTTGAGAATCTGCGCCGTGCCGGCGAACAGGTAGCCCAGCAGTACCACAGGCACGATGAGCACGCCGCTCCAGTATTCCTGCGCGATCAGCGTGCGTCCGCCGCGCAGCGGAAGCGGGATGCGCACAATCTCGTCGATGGTGAAGGAGAGAAGCAGAACGGTGAAAGCGGCGAGCAGGGTGAAATAGGTGAGCACGCGCGCGAACAGCCGCCGCGCCTCGTCGGATTCGCCCAATTGCAGATAAAACGGCTGCCAGGCGTAACGAAACATCGTCACCACCAGCATCATGAAAATGCCCAGCTTGTAGTTCACACCGTACAGTCCCACCGTGGCCGCGTCCGTCAGCAATTGCATGATGGGCTTGTCGATGATTTCGATGAGCATGATGGCGATGGCGCCCGGCATGGTGGGGAAACCGTAACGCAGCAATTCCTTCAACAGACCACGTTCGCGGCCCCCGCCCAGATGGGTGAGGAATTGCGGCAGCAGCAGCAGCGTCGAGGACAGCGAGGCGAGCAATCCGGACAGGAAAATGGAGACGATGGACCATTCCAGCACCGCGATGAACAGTACGTTCAATCCCACATTCAGCACGATCGACACGAGCTTGATCGAAGCGAACATGCGGGCCCGGCGTTCCATGCGCAGTGCGGCGAAGGGAATGCTGTTCACCGCGTCCACCACCACCAATCCCAATGCCAGCGGCAGTATTGCCGACCACTGCGGGGCCACGGCCATGAATTCCAGGGCATTGTCGCGGAACAGCATGACAATGACGGAGAGCGCTAGTCCCGCCGCGAGTATGAACAGCGTGGAACTTGTGAACACGCGGTTGCGCCGGTCGCGCTCCACGGTACCGCTGTCGCCCGCGACGAAGCGCATGTACGCCGGTTCGAGTCCGAAGGTGAAGACGCCGTTGAGAAAAGCGATGTAGGCGTACACCACGATCACCACGCCATACTCGGCTTTCGGCAGCATGTGCGAGTAAAACGGCACGAGCAGAAAGGTGATGAAGCGTCCGAGTATGCTGCTCACGCCGTACACGGCGGAATCGGTGGTGAGTTGTTTCAGCAGCGATTTCATAGGCGGCAATGTACGAGGATTCGCGGGGAATGCGTAATGCGCAGCGGCGGATGGGCAGCACGTCCCGCGCGCAACCGCGTGGCGGGGCCGTGCTCCGGTGATTGATCGATATCGCGAGGCCGGTTACATTGGAGAATGTTTCATAACACGCGACAGGGCGCATGAACATCCTCATCACCGGCGGCGCGGGCTTCATTGGCTCGAGCATTGCCGATGCCTACAGGGAACTTGGCCACGAGCTTGTGATTGTCGACAATCTTTCGACGGGAGTGCTGGACAACGTGCCGAAAGGTGCGGCGTTTTATCAGATGGACATTCGTGACGAAGGATTTGCCGACGTGGTGCGCGAGCACAACATCGACATCATCAACCATCACGCGGCACAGATCGATGTGCGGAAATCCGTGGAAGATCCCCGCTACGATCTGGCCGTGAACGTGCTGGGTTCGATCAACGTGATCGAGGCGGCCTTGGCGCATGGCGTGAAGCGGCTGATCTTCGCCTCCTCGGGCGGCGCGGGCTACGGCGAGCAGGTGTACTTTCCCGCCGACGAGCAGCATCCCATCGCGCCGTGCTCGCCATACGGTATCACCAAGGTCACGGTCGAACGCTATCTGCACTACTACCATCAGGTGCGTGGGTTGACCTACACCACATTCCGCTACACCAATGTGTACGGCCCGCGGCAGAATCCGCATGGCGAGGCCGGCGTGGTTGCCATTTTCTGCGACAAGCTGCTGCACGGACAGCAGCCGGTGATCAACGGCGATGGCGAGCAGACGCGGGATTACGTGTACATCGACGATGTGGTGCGCGCGAATGTGCATGCGCTGGAGATGGAAGGCAGCGACACACTGAACGTGTGCACCGCGCGCGAGACCAGCGTGAACGACATTTTCCGTACGCTCAACGACGCGCTGGGCACGCCGGCCAAGGAAGTGCACGGTCCCGCCAAGGATGGCGAGCAGCAGCGCAGCGTATGCTCGTTCGAGAAAATCCGCTCCCTGCATGCATGGGAGCCGAAGATGTCGATGGACGAAGGCCTGCGACGCACCATGCAGTGGTTCCGCGAACGCTACGAGCAGGAATGACGGCGCGCGCTTTCCGTCCGACAAGGCCGGAAATGGAAGCGTTTCCCGACAATAAGCACCTCATGGGGCAAGGCCGCCCTAGTGAGGTGCTTTCCTTATGTTGCTTTGCGGCACCCCGTGTTTCGCGCCGGCGCTCGCAACGTGATGGAATGCGAACGGTGTGAATCATCCGCACTGCGCGTGAATACTATTCACGAGCACCCTTTTCGCTAATCGTTTGCCTGCAAGGACTTACAGTCACGGCGGGGCGGTGGGTTTTGGCATGATTTGTGAATTAGGTCACGAGTTCCGCCCCAATTGTGTTGGCCATACCTCTCAGACAGGTAGTTTGTTAGACACAGCAGAAACACTCAGAGATTTGGAAACCATTGAAGGACGAAGGCTCCTTCATGAGTTTTATCGCGAACGACGCGTGAAAAACGCGTTGGAGTTCAAAACTCTGCTCGAATGCTGGAAACTGTGCCGGGACGCCATTTCGCTTCAAATGCACGACGGGCGTCGCATTCGTTTCGAGAACAATCTCGGCCGACGTTTGGGCACGCGGGTGTTTTTCGAGGAAATCGTCGGCACCTATTACTACAACTCGGTGCTTGGGCTGGTGTATTTCGGAGCCATGCTTGTGCTCGTCGGCGTCGGGTTGTATCTGGCGGGTTTCGATCTGCTCTTCGCGCTCGGGACATTGCTCGTCGAGGCATTGTTCCTGCTCCTGCTCGCGGTGGTAACGTCGTACAGCAGAAACGACGAAGCGGGGAAGGGCGCGGCGACGGCCGGGGTGGCGGAGCCCCTCATGGCATCGATGAACAACTCGGTGCGTGAGATGACCACCGCGGTGTCCGATCTGTTTCGACTGCTCTCACAGACGGATATTCGGCAGGACGCCTTGCTCACGCGGTTGACCGATGGCTTTGCCAAGGTCAGCGCCGAGAATGCGCGCAAGTACATGGAGCGTATCGATCAAACGAACGCCATCCTTCGTGAACAGACCGAGCAACTCCAAAGAGTTATCCAGCATCAGGAAATGGCGCTGGAACAGTCCCGTCTCATTCTGGCGATGCTCGAGCGTGGCACGCGGGAAGGAGCGCACCAGTGAGCGCGGCGATTTTTTTTCATACACAACGGGTGTGAAGTGTGGTACGCAGACGACGCTTCGACATATTCCTCGTTCTCTACCTCACGGCGATTGTCACGTTCGCCGTGGTGTCGCGTGAACGCGAGCGCGGCGACGAGGAGCGCGAAGAGCGCCTGCGGAAGCTGGTCAGCACATTCATCCCGCGCTTGCCCATGCGCTTCGAGCGCGACA
>JAMIQH010000335.1:0-16761 GCA_035914695.1 Bacteroidota bacterium | reverse complement strand
CGTGGGCTTCCTCCACGCCGAAACGCAGCGAGCGGAACAGTCCGGCAACATACGTGACGATCGAACGCTTCATTGCCTCGTCGTCCATCAGGCCTTCACGCTGCAAGACGGTGTTGTTCCACAGGCCGAGCACGTCGGCCTTGCATTCCTCGATGGCCGAGTAGCGCTCCTTCAACGCCTTGCGCACCGTGAGCGAGGGCTGCTTCCACACGTAGGGCAAGCCCAGTGTATGCGATACCTCGTGCAAGGTGACGAAAGAAGTGAACGCGGCGCGATCCACATGGCCGTGCAAGGTGGAATCCAGCACGCGCTGCGCGATGGGCAACACGATTTTATCGAACTTGGCTTCCATCAGATTCTTGTACATCTGCTTTTTGCCGCCTTTTTTCTGCGTCACCCGCGGATCGTTGGGCAAGGACGCGGCAATGGTTTTCACGCCCGCGTGAAAGTCTCCACCGAAGTACACGATGTTCACCACCTCCAGGATATTGTCGCTGCCGGCGCTGGCGCGCTTGTACTTGTCATCGATGGGCAGCGCGCGCTCGAACGCGTCGATATGCGCGGTGAACATGCGCAGTTCCTTGCTGCCCTGCTCGTCCTTCACCATCACGGCGCATTCGTAGGCGGTCTTGTAATTGAAGAGTCCGTCTTCGTAATTCTCGATCGGACCGATCACCACATCGATGGTGTTGTCGCGCAAATCCATCCAAGCCATGTCGCTTTCGAAGTAATCATCGCTGCGCAAGGCCTTGGCGCGCAGGGTGAGGTAGCGCTTGAGACCGGGATCGTCCGCGTATTCAGCGGCTTCTTCCACCAGTTGCGCCATGCGCTCGACCTGTGGATAGTAGGCATGGAAGGGTACGGCCGCCAATCCGGTGCCGTCGCGTACGATGACGGTGTAGGGACTCTCGAAGGCCTCGCGTTGCGCGGGATTGGCGGCGATCCAGGCCTCGAATTCTTCCTTCGTCATATCGGCGGGATAGAAGCCGGCTCCGGCGGGCTTGCGCGCGGGTCCCTCGCCCACGAAGCGCTCGCCTTCGAAAATCCTGTCGTATGGTCCGTAGTTGATCATCACGTATTTCCAGAAATCCCACCCCTCGGAACTGTTGAGTGCGGCGAGCGAGTCGCGCAACGCCACGGCCTCGTGCGAACTCTGCAGCCAGAAAATCGAATCCGCGAGTTTGCCCGCATCCACCAGTTTGGTGATGCACTGCCAGTCGCGATCCGACAGGGCGGAAAGATCCACGGAAATATCCGTCGGGGCGTACATGGCGAGGCGTTCGAGCACGGTGGTGCGCGCTTTGTTCTCGGGCATCGGCTTCTGCTCCTTCCGTTCGTTGCCGCAGGAGGCGATGAGCAGGACAGTTGCAAGCAGGGTCAGGGTTCGGCGGATGGTCATCGCGTCCTCGTGCGGGTGAGGGAAAATACTCCGGAGCAAAATGTACGACAGCGCGGCGCGCGGGTCAATGTTTCGCCGTTGCGCCAACACCTGCTGTGGCGATACCGCCGCGCGACGGGGCACATGCGCTGGCATTTCCTCACGATGCCGAATTATGTACTTTTATTGAATGCGTATGAAACGATACATCCCATTCCCGCTGCTTGCCGTTGTGGCAACATTCTCCCTGCTCCCTCTCGCCGGCTGTGGTGGCGAGGAAAAACCCATTCCCAAGGAGGAACGGGGAGAGCCCAATATTTTGCCCGAGGAAATCGTGCTGTACCGCGAGGCCCGCGAAGTGTTTCGCGACTGGGTGCGGTTGTTCGACGATGATCGTTCGTACAGCGAGCCCTATCGCCGCCTCTCGCGCGCGAGCCGCTCGTCGCTGCGCGCCCAGGGCGTGAACAACGCGGAGGACTTCGCGAATTGGTTCCGCTCGCGTCTCGACGCGGGATTGACACCGTTCGCCTATACGTTCACGCGCTTCGACGTGCTCGATATTGAAATGCGCGACAGCAGCAGCGCCCTGCTCACCGCCACGTTTCTGGTGCGATTTCACGACGCCACCTTCGAAAGCGTGGGGACCTTCCGTCTCCGCCGCGAGGGCGGTGCCTGGGTGGTGCCGTTCACCGAGAGTGGGGACTTCGAGGGAAGTTGGTGGCAGAAGGAACGGCAGTTCACCTCGCGCATCCGCGAGGAAGGCAGCAGCACCTTCAGTTCCGACAATCTCGGCCTGAGTTTCCGCTATCCCATCGGCTGGGATGTGGGTCGTGAAACGCCGCAAGCCATACCGGGGCAATCCGCCACCCTGCCCGGCGTCGAACTGAGCTACGTCGATCCTTCCACGCTGCAAACGCAGGTGCTTGTGCGCGTGGCGGTATTCGCCACCGCACTTCCCGACAGTCTCGCCGCACAGGCCTCGGATCCCGCCAACACGGCGATACGCGTGTTGCGCCGTGAAGAAGCGACCGTCGCCGCGGGTGCGCCCATGCATGGACGAACATTCTGGCTCGCCGATGCAGCCAACAGCCGCTACATTCTCGTCACCGCCGCCGTGGGCACGGGCACGGAGTACCGCATGTTTTCGCAGACCATCGAAGCCCTCGTCTCCTCCATCATCAGCACCAAACGCCCCACATCATGAATTGTCGATCCCTCCTTCTGCTCATCGTTCTTTTCCTCTCCGGCACCGCCTGTGGCGGCGACCGCGGCGGCAATGCCGCGCAAGGGGACACTCCAACCGCCGAGACTCGCGACGAGAACGCGGCATTGCTTCCACCGGACGATAGTGTGAGCACAGCCGTCACGGGACAAGCGGTGAAAAAGGATTCTGTACTCCGCAATGAATTGCTCGCGCGTCTCGACCGCATCGAGCGCGAACGCCGCGCCGCCCAAAAAGCGGATGCGGTGGAAACCATGGTGGTGGATCTCGACGCGCTGTTCGAGGTGCTGACCGTCACCGCGCGCGCGTTGGACACGCAGAAGGACTTTCGCGATCAGATCGACAGCGAGGTCAAGCGTTTTCGCGGTAGCGTCGGCGCCGCCTCGTCCACTCCGGTGCGCTTGATGAATGCGATGAGTGGGGTGTACGCCATGTATGCGTTGCTGGCGAAAATGCGTTTCGTGGGACGCGGCGCCATGCAGGATCAGATTCAATCCATTCACGATGCCACGGTGAAGGTGCTCAAGCCCGACAGCAAACCTGTGCATACCGCGGCGGTGATAGCCACGAGCGCCTACCGGCTTTCGCGCATGATCATTCAGGACATCGACAGCAAGGGATTGTACAGCAAGGCCTTCGACAGCATCGAAGAGCGCTACGCGCAGGGCAACAATGTGGCCAAGCAGGACGAGGACCGCTACATCAACGGCGTGTTCCGCACCTTCGAGGTTTCACAGCTTTGGGCACTGACCATCAATCCCGCCAAACGCGGCATCATCAAGGACATCAGCTCGGGCATTACTTCGGCGAGCGAGGAGGCGGAGAACGTGGGCGAGCAGATGATGGTGGCCACGGAGTATCTCTACAAGATTTCGCATTTCATCGCCGGCGAAACCGTCACACTCACGCTGTAACGGAAACACACCATGGCGGGGATGACGGTCACGATGGAAACGCTGCACGACGCGCGCGCCGCTTGGGAGGGATTGCACGCGCGCAGCGCGGCTCCGCTCTTCGCCTCGGCGTCCTGGCTGGAAGTGTTGGCCAATGTGTTTGAGCGCGATGCCCGCGTGGCCATGCTGTCCGTGGACGGAGAAGCGCAATGCGGCATCCCCCTGCTCTCCCGCCGTCGCGGGAATCTGCGTCTCGTCACCGCCCTGCCCATCACGCTCTACGCCGGTCGATGTGCACGTGGCGGCTGTACCGACGAACAGCTCGGCGCCCTGCTCGATCGCATCGAAGGCGAATACCATCTCCTCACGCTGTCGGACAGCTTCAGCGAAAACGAACTCCGCGTGTTCACTTCCCGCGGCTGGGATGTGCGCGAGCAACGCACCTTGCGTGTGGATTTGCGCGATGCCGACGCGCTGTGGAAAGGATACAGCCAATCCCTTCGGAGAAAACTGCGCAAAGCGGCCGCCGCGCAGTTGACCTTGCACAGCGAGCCCTCCACCGACAGCATTCTCGCGCTGTTCGAGCACAGTTATCGTCGACACGATCTTACTCCGCCTTTTTCCATGGAGAGTATGCGCGTTTGGCTCGAGGCGCTGCGCGCCCGCGGCATGGTGGAATGTCATGCCGCCGTACGACCCGATGGCGCGACTGCGGCGGTACGCGTCATCATGCAGGATGGTAGCATGCTTTACGACTGGCTTGCAGGAGCCGACCCCGCGTTGTGTCCCTTCGCTTCGCATTGGCTGGTCCACACGCTGCTCACGCACGGCGCCAGCCGGGGCTGTGCGACCTTCGATTTCATGGGGGCGAACACGGCGGGTGTGAGCGATTTCAAACGAAGTTTCGGCAGTGTGGAACACGTGTATCATCAGCTCACCTGGTATCGCAGCGTGCTGATGAAATATCTGCTGCGCGTACACGAGCATCGCGGCAGAAGCAAACGGGTGCTGTCATGACGCGATTGCTGATGCTCCTCGCCTTGCTGTTGCCCGCGCTGCTTCGCGCGCAGGTGGAAACAGCCACGGATGCCGCCGATACCACGGGGATTGCGCCGGATAGTGTGCGGAGCATGCCACAACAAACGCTTGGAGGCGGGGATTCGAGTCGCATCGCGGCGGGCAATCCGGCGTGGAGGGATTTCCCGAAGGATTCCATCGCCACCATGGAGTACCACAGCATCGCGGATATCGCGGCACGACATCCGGGATTACAGGAGTATGGACTCGGCAATCTGGGACAACCGGGCTGGTTGGGTGGTCTCGGAATGACGCCCTTCGATGCCGTGTACACGGTGAACGGGGGCTCGCTGCGCAACCCGCTCAATCCCCAGGCGGATGCCTTGCTCATCGCGACGGAGGACATGGAATTGATACGGGTGTACCCGCAGTACGAGTCGTTCTGGGCTGGCGCCAACGGTTCGCTGCTCGCGGTGGATGTTCGTGAAAAGGAATGGGACGCGCCCCGCCCCGTCAGCCGGCTGCGCCACACCGAGGCCGCGAACGATTACCTGTACACCGACGCGCTGTTTACGTTGAACCCCGGCGATTCGGACAATCTCCTCCTTTCAGGAACGCGCGCCACCATCGGCGTGATCAGTTCGAACGATGCCGCGCGTTTCGCCAACAATCGCCATGAACGCTGGCATCTGCGCCTGCGGTATCGGCGGGCGTGGGACGAGGTTTTTTCCTCCCGACTCGCCCTCGCCTACTTCGACCAGATCACACTGCTCAACGGCGGCGTCCTGGGCGACATCGATGGCAATGGAACGATTTCCTACCCCGTGGACGGCGCCTCGACCTTCAGCGAGGAGGCCTTCGATCCCAAGTCCGCGACGCTGATCAATCCCACCATATTCACGCAGCAGCAGCGCTACACTGCCGAGCTTGCCACCACCGCCTTGTGGAGCGCCGATAGCAGTCATCGCAGCACGCTCCGCGGATACTGGCTCTCGGATGTGCGGCGCTTTCGCGACAATGTGCAGGAATTGATACAAGACACGCTCGACGAACCGTTGCTCAATATTACCGACACCTGGTCGCAGCTGGGCGTCGCGCTGGAGCATGTCGATGCTTTGCCCTGGGCCCGCCTGCATCTCGCCGGCGAACTCTCGCGCTACGCGGCGGAGAAAGGCGGCGCATCCTTCGAGGGCAGTGGCGTTTCCGCCATGGCGCGCGCGCGCCTCGATCTGATGCTCGGGCCGGTGCGCCTGCATGGGCTCGCGCGTTACGAGCACATGTGGGAGCAGGACGCCCTGGGCATCGGCGCGGGCGCGAGCATGACCATAGTTGACACATGGTCCGTGTGGGGTGGTTTTTCCTATGCCCCGCGCGTGTACAGCCGAGTGGAATTGGCATACAGCGGCCCGTCGGTGATCATCGAAGGAACGCGCAATCCCGATCTCGAGGCCACGCGCATTCTCGAGGCCGGTTTGCGTGGACAAGGTTCATGGTTCGATGTGGATATGCGCGTGTTCCAACGCCAGCGAGACCATCGTCTGCACATCATCACCGAACCCGTGTACGATGGCCTCATTGGGCGCTACAGTACGACGATCAGCACCGAGGGAGCCACGAATGAAGCGGTGACAGGCATCAGCGCTGGAGTGGGACTGCGATGGTGGCGCTTCCATCTCGACCAGAGGGCGAGCCTGCTTGCGAGCGACGAAGAGAAAGTGGGGATTCCCGTGTTGGGCGCACCCGAACGCGCGTACAGCGCCGAATTCTATTATCAGGGTTCGCTCATCGAAGGCACACTGCAACTCCGCACGGGAGCGCGCGTGCAAATGAACAGCGCCTACCAACCGCTGAATTACCATCCCGTGCTGGGGATGTTCACCGAGGCGCGTTCCAGTGGCGAGTGGAGCTACACCGATGCCATGCGTGTGGACCTTTTTCTCTTCGCCGGAATCAAGGAGCGCGCCACCATCCATGTCGTGTTGCACAACGCCTTGGATGCGAAATACATCAGCACGGGTTTCCATCCGATGTATGATCGCGCCCTGCGTCTGGGCGTGGATTGGGTGTTTTTCGACTGACGTACTTTCCCCGTATCGGATTATCCTGTATGTTATTCTCTGGTGCCGGGGGGTGCTGTTCGCGCCGGTAACCACATTTTCGTCCTACTGAACCTGGAGTCTCATGGTGAAATCCCATCAAGATGTCGGCATGGCAACGTTGGCCGTGCACGCTGGTATTGAGGAAAATGAACACGGCGCAGTGGTGCCGCCCATTTACCAGACTTCCACATTCAAATTCCACGATGTCGAGCACGGCGCCAGCCTTTTCGCCGGCGAGGAAGACGGCTACATTTACACGCGCATGCGCAACCCCACCATCGAAGCCATGGAGAAATCCATCGCGGCGCTGGAGGGTGGTTCGCACGCCCTCGGATGCGCCAGCGGAATGGCGGCGGTACACACCGTCATGGCCGCCATGCTTCAGACCGGCGACCATGTGGTGTCGAGCGAATCCGTCTATGGTCCGTCGGCATCGCTGTTAAAGAACTTCATGGCGAAATTCGGTGTGCGCACCACCTTCGTCGACACATCGGACATCGAGGCCGTGCGTGCGGCCATCGAACCCGCGACGAAAATGGTGTATGTTGAAACCCCCGCCAATCCCACATTGGTCATCAGTGATCTCGCAGGCATTGCGGAGCTGGCGCATGCGCACGGAGCAAAGCTCGTGGTGGATAATACGTTCATGAGCCCGGTGATGCAGCGTCCGTTCGACTTCGGCGCGGATGTGGTGTTGCACAGCTTGACGAAATCGCTCAACGGTCATGCGGATGTCGTGGGCGGAGTGGTGGTGGTACGCGATGCGGAAAGCTACGCGCACTTCCGCAAGACGCTCAACCATTTCGGCGGTGTGATCGATCCCTTCAACGCCTTTCTCGTGCACCGCGGCATCAAGACCTTGCCTCTGCGTGCAGAGCGCTCTTCGGATAATGCCCTGATCATCGCACGCATGCTGGAGGCGCATCCGAAAATCGCCTGGGTGCGCTATCCCGGCCTGCCCAGTCATCCGCAGCATGAACTCGCTCAGAAGCAGATGGCTGGCAACGGCGCGATGATCTCCTGCGAACTGCGTGGCGGTCTGGAAGCGGGCAAGGCGTTGATGAACAACGTCGGCTTGTTCATTCTCGCTGTGAGTCTCGGCGGTGTCGAGTCGCTGATTCAGCATCCCGCCAGCATGACGCATTTCAGCATGGGCAAGGAGCAGCGCGAGCAGGCCTTGATCACGGATGGCTTGGTCCGGATTTCCGTGGGTATTGAAGATGTGCGCGATCAGCTTCGCGATCTCGAACAAGCGCTGGAGAAATGCTGATCGATTCGCAGAACAGCATAGAGCGCTGCATTGAACAACGCCCCCCGTGCCAAGCGCGGGGGGCGTCACATTTATCGGCGATACTGCGAAGTGGGAGAGCTTGTGTGCAGTGGCAAATGATCAGGAAGTCTGTTCCCTCGTGACGGCGATGCGCGCGTGGCGTAATGCGCCCATGCGATAGAGCACCGGGAGAGCGACGAGCACGATCAGGATTTCCGACACTCCCGCCACGATGAACGCTTCGGCATAGCCGGCAAGATCGGCAAGCACGCCACCCACCAACGGTCCGAGGGAAAAGCCGATCGATCCCGCCGCATTGAACCCACCCATGGCAGACGCCTTGCGTTCGGCAGGCGCCCAGGCGGCGACCATCCACAACGTCGGCGCGTACATTGCCGCGGCGAGCACGCCAAGGACGACCATCAGATACAAAAGATGCTCCTGTCCGATATACCCGGTGAATACCACAAACACACCATACACCAGGGATCCACCGAGAAGGAGCAGCATCGGACCGATGCGGTCGGTCATGCGCCCGAATACATAGGTGAGGACGGAAAACGGCAGCAAAAAGCCCGCAAGTACCCGTCCGCTCGCCGCCGCGTCCATACCGAACGCGGAAGCCGCGTACAGGGGGAAGGTGACGGCGAAAAAGCCCACGGTAAAGCGGTCGATGAAGGTGAACGCGTACGGCAGCGCGAGGGCCGGATAATCGCGAGCTACCGCCAGCGCATCGCGAAGCGAGCGTGCCCGTCCCAGCGAGCCCTCCGGAAGCCAACGCCAGGCCACCGCCGCGCAAAGCAACAAAATCACCGCTCCCACGCCGCAGAGCAGCAGCATCGACCGCACGCCCAGCGCACCGCCCACCGGGAAGGCCAGCGTCGTGCCCAGCGAGACCGCCCCACCCATCAACCCCATCACTTTTCCGCGATGAGCACCGCGAGCGAGGTCGGCGGCGATGGTCATCACCAGCGAAAAACCCAATATGCTCGTCGCACCCTCGGCCACGCGCAGCAGCAGCAGCATCGGATAGGTGGGTGCGAACGGAAGGAGGAAATGGAACAGCGCCGTGGCAGCATAGCCACCGATAAGAAAGGGCTTGCGTATACCCACGCGGTCGGACCAAGCTCCCCACACAAAGGCGAAGATCACGTGGGGCACGAGATAGGACACGGCAAACAACGAGGCCGCCGTGTCGCTGAGTATGAAGCGGTCGCGCACGAAGGATCCGATATTCGGGAAGACCACCGCCGTGGAGAACGTACTGGCGAAGGCCAGAATGGCGAGGAGGATGATGGTGTTCCAAGGCGGACGGGTTGTATCGTTGCTCATTCCGTGATTCCAATAATCGATCTCAACACCGCGACCGCGGCATTTGGTTCATGGTGTTCCTAGCGCGGCCGGAATTCCGGCGGAACCCGGATTCACGGCTGAACGGATTCGCGGCTGAGCCCCCTTTTCCCTCTTGATTTGCACGCGTCCGCGTGGTATTTTTTGAATCTCAGGTTTGTACAACCATGTTTCACAATATACGGCAAGGAGATCAGTTTGATCGGCATCATTGTTCAGGAAAACGAACCCATCGATCGTGCAATCAAGCGTTTCAAGAAGAAGTATGAGCGTTCAGGGATTCTCAAGGAATTCAAGCGTCGCGCCTTCTACACCAAGCCCTCTATCAAAAAGCGCATGAAGAAGCAGAAGGCCGTCCGCCGCGCCAAGCGCACGAACGACGATAACTGATCTGCCGACCTCAGACGCGCGGAAGCAATTCCGCGCGTATCGTGTTGTTTTCTCAACGAAGTGATCGGAGCAGGTATTGGACTATCACTTCTACTATCACATCATGGCCGACAAAACGGTCAAGCAGGTCAACCCCTTCACCGGGGTTGAAGTGTGGTCCGTTCCAGGACGTGGGAAAAAGCCTTCCGGCGACCCGTTGAGAGACACCGTCGCAGCACCCCCCGAAATGGTTGATCCCGAGGGGCAGTGCGCGTTTTGTATTTCCCGCCTGTACGAAACAGCACCCGAAAAAGCGCGCATTGTACGCGAGGGTTCGTCATTCACGGTGCATGCGCAGGTAGCGCCCGATCACTACCAGAACACGCGCCCGTTGTTCCGCCGCATTTCCAATCTTTTCGAAATTCTATCCGTCGATTACTGGCGCAAAAATTACAGCTATCGGCTGTCCGCACAGAACAACGCCTGGAAGGAATCCTATCTCGCCAATCCCATCGGGCTGCGGCATGTCACCGATATCCTGCAGTACAAGCTGCGTCGTCAGGGCCGCTCGGACGAGGAGATTGTGGCCATACTCGACAAGGAACTCTGGTCGATGGCCGATTCGTTTTTCGGCGGTGGCCACGAATTGATTGTGGCCGACAGGCATTTCACCACGGATGAGAGCGGCGTCCCTGTACTGTTTTTCACCGGCGACCTCAGCGACGACGAACACTTCCAGTATTTCCGCTTCATCATCGCGGCGATGCAGGACATCGTGCAGAACAACCGCTACGTGCGTGCCCTGAGCGTGTTCAAGAATTGGCTGGCTCCCGCCGGTGCCACCTTCGACCATTTGCATACGCAGATCGTGGCAATCGACGCCTGGGGCGAAGCCATGGAACGACGCATCAAGATGGTGGTGCAGGACAAGAACGTCTACAATACCTACGGACCGAATTTCGCCGGTTACAACAATCTGGTGTTCGCCGAGAACGATGCCGCCATCGCGTTCGTGGGCATCGGACACCGCTATCCCACGGTGGAGATTTTCTCCAAATCCGTCCATGCCCGACCCTCGGACCATACAGACGAGGAGATTCGCGGAATGAGCGACATGGTCCGCGCCGTACATGCCGCGATTGGACGTCACACCTCAGTGAACGAGGAGTGGTTTCACACACCGATGGATTCCATTTTCAAAATTCCCTGGCATGTGTTCATCCGGCAGCGTATCAACACGCCGGCGGGCTTCGAGGGCGGCACGAACATTTTCATCAATCCCCTCACACCCGAGGACTTGCGCGATCAACTGGTGCCGCGACTCTACGCGCTCCGATCGCGCGGCGCCATTGCTTCCTCGATCTCCATTGCCGAGGAATGCATTGTCACCCCCAATCCCCTGCAATACTATCGGGGATCCTGAGTCATCGTGACCTTACTCGGCATCGAATCCTCCTGCGACGAAACCTCCGCCGCCGTTGTGCGCGACGGAATGTTGTTGTCGAATATCATTTCCTCACAGGCCTGTCATATTGAATTCGGCGGCGTGGTGCCCGAACTCGCTTCGCGCGCACATCTGCAATCGGCGCTTCCCATCATCGAGCAGGCGCTGCGCGAAGCGGGAGTGACGCTACGCGATATCGACGCCGTTGCGGCGACACAAGGTCCCGGCTTGATTGGATCGCTGCTCGTCGGACTCAACATCGGCAAAGCGGTGGCTTGGGCACTCGACAAACCGTTCCACCCCGTCAATCACGTCGAGGCACATCTGTTCTCGCCTTTTCTGTCTGAAGGCGAGCATCCAACCTTTCCCTACGTCGCTCTTGCCGTATCCGGTGGACACACGTTGTTGACCATCATTGAAGGAGTGGGACGCTATCGTTTGCTGGGAAAAACCATTGACGATGCAGCGGGCGAGGCCTTTGACAAAGTGGCGAAGATGTTAGGGCTGGGCTTTCCAGGCGGACCGATCATCGACAGACGCGCCGAACGTGGGAACGCCGACGCCATTCGCTTTCCACGACCACTGCTGGATGAAGAGGGATATCGCTTCAGTTTCAGCGGCTTGAAAACCGCTGTGTTGTATCATCTTCGCAATGCCGGCGCCATGCACGGCGTTGGACTGACCGATGCTGACATCGACGATATCTGTGCGGGCTTCCAGCGCGCGGTAGTGGATATTCTTGTCGGAAAAACACTTCGCGCGGCACGTGAATACGGCCTACGCGACATCGCCGTGGCGGGCGGTGTGTCGGCGAATCGTGAGCTGGGCGCCACATTGCGCGCCACCTGCGCGGTGGAGCAGCGGCGAGTCTTCATTCCCGAACTCGTGTATTCCACAGACAATGCGGCGATGGTGGCCATGCTGGCCTGGATGGCTCGGGAGCAACGCGAGTCGAACCTCCACGCCGCGGCGTTCGCGCGCTTACAGGGGACGCTGTTCACGTGAACAAACGGCGAACACTGGTCGTGGCCGCGGCCGCCGTGGTCATACTGCTCGCGCTGTACGCGCTCAGCAGCGCATTTCTCCCGTTTTCGCACGGACAGGAACGGCCTGTTGAGATTCCCAAGGGAGCGACGCTATCGCGAATCGCCGACTCGCTCTCGGAGAACAACATTGTCAGGGATCGGACAGTGTTCCTCGTGCTCGCGCGGCTCAGCGGTCGCGCCGACAGATTGCAATCGGGTTTGTACCGCTTCCCGCCGACATTATCCGCGCTCGATGTTCTCCGCATTCTTGTGGCGGGCAGCCATCAGGCCATCACGCGCGTCAGTATTCCCGAGGGATTCACAATAAAGCGCATCGCCGCGCGTCTCGAGAAGGCGACGGGACTCAGCGCCGAGCGTTTTATTGCCCTATCGCAGGATGCACAATTCATCGATAGTCTTGGCTTAGGCGTGCGGTCGCTGGAGGGATATCTTCTCCCCGACACCTACGACATTCGCTACGATGCGCATGAGGAGCAAGTCCTCGCGCGTATGGTCACGGCGTTGCTGCGACATTTCGAACAAACCCATGAATCGCGGAGGCGCGAGCGTGGCGTGTCGCTCCACCATGTGTTGACCATGGCATCGCTGGTTGAAGGTGAAACACGTCTGCCCGAGGAGCGTGCCCGCGTAGCGGGTGTGTACTACAACAGATTACGGCGCGGCATGTTGTTGCAGGCCGATCCGACAGTGCAGTACATCATCCCCGACGGACCACGCCGTTTGCTGTACCGCGATCTTGCCATCAATTCGCCCTTCAACACCTATTTGTACCCGGGGTTGCCGCCCGGACCGGTGAACAATCCCGGAAGGGCCGCGATTCGGGCCGCGCTTTACCCCGAGAGCCACGAATTTTACTATTTTGTGGCCGATGGCCACGGCGGACATGTGTTCACGCGCAACTACACGGAGCATTCGCGGGCTGTCGAGCGTTACCGCGCATTGCTG
This sequence comes from Bacteroidota bacterium, assembly GCA_035914695.1. Classification (GTDB taxonomy): domain Bacteria; phylum Bacteroidota; class Ignavibacteria; order SZUA-365; family SZUA-365; genus JAOSJT01. Next base: position 3,728 of record JAMIQH010000335.1, on the reverse strand, counting down.
CGCTCGCGCGAATGATCATCATCCAACACATGATTCCCATGATGTTCCGACACAGCGTTCTCTTATTAGGAAGTGCCGTTCTCCTGCTGTCCTGCGCAACGCAGCGACCGCCGGAAGGTGGTCCCGCGGACAGCGAAGCGCCGGAAATTCTCTCCACGGATCCGCCAACAGGCACCGTGAATTTTACTGGTGACGAAGTGCGCATCGAATTCAGCGAACGTGTGGATAGGCGATCCTTCGAGGACGCGGTGCATATTTCCCCGCTTCCATCTTCGCCACCCGTGTACGACTGGTCAGCACGTGAAGTACGCATACGCTTCTCCGAGGTGCTTGCACCCGAGCGTACCTATGTGATCACTGTGGGCAGCACAGTCAAGGATGTCCGCGCCGGAAATCGCATGCGCGGAAGTGTGCAGGTAGCTTTCTCCACAGGTGGGACCATTGACGGTGGCACGATCTCGGGAGCGGTGTTGGATGAGAAAGCCGCTGGCGTAAGTGTTTTCGCCTATCGATTGTCGGAAGGTCGTGCGGACACACTCGACCCCGCAGAGGAGCGACCCGACTATGCGATTCGCACAGGTGAGGACGGGAGTTTTTCCTTCTCTTATCTGGCGGATGGACTGTACCGTCTCTTCGCCGTACGTGATCAGCAGAACAACATGCTGTACGACGTGGAAAACGACGACATCGGTATACCCGCCTTCGACGTTTCCACAGGAGATTCATTGTTGCGCAGCAGTCTGCGATTCCGGCTTATTCGCGAGGACACCACGCGGCCATGGTTGCAGCGTGTGGAGGCGTTGTCCATCAGGAGACTCCGCCTCAGTTTCAGCGAGGATGTGCAACCATTTCCGCCTGCTGCGGGCATGTTGCGGTTGAGTGATTCCGCGCGAGGTGAAGAGCTGCCAGTGCTCACGATTCTCCCGGCTTCGCAGGGCAAATTTGCCTGGGACGTGTATCTCGCAGCGGCAATGGACAGCGTTCGGTATGGCATCGTCCTGGACTCGCTGCGCGATGTCGCGGGAAATACCATGGGGAGGGTGCATGAATTTTTTGATGGGAGCCTGGAGGCGGATACAGCACGACCAATAGTACGAGAGCATTTTCCGGCACGTGACGCGCGCGGCGTGGATCCCGACAGTAGTTTTTCTCTGCGTTTCGACCGACCAATCGTTCGAGAATTGGGGATCACACTGTCCGATTCCTCCGGACGCGACATCCCCGTCGTCACGCAGTGGCCGGATATGACACGCGTAGACATCGGTCATGCCGTGCTTCAGGGCGAAGCACGCTATCGGCTCTGTGTAAATACGGCCAGCGTGCGCGATGCAATCACCGGAAGGACACTTGCGGATAGTTTGTACTGTGTGACATTCACGACCGCCAAGTCCTCGCCAGTGGGAGCGGTAAGTGGTGCGGTGATCGTGGGCGACAGCGTGCGCATACCTGCCACGGTTCATTTGCGCGGGACACAGAAGGGAGCCGGCGGCAGGACTCTGGTGACGGACAGTACGGGGAGCTTCAAGTTCAGCCGAGTGCCGGAGGGCAGTTATGTACTCGATGTGTATCTCGATCTCGACGGTGACGGTCGTTACTCGCCTGGCACGCGTCGCCCATTGCGCGCCCCCGAACCTTTTGTCACCACCCGCGACACCATACGCGTTCGCGCGCGATGGGACACGGACCGTGTTCTTCTGCGTCTTGCCGCCCCCGCATCCTCTCGATGACATTTCGTGACAAGTGTTTACCCACCCCGTACAACTCGGACAGTACGTGGGCGTACCTTGCTGAGTATTCGACACTGAAACAGTTCACTCAACGCAGCGAGGACCATCATGAACGCACTGTACGGAATATTGCTCGGGATCGTGCTGATCACCGGAAGTGGCCTGGCACAGACAAGGAGCACCGCCGCAATCGATGACGCCGTCCCTCCGCTGAGCAGCAGCGACCGCCAGCCTTCGGCCGTTGCGATCAAGAATTACGAACGTGGCTTGCTCTCCGACAACGACGGTGTTGTGGAGTCATCGCTCTACTATGCGGTCCGTCTCCGCCTCACCCATCCCTCCCACGATTTCACCTCGCTGTCTCGAGCCATCGACAAGCTTGTCGCCTCGGGACGCACTCCCAGCATCCGCTACAAGGCGTATCTCGCGAGTACGCTGTACGCCGCCCCCGCACTGATACGGATCGAAACAACGTCGTCGCCGGAGAGCATGCACGATTTTTTCCTCGACATTTCCGAACAGCTTCGCTCCCGCCTGCTTGTTCGGAACAATTGAGGAATGAGCATCTCGGCATCAATTGGATGCGAGACAACGGGCGGCGCACCGAATGTGCCGCCCGTTTCTATTCCACATGATCGCCATTCGGAAATCGTGCCCGGAGCGAGGGGCGGGGAGGATTCCCGGTTCGGGATGCGGACACGTGTTTCGAGTGCCAATTGCGATCGGCACGGCAAACACATTCCGGGATATTCTGATCGAGCCAAATCGACCGGCAAACAAACCCTTGTTTCCGTGCACGCCCTCCCAGCTGGGATATTCAGTGAATAGCCAAGTCCCGGTCGACCTCACGATCTCCCCGCGGCCCCCCTCGCCTCCGGCTCCGGGCATGGGGTATTCAGTGAATAGCCAAGTCCCGGTCGAGCGCACGGCCTCCTGCCCAGACGTGGGATAATCAGTGAATAGCCAAATCAGGGCTGGCCGCACCGCCTCACGCACCGGGCGTGGGTTATTCAGTGAATAGCCAAATCCAGTCCCCGAAGCCGCAATCTCAGCCCGGGAACGCCTCCCCCCAAAGCCGATTGATCCCGAAATTCATAATACCGTAAACTCCGTAATAATGAAACGCCCGGGACGACCTCCGAATAACCACTTCCATGTCCCAAATCCTCCACCTCCGCGCATACCCCGCCCGCGCGAAACACCGCGGGGTGCATCGAACCTGCTCTGAGAACGACCGACCGGAGCACAGTGCAAAAATCAATCGCAGACAATCCCGCCCCGCTACCCCGGCGCCAGCGATAGCAACATCGCTTCCGGTTCCACAGTGTGCAGCATCGCAAACGAGGCGTCCAGCATCTCCGGTATCGTGGGGGGGCGCTTCCGCTTCCCCTTCCCCGTTCGAGAGGATGCCGGAACCGCGTATGGTGCCCGCAGCACGGTATCCCGCAGGAATACCGCGCGGCCAAGCATGAGCAATCCCGAAGTCGGCGGCGCCTCGTTCCGTGGCGCCCGGGCGTGGTCCTCGCCAAACAGCGCGAACGCCTCATTCAGCACGGTGCGTAGATTGCGCACGGAAGAAGCTGCCTTGTCGCGCGTGAGCTGCGAGCGCTGCATCGCGGTGTTGAATGCGCACCGGATCTTCTCGATCTCCCCGGAATCCTCGACAATGCAATCGTGGTAACGCCGCGTCCACACGGCACGCCCCGTGGTGCCTCGTGCGCTGTTGATGGCTCTCGCACTGTTCATTTTCAGAAATCCCACCAGCAGCGGAATCGTCATTGTCCTTCGCGCTCGCAAGGGATGTTCCCAGCTTTCCGGACGCGCCGCGCTGTGATTGCGGTAGTCGGTGATGGTGACGAGGATTTCAAGCGCATCGGGCGCAAAGCGCGCTGCGTCGAGACGCAGGCAGGGGTAACGCTGCACGGCGAGTGCGAGCTTTTCGAACGTGATTTCGGCGAAGGTGTTCAGCCGCAGTGCGCCATCGCGCTCCTCACCGAACAG
>JAMIQH010000334.1:0-17032 GCA_035914695.1 Bacteroidota bacterium | reverse complement strand
AGGTGAAGGTTTTGCCATTGGAGAAACTGAAGGCGAACACACCCGGCTGCGTTTTGACCACCGACACCACGATACGATTCGACGCGTTGCCCGCGGCATCGTAGGCCTTGGCGGCTATGGCGTGCGTCCCCACAGTCCAATCGGTGATCGCGATCGTGGTCTTCCAGGGCGCGGCCTGCAGCACGGCGGCGGGCGATGGTGCGGTGTCGACGAAAATCTCGATCTTCGTCACACCCACATTGTCCGACGCGGTGAGTTCCACCAGCAACTCGTCTCCCGTCACCGCCTGATCATTGACCGGCGTAACAAAACTGATGCTGGGCTTCTCGGTGTCGCCGGCGGGCGGTTGCGTGCTATTGTCATCGTCGCTGCATGCGGCAAGAAGCAACATGGGCAACATGGCGGCTAGAAGCAGTCTCTTCACGGTGTACCTCTCCTGCTGAACGATGCGGACTGCATGTGGTTGCCGCATCGTGATGTATGGGAAAATCAACGTAACACAACAATACGAACAACGGACTGTATAGTTCCAGCATTCATTCGCACGAAATACGAGCCCGCGGGCAAACCCTCGCTCTCGAACAGCACGCCGTGCTCACCCACGCCCTGCCAGCCATGCACCAGTGCACGCACGCGCACACCGGCCTCGTTGTACACATCGAGTTGCACCGCGGCAGCCGTGTGCAGTCGGTACCGCAGCATGCTCGCCGTGCCCGAGCTTCCGACGGGATTGGGATACGGCGCGAGAAGCTGCGCCTCGCCCGGCACCGCCTCGGCACGCATGCTGGTCAAGGGAGAATTCCGCAACCGCTGTACTATGCCCGATTTGCTCACCACCCACCCCTGCGCGGAATCGGCAAACACCGCCGCTTGCACGGGTCCGGCGGGCACCAGCGCGGTACGCGTCCACGTCATGCCGTCGTCGGTGCTCACCCAGGCGTGCAGGTCGTTGACTATCCACACCGCGCGGGGAGTCGTCGTGGTGGCCACCTGCACATTGCGCTCACCGCCCATGGGATAGAACGCCGCCAGCCAGCGCGCGCCACCATTGGTACTGCGACGCAACACGCCACTCATGTCGTCGGAGCAAAAACCGACCGAGGCATCCACAAAATCCAGTCCGCTGATGTTCTGCGCGTTCACCGCGGCCACGCTCCAGTTCACGCCGCCATCACTGCTGCGGTAAATCTCCGGACCCGCGGGCGTTGGACGGGAGATATTCGACGAAGCAAACCAGGCGTTGCTCTCGCCGACCATGGTCAGCGAATTCTCCAACACCTGCCGCGCAGGTGTTTTCGCCAGCACGCTCCATTGCTCCCCGCCATCGCGCGACACATACACCACGGCACTGTCTCTGCGGTTCGCATCGCCGGTCACCGCCAATCCGAATTGCGGCGAAGAAAAACGCACGTTGTTGAACGTGGCATTCACCTCGCGCAAACGTTCGGACCAGCTCGTTCCACCATCGGTGCTGAGCATGAGGCGACCGTCGCGTGTGCCCACCACAACGCGTTGCGCATCGAAGGCATGCACGCTCGCCACAGCAGCATTCGATCCCGGCACCACTCTCTCGGTCCAGGTGCTCCCGCCATCCACACTGCGCATGACCTTGGCGCTGTCGCGCGCAAGCCAGAGACTCCCGTCCCCGGCGCGCATCATGGCGAGCACCGGCGTGGAAAACGGATGCGCCTGGATGATTTCCCAGTCCACGCCCGACACGGGACGTTCGCGCAATGTAAACACCTGCCGCGCGACACCATTCGCGTTCCATGCCTCGAGGGTGAAACGTGCCTCGCCTCGTACCACCCAGCGCACGACGCCAAGCCGCTCGTCCACCGTCGCATCGCTCGGCGCTTCGAGCAAACGGAAGGCGGGCGCCGGGTTGCCATCCACCACCGCCGCGTAGGTGAACACCGAACCCGCCTCCATCGCGGCTGTATCCGGTGTGGACACGAACGCCGGGGTAGCCGCGGCGGGCGTGCTCCATTCCATATCGTACATCCCGCGACCATGCGTGATGGCGCGCAAGGTGCCGCTGCGCGGATTGTGGCGCAGTTTGAACACCGGTACGCTCGGCATGCCCGTGCCGAAACGCTGCCAATCCAGCCCGTCGTTGTCCGAAATGAACGTGCCGATCTCCGTGCCTATCACGAGGCGGCCGTCCAGTTCGATGATGTCGTTCACCGGCACATCGGGAAGATTGCCGCTGATGTCCGTCCACGTCGCACCGTCGTCGATACTGCGCCACACCTTCGGCACACCATAGCGGCTGTACGTGGCGTACAACACGCCCGGCCGGTACGTGCGCACACTGCTGCACCAGGCGGCGGGCAGCATTGCGTCGGGCACGCGCTGGAAGCTTGCCGCGGCGTCGCGCGAAATGGTCACACCGCCGCCATTGCTGCCCGCCAGCACAAGCGCGCCGTCGTACGGCGCCACCCACACCGAGGATATGTAGTAGCAGGAATTACCCGAACCGAGCGGACAATACGCCGCCTGCTTCCACGTCTTCGCACCGTCGGTGGTCTTGTACAGGTTGAAGGTTCCGAGATACAGGATATCCGGATTCGACGGATCCATGGCGTAGTCGATGTAAAACAGCGAACGGTCGAGGCCCATGCCATTCTGCATGCGCGTCCACGTCCGACCGAAATCCTCTGAACGGTAGAACTTCAGCGTTTCCTTCGTGGTGTACATCACCTCGGGACGCCGCGGATCGATGGCGGTGTTCCCACCATCACCGTACAGTACGAGATCGAACAGCGGCGCGGATTCCGACAGCAGCGTCCCGTTGTCCTGCGTGCCACCGAACAACACCTCGTCGCTGGAGGGATGCATGGCACCACCGATGAATTGCGTGATTGCGAGTCCGAAATCCCGCTTTTCCCACGCCGTGCCGTTGCCGCTACCGACAAAAAAACCACCGTCATTCCCGAGATACACGATGGACGGATCCTGACGGTTGAAATCAATCGCGTGCTGATCGACATGCACAATGCCGCCGTATCCCTGATCGGCAACGCGCGTCCAACTCTCACCGCCGTCGGTGGTGAAAATCAACTTCACCCCGCCGGCGTACACAATGTCGGGATTCTCCGGATGCACCCCCATGATGTTGTCGTACCATCCCTGCGACACCATGTAATCGAACGGCACCTCGAGCTTTCGCCATGAGGCCCCCGCATCGGTGGTTTTGAACACGCCCAGCAGCGGTGTGCGATCGTTGCCGCTCAGCGTGGATACGCCGAGATACAGCACCTCGGGCCTGGCCGCGCAGATGCCGATGCTTGTGCGCCCCATCAACGTGTCGTTGACACCGGGCAGCGCGAGCGCGTTCCAGCTGTCGCCACCGTCGGTGGTCTTGAACACGCCGTAGCGCGCAGCGTCGCGTCCGCTCGTGACCGAGGACGATGCGGTGTAGAGAATGTTCGGGTTGATGGGGTCGATGACGATGTCGTTCATGCGCCCCGGCAACACCTGCGCCCAGGTATTCCCCGCATCGGTGCTGCGCCAGATGCCGATATGCGCTTCATCGCGGAAGCCGTCGGGAATCGCGGCATACACCCGCGAAGGATTCAGCGGATCAATCACCATGTCGCTCGCGCGGCCGTAGGGCGGCAGCGTACCGATACCGACTTCGCTCCAGGTGTCGCCGCCGTTGGTGCTTTTGAACATGCCGCCGCCGTCGAAGGTATTCAGCGCGTAGCTCGCCTCGCCCGTGCCCGCGTACACCACGGCCGTGTCCACCGGATCGATCACAATGGCACCCATGGCCTGCGTGGGCAGGAGATCGCTGATGCTGTGCCAATGGCGTCCCTCGTCATAGCTGCGCCAGATGCCTCCGCTGGCCGCTCCGATGTAGATCGTGGAGGGGTTCAGCGGATTGACGGCCACCGCTTTGATGCGACCGCCGATATTGTGCGGACCCACATTACGCCATTCATACGTGGCCATGAGGCCGCCTTTATCGCCGGGAGCGTACAGGCGCATTTGCTCCGTGGCCTGCCGCCATGAGCGCACGCGTGCGCCAGGGGGAATTTCGCCATCGGGAAATGTGAGTCGATCATACATGTACGCCGCACGCGCGGCTGCCTTGCTTCCGCCATTGTCCGGCGGCGCCTGTTCGCTGCTCTGCGCCAGGGCGATTCCCGAACAAAACGACAACAGGGCAATCGCAACAACAGCGACGCGCCCGTTGCCAAGGAAACGATCCACTCTCCACATGATGTACTCCGTGTTCAAAATTCGCAGGTGATCCGTGCGGCGCACGGAGACATGTGCCGTCATCCTGTGCGCCGCTGTTGAGATGCAGGTCTAGCGCGCAAGCACAATGCGACGCGTCTGCGTTTGACCCAGCGCCGACATGGTGACGAAATACACACCATTCGCCAACGCGTCCATCGTCCATGTCAGGAAATGTTCGCCCGCTGACAACTGACGTTCGTGCATGAGGGCGATTTCCTTGCCCGCGCTGTTGTACAGGGCCAGGCGTACCGTAGCCGCACGCGTCAGCGCCACGGGAAGCACAATATCGCCTGCCGGCTCGGTGACAGGATTGGGCCAGGGAGCGCGTAGCTGCACGTCCACAGGCAACGCCGTCGGTGTGGTGGACACCACGAAGGGATCGCGCGCAAGCTTCTGCACAATACCGTTGCGCGAGACGATCCAGCCCGTGGTCGAGTCCGCGAACACCATGCCGGTCATGGCCCCGCAGGGCACGAATTCCGTCCGCTTCCACGTCATCCCGAGATCACGCGACACCCACGCGTGTTCGTCCGACAGCACCCACACCGATCCCGAGGCCTTGTCGACCTGCATGCGCACCAGGCGTTCGCCATTCATCGGATACGAGGTGACGATCCACCGCTGTCCGCCGCTGGTGGATTTCTTGATGCGCCGGGACATTTCATCGATGCTCCACCCGTTGCGATCGTCGAGGAAAACGATGTCCGAAACATAGTTGAATCCCGCGCCCAGGGACTTCTCCTCCCAACTCTGCCCGCCGTCGGTGCTGCGCATCAACGAGGCATTGTCGGGCACGTAGAAATTCGACGAACCGAACCAGCCGGCCGCGCCCACAAAACTCAGGGTGTTGTACATCGGCACGCGGGCGGACAACCGCTGCGTCCGCGTCCAGCTGGCACCGCCATCGCTGGTGATGAACACATCGGCCGAGTCGTTCGCGCCCTGGCTCACCGCCATGCCCTGTCCCGCAACGCTGAAATGGATGTTGCCAAAACGCGAATCGACACCGTACAGCACATCCTGCCATGTGGCGCCGCCGTCGCTGGTGCGCCAGATGTGGCCGCTGCCGGTGTTCATCAAACTCTGCGGTCCACCGGTCCCCACGAACGCATTGTCCTTGTCAATGGGGTACACGGTGATCACCGACACCTCGGTGTTGGGCAATTGCATGTGCTGCCAACTGCTTCCTCCGTCGGTCGAGCGCGAAATCCACGCCGTGTCGCGCGCCAGCCACAGCGAGCGGTCCTTGCCCATCGCCATGTAATGCACCACGCTGTTCATCGGCGAGCGTGACACGATTTCCCAATCCGTCATCAGCACATCATTGGTCGCCAGCGTGAAGCTCTGTTGCACGCTTCCAGCCGCATTCGTCGCTTCGATGGTGAAGCGCGCCGTAATGTCGGACGCCGTCCAGCGCACAATGCCGAGCACGGGATCGATACTCGCGCCCTGCGGTGCTTCCACCAGACGGAAGCTGGGCCGTGGTACCGCGTGCACCACCGGAGCATACACGAAGGGCTCGGACATGTGCAGCGTGCGCGTGTCTGGCTGCGAAACAAACACCGGCGCCGCCTGCGCCAACTCCGTCCACTGCAAATCGTACATGCCGCGTCCATGGGTAATGGCGCGCAACACTCCGGTTTCTTTCTGATACATCAGGCGCTGCACCGCCACCGCCGGCATGCCTGTGCCCAGCCGCTGCCAGGTCGCCCCTTCATCCTCCGAAATGAAGCTGCCCAGCTCCGTGCCGATGACGATGGCCTGATCCAGTTCAATGACATCGAAGGTGGGAATATCGGGCAAATTGCCGTTGATATCCGTCCACGTGTTGCCGTAATCCGTGGAGCGCCACACCTTCGGCACGCCATAACCGCTGTAGGTGGCGTACATGATGCCGGGTCGGAAGGTGCGATACGACGAACACGATGATGCCGGCAACTGGTTGGACGTCACTTTCCACGACGTGCCGCCATCGGTGGACAAGGCCACCTGCGTGGGTGCGCCGGCGAGAATCATGCGGCTGTCGTACGGCGCGATGCTCACGGTGGTGATGTAGTAGCAGGGATTGAAGAGGCAATCCTGTCTGCGGCTCCAGTTCTTCCCGCCATTGTTGCTCGTGTACATGCGGTACGTGCCGAGGTACAGCTTCAGCGGATCACTTTTATCCATGGCGTAGGCGATGTAGAACAGCGACGATTCGTTGGGCAAGTCGCCATTGGCCCAACTCCACGTGCGCCCGAAATCCTCCGACCGCCACAGCTTGAGGCGCTCCTGCGTGGTGTACATGACGTTGGGCTGTGTGGGATGGATGAAGCCATGCCCGCCATCGCCGTATAGCGTGAGATCAAAATCGATCTGCGTATCCGAAACCAACGTGCCATTGTCCTGCGTGCCGCCGAAGGCGAAACTGTCGTTGCCCGGATACATGTCGCCACCGATGAATTGCGTGATGGACATGCCGATGTCGCGCTTCTCCAGCGTCCGGCCTTCGTTCGTGAGCAAATACAGTCCGCCATCGTTGCCCACGTACACGCGGTCGGGCTGCAGCGGATCGAATTCGATTTCGTGCTGGTCCACATGGAGAATTCCGCCCGCGAGTTGGTCGGCCACGCGCACCCAGCTCTCGCCGCCATCGGATGAGCGGACGAGCTTCACGCCGCCGGCGTACACGATGTCGGGATTCGTGGGATGCACGCCGATGATATTGTCGAACCACCCCTGCGATACCATGTAATCGAACGGCACGTCCTTCTTCGTCCACGTTGCGCCGGCATCGGTGCTTTTGAACACGCCCAACAGCGGCGTGCGGCCCGTGCCCACCACCTCCGAAACGCCGAGATACAGCACCGAGGGCTGCGTGGCGCACAATCCTATGGCCGTGCGGCCCATCAGCGAATCCGTGATGCCGACGTCGAGCTTGCTCCAGTCATCACCACCGTTGGTGGTTTTGAACAAGCCCTTGTTGGCGATGATCTGCCCGCCTTCGAAAATCTTGCTCGATACCGTGTAGAGAATCTCCGGCTGCGCGGGATTGATCACGATGTCCGTCACGCGACCGGGCAACACCAGTTGCCATGTTACGCCCGCATCGCGCGAACGCCAGATGCCGAGTTGCGAAGCATCGCGCACGCCATCGGGAATGGCGGCGTACAGCACCGAGGGATTGACGGGATCGATGGCCATGTCGCTGATATTCGCGTAGGCGGGCAGCGTGCCTGCGCCCACCTGAACCCAGCTCGCGCCGCCGTCAGTGCTTTTGAACATGCCCGCGCCATCGAACGACAGGCTGCCGAAGCTCGCGTCGCCCGTGCCCGCATACACCACATTCGTGTCCACGGGATTGATTACGATGGAACCCATGGCCTGCGTGGGAAAATCATCAGACAGCGAGGTCCAGTTTTCCCCGGCGTCGTACGAGCGCCACACGCCACCGTCGGCGGCGCCGGCATACATCGTCTCCGGCCGCTTGGGATTGAGCGCCAGCGCGAAAATGCGACCGCCCACGTTGAACGGACCGATGTTCTTCCACACGTAATCGCGCATGGCCGCGCCCTTTCCGCCGGGAGCGAACATGGGCAAATCACGCGTTGCACGAAAGGCCCGTGCGCGCGCGCCTTCGGGGATGTCGCCCATAGGCCAGGCGACGCGATGGAATTCGAATTCCGCCCGGGCGCGTGGCTTCTCCATGGCGGCCTGTCGTTGCTCGTCTCCGTCGGAATGGATGAGCGGATGCTGCGCCACAAGAGTGCTTGTGCCGGCTCCGCACAGGACGAGAGAAAGGAAAAGCATTCTCCAACTGCGCATGGCTACCTCGCGAGTGCTGTGTCAGGTCAAATGATCCGTCGGCGTAACGAAATGCCGTGTGGGACTGAAATGAAAAGTTACGGAGGGGGCGAAGGAATGTCAATCCGGAAGAGCATGCATTCGGGAAAATGGAAAAGCCCCCGCGGCCGGGGGCTTTCCACCATGTTCTGCCGCGGGGCTTACTGCAGCGTGAAATTCACGCCGAACGACACCGCCGTCGAACTCTCGTTCTCGAAGTAGAATTCGTCGTTGGCAAGGAAATACTCGAGACAGGCCTCGAGGCTGAGGTTGTTCGTCATGAAGTAGCGCATGCCGCCGATGATGCTGAGGGAAATGCCACTTTCGGCACGATCCGTCGGCTTGGGCAGTGTCACAATGCCTTCCGTCTGCCAGGTCTCCGAGTAAATGCTGTACCCGAGGCGCACGCCGGCGTAGGGATCGGTCTGGTCCTTCGGGAGAAAATGGTATCGCGCCTGCACCATCGGAGCGAAGGTGTCGCGATCCAGCGTCGCGGAACCGGTTTGAAGATGCGCCTTGGCGGGCTCCTGTCCCCAGTAACGGAAAATCAGTCCGAGGCCGATGTTCTCGTCATAGCCGTACTCGTACTGTGCGCCCCAACCGATCGGATCGGTCACGACGGTTGCACTGACGCCGATGTAATGCGCTTTCGGCATGTATTGGGCATGCACCGTGCCGGTCGACAAGAGACAAACCAACAGGGTCAGCATCGAGATGGTACACCAATGTTTCATCCCACCGTCCTTGACTATAGTGATTGATGTTCGTGAATCGACTCGTGTTTCCGGGATGGCTGAGCTGGGCGACCCCGGGGGGCGGAAGCGCAAAACGCAATAGGTTCCGCTTCTCTTGAATGAAGAGAATGTAGCGAATTCCCCTGTAAGAGAAAAGCGTCCCCGAGGGGACGCTTTTCAAAAAAAAGCAAACCGCTTCCACTTACAGCGTGAAATCCACACCCACGGCCAGCTGCAAGGTGCTGCCGAAATAATCCTCGCCCGCAACGCGGAATTCCAGGTTGCCGTTGATCGACACGCCGGGATTGAAGAAGTAGCGCAAGCCGCCATACGCAGTCAGGAACAGGCCGCCATCTTCCGTCGAATTAAAGAAACTGTTGTCGCTGCTGAAGCTGTAAATGGCATAGCCGAGACGTCCACCTGCGTACGGATCGAGCTTGTCGCCCGGCATGAAGTGGTACGCGCCCTGCAGCTGCGGCATGATGATCGACCACGACCAGTCGAAACCGGCGGACGTCACCGATTTACCCCAGTAGCGGATAATGCCGCCAATGCCAATGTTCGGGCTCACGCCATGCTCGAACGTAACGCCGAAACCGATGGGATCGGTGGCCAGCGTGAGGTTCGGACCAAGCCAGTTGCCGCCGTTGCGGAACTGGGCCTGGCTCGCGGGTGCGCTCAACAGCACAATGACGGCGGCAAGAGCGATGGTCTGAAGAAACAATTTCATACTTCCTCCTTGATTAAAAAACGGGAACTCATGGTCAATGTCTCACGTGAACATCGGCGCGCGTTACCGCGCCACCTTCGGTTCTGCTTGCATTCCGCATGTGTCCGCGCACATTCTCACCATCTTCTCCTTGCCTTGCTCAATCGCGGAGTAACTCACGTGCAATCACGATATTCTGCACTTCGGACGTGCCCTCGTAAATTTCGGTGATCTTCGCGTCGCGCAGGAAGCGCTCGACGAGATACTCACGCACATACCCGTAGCCACCATGAATCTGTATGGCCTCGAGGGCGTTTTCAACTGCAACTCGTGACGCGTACAATTTAGCCATTGCGGCTTCTTTAACAAAACGCTGATGATCATCCTTCAGCGCCGCGGCACGGTAGGTCAGCAGGCGCGCGGCGTCGAGATCGGTGGCCATTTTTGTAAGCTTGAACTGAATGGCCTGGAACTCCGAAATCACCGTGCCGAAGGCCTTCCGCTCCTTGCTGTATTTCAGCGCGGCCTCGAAACTCGCAGCCGCAATGCCCAGCGCCTGCGCGGCAATACCGATGCGTCCGCCGTTGAGTGTGTCCATGGCGAAATTGAAGCCCTTGCCCGGCTCCCACACCACGTTCTCGTCCGGCACGAAGGTCTTGTTGAACAACAGCGTGCAGGTGTCCGAGCTGCGAATGCCCAGCTTGTCTTCCTTCACACCGTGCTCGAAGCCCGGCGAGCCCTTCTCCACCAGAAACGTGGTGATGCCGCGATAGCCCTTCTCGCGATCCGTCTGCGCCATGACGATGAAATAATCGGCGGTGGTGCCGTTGGTGATCCAGTTTTTCGTGCCGGTCAATTCCCAACCGCCGTCCACTTTCACGGCTTCGGTTTTCTGCGAGGTGGCGTCGCTGCCCGCTTCGGGCTCGCTGAGTGCGAAGGCGCCGAGCTTCTGTCCCTGCGCCAGCGGCACGAGGTACTTCTGTTTGATGTGCTCGCTCGCGTATTTCTGCAAGCCGTAGGTCACCAGCGAATTGTTCACCGACATGATCACGCCCACGGAAGCGTCGACTTTGGAAATTTCCTCCATCGCCAGCACGTAGCTCAGCGTGTCCATACCGGCGCCGCCGTACTCGGGATCCACCATCATGCCGAGGAAACCGAGTTCGCCAAGCTTTGCGACGATGTCGTAGGGGAACTCGGCCGACTTGTCGCGCTCCACCGCCGTCGGAGCAATTTCCGCCTGCGCGAATTCGCGGGCGGTTTGCTGAATCATTTTTTGGTCTTCAGTCAATTCAAAATGCATCGTATCCACCTCACTCGTTGATGTCGTTTCAGGAAGCACTGTAATCGTAGAAGCCCTTTCCGCTCTTGCGACCGAGGTGGCCGGCGGCAACCATTTTCTTCAACAACGGGCAGGGGCGGTATTTCGGATCGCCCAGTCCGTCGTACAACACATGCATGATGTCCAGGCATACATCCAGCCCGATGAAATCCGCCAGCGTGAGCGGTCCCATGGGATGCGCCATACCCAGCTTCATGACGGTGTCGATGTCCTCGGCGCTGGCCACGCCTTCCATCAACGCGTAAATCGCCTCGTTGATCATGGGCATGAGCACGCGGTTGGAAACGAAACCCGGATAATCCTGCACTTCCACCGGCGTCTTGCCGAGCGTCACCGACAGGTCGCGTATCGTGGCGTACACTTCGTCCGACGTCTCGTGGCCGCGGATGATTTCCACCAGCTTCATCACGGGAACGGGATTGAAGAAATGCATGCCGATCACCTGCGACGCGCGCTTGGTGACGGCGGCGATGGCGGTGATGGAAATCGACGAGGTGTTCGACGCGAGAATGCACGACGGCTTCGTACCGGCGTCGAACGTGCGGAACAGTTGCTTCTTGATGTCGGCGTTTTCCGAAGCGGCTTCCACGACCAGATCGGCGTCGGCAATGGCCGCGGCCAGATCGGTGCCCGCGTTGATGCGGGACAATGTGTCCTGCTTCTGCTCTTCGGTGATGGCTTCCTTCTTCACCTGGCGATCCAGATTCTTGGCGATCGTGCCCAGCGCGCGATCGAGGTACTCCTGCGACACATCGACGAGGCGGACCTGAAAACCCGCCTGCGCGAACACATGTGCAATGCCATTGCCCATGGTGCCCGCGCCGATAACAGTGATGATCTCCATATTGCTTCCTATGGATTGGTGAACATGTACGTGATTGTCCTTCATTGCGCGGAACGCGGTCCGCGATTGCCTGCTCAGCCGCGCTCGACCACCAGCGCGCTGGCCTCGCCGCCGCCGATGCACAGCGACGCCACACCGAGGCGCTTGTCGAAACGGCGCAGGGCATACAACAGCGTCACCAGCACGCGTGTGCCCGACGCGCCGATGGGATGCCCCATGGCAACGGCGCCACCGTGCACGTTGACCTTGGCCGGATCGAGCTGCAAGATCTCGTTGTTGGCGATCGACACCACCGAAAAGGCCTCGTTGATTTCGTAGAGGTCGATGTCCGATGCGGCCAGACCGGCTTTCCCGAGCGCCTTGCTGATCGCGTCGGCGGGCGCGGTGGTGAACCACTCCGGCGCCTTGGCCGCGGAGGCCTGCGCCACGATGCGCGCCATCGGCACCAGACCCAGCTCGGCGGCCTTCGCGGCCGACATCAGCACCACGGCGGCCGCGCCGTCGTTGAGCGAGGATGCGTTGGCCGCGGTGACAGTGCCTTCCTTCAAGAAGGCCGGCTTGAGTTGCGGCACCTTGTCGAAATTCACTTTGCGGATGTCCTCATCCTCTGTCATGAGCACGGGATCGCCTTTTTTCTGCGGAATTTCCACTGGCACGATTTCCTCGGTGAACATACCCTGGTCCAAGGCGGCGATGGCGCGGCGATAACTCTCGATGGCGTAGGCGTCCTGCCGCTCGCGGCTGATGTTGCACTCGCTGGCGCACAACTCGGCAGCGTTGCCCATGTGGTAGTTGTTGTACACATCCCACAAACCATCTTTGATCATGGAATCCACCAGCGTGCTGTGGCCAAAGCCGTAGCCGGTGCGGGCCTTGTCGAGCAAATACGGGGTGTTGGACATGCTCTCCTGCCCTCCCGCCACCACGATGTCGGCATCGCCCACGGCAATGGCCTGCGCGGCGAGCATCACGGATTTGAGTCCCGAACCGCACACCTTGTTGATGGTCATGCACGGCACGCTCTGCGGAATGCCGGCGAACAACGCGGCCTGGCGGGCAGGCGCCTGTCCAACACCGGAAGTGAGCACATTGCCCATGATGACTTCGGAAACGTCCTCGGGACGCACGCCCGCGCGCTGCAACGCTTCGCGAATGGCTATGGCGCCGAGTTGCGGTGCGGTCAACGATTTGAGGGAACCCTGGAAAGCGCCGATGGGAGTACGGGCGCCGCTGACAATAACGACGTCGTTCATGTGATTTATCCGTTTACACTGTGAGTGGAAAGATCGACTACGCTCGAAACACGGCGGAAGCGTGGCGCGAACACCACGCTTCCGATTGCAACAGCATCAGCTGTTCATATACTTGAGGAATTCCTTGTTGCTCTTCGTACCGCGCATTTTTTCGATGAGGAATTCCATGGCCTCGACCGTGGTGTACTCGCTGAGCACCTTGCGCAGCACCCACACGCGGCTGAGTTCCTCGGGCGTGAGCAGCAGGTCTTCCTTGCGCGTGCCCGAGCGGTTGACGTCCATGGCGGGGAAAATGCGGCGATCGGAGAGTTTGCGGTCGAGCACGATTTCCATGTTGCCCGTGCCTTTGAACTCCTCGAAAATCACTTCATCCATGCGGCTGCCGGTTTCGATCAGCGCCGTGGCGATGATGGTGAGACTGCCACCCTCCTCCACGTTGCGCGCCGCACCGAAAAAGCGCTTGGGGCGATGCAGCGCGTTGGCGTCCACACCACCGGAGAGGATCTTGCCGGAATGCGGCACCACGGTGTTGTGCGCGCGCGCCAGACGGGTGATGGAATCGAGCAAAATCACCACATCCTTTTTGGACTCCACAAGGCGCTTCGCCTTCTCCAGCACCATGTCCGACACTTGCACGTGACGCTCGGGTGGCTCGTCGAAGGTGGAGCTTATCACCTCGGCCTTCACCGAGCGCTCCATGTCCGTCACTTCCTCGGGACGCTCGTCGATGAGCAGCACGATGAGGATGACCTCGGGATGATTGGCGGAAATGCTGTTGGCGAGTTTCTGAAGCAGAATCGTCTTACCGCTTTTCGGGGGCGAGACGATCAGACCGCGGTTACCTTTGCCGATGGGCGTGAGCAAATCCATGATGCGCGTGGACAAGTCGTTGGGTGCGACCTCCAGCGTGAGCCGCTCGTTCGGGTACAGCGGGGTGAGGTTGTCGAACAGCGTGCGCTCGCGCACCTTGTCCGGGCTCTCGTAATTCACCGCCTCCACTTTCAGCAGCGCGAAAAAACGCTCTCCCTCCTTCGGCGGACGCACTTGTCCGCTGATGGTGTCGCCGGTGCGCAACGAGAATTTCTTGATCTGGCTCGGCGAGACGTAAATGTCGTCGGGCGAGGGCAGATAGTTGTAGTCGGCGGCGCGCAGAAATCCGTAGCCGTCGGGCAGGACTTCCAGCACCCCCTTGCTGAAGCTCATGCCGTCCTTCTGCGTTTGCGCTTCGAGGATCTTGAAGATCAGCTCCTGCTTGCGCATGTCGCTGTAGCCGGAAATGTCCAGCTCCTTGGCGATCTGCGAAAGCTCCGCGATGCGCTTTGACTTAAGTTCGGCAATGTCCATGGTCATGATGGGTACCCTGTGTACGTCGATAAACGTTGTGTTGCTTGCTGTATTGGAGTATCGGGGATGGGTGTACGCGGCTTCGCGTTACCGCCCGGCGAGTGCAGAAGATGTATTCGGTGACGTTGTTGCCGCGTTGCGGAATTGCCTCGCGGCGGCGGATGATTGATGGATCGGCTCGTCGTGTCTCAACACAAGCGCACGCCCGACGAGGCGTGATGGACTCGAACCAAGGATTTCTGTGAGTGATCAGGTGTCTTGGTACGTGGCAGGATGAGACTCCTTTTCAAATATCCGTCCATCCGATGTAATTGTCAAGTGTGAAATGCGAGTATCACACAGTTTCGGCGTCTCGCAGAAATTCTCCCACCACATAATGCGAACCGAACACGAGCACGCTCTCCACCCCAGCCCGGGCCACGGTATCACGCACACCTTCCGCCACCGACGGGGCGGTGAACGCATCAATGCCCGCGGCGTTGGCCGCGCGCAACAACTCCTCCACCGCGTAGGCCTCATGCGCCCGCGCCTGCACCAGCGTCACACTCGCGAATCCCTGCGCCGCAATCACACGCAACATGGAAAGCACGTCCTTCGTGCGCTGCACGCCGAACAGAACATGCGTGCGTTCGGACCGCCGCAGGCGACGCCAGGTTTCGAACAGCACAGCCAAACCCTCGGCGTTGTGCCCCACGTCGACGAACAACTCGGGGTGCTCGCGCAAACGCTGCAGGCGACCCATCAGTCCGGTGAAGCGCCGCACGTCGCGCAGACCCGCGCGCATGGCCTCCTCGTCCAGCTTTTCCCATCCCTGCGCGCGCAAACAGCGCAGCGCCTCCACGGCCAACGCCGCATTGTCCAGTTGATGCCGTCCCGGCAGTCCGATGCGAACGACTTCGTCGAAAGCGGGCAGGCGGCAGATACTGCCTGTGGCGTCCTCGTCGATCAACTGCAATGCTCCGCTATTCACCGTGGTCAGGCGAGCGGCCTCGGCGGCGGCGCGCCAGCGCAACACCCGCAGGGCCTGCTCGTCCTGCGCGGCGCTCAGCACCGGCCGACCCGATTTGATGATGCCGGCTTTTTCCCAGGCAATGCAGGCGAGTGTGGGGCCGAGGAATTCCGTATGATCCAGAGACAGCGCGGTGATGACACTGCACGCGGGACGCACGATGTTGGTGGCGTCCAGACGACCTCCCAGTCCGGTTTCCACCACGGCGATGTCCACACCTTGCTCCGCGAAATGACGGAAGGCCATCAGCGTCGTGGCTTCAAAAAACGTGGCATTCCGCGCATCGACCTCGGGGCGCAACGCGGCGGCCATGCGCAGCACGTCCTCCTTCGCGATCATCACGCCGTTCACCCGTATGCGCTCCCGGAAGTCCACCAGATGCGGCGAGGTGTACAACCCCACGCGATAGCCGGCGGCCTGCAAGCCCGCCGCAATAAACGAAGATGTCGAGCCCTTGCCATTGGTGCCGGCCACATGCACTACCGCGTACGCCCGCTGCGGATTGCCCCATGCCGCGGCCATCGCTCGCATGCGCTCCAGTCCGAGCTTGATGCCCACGAACTGCAAGCCAAACAGCCAATCGATGGTGTCGCGGTACCGCTCCGCAGCGGCAATGCCCGTTGTCATGTCAATTCCACTTTTTCCTCACACCCAACAACATACACGGATGGTACCGACGGAGCGGTTTCCATCCGTGCTCGTTGATCAAGGAAGAGAACGGGTTCCACCTGCCGCGTGATCACGGCTTGATTGTCCAGGTCACGGTTTGCTCGGGCTGGAGATTGAACAATTCGGAGGCGTTGTTGCCAAAGGCGTCTGTGGCGCGCACCAACGTGGTGCCGTTGCCCGTGGAATAGGTCTGCGCCTCGCCGGCGAAGAGAAAACCCTTGTAGGCACCGTCCACGTAAATATCCAGCGCGCGGTCGCATTCGTTGGCCACACGCACGAAGCCGAGGAAGTTGCCGTCGCCCCGTTTCTCCGCGAACAGCGCCATGGAATCCGATAAGCGCTGCACAATGGCCTGCGTCCCGGGAATGCGCCGCGCCGCCGCGCCGATAACATTGGCCGCGTCGCGATTCTGCTGTTCCTCCGCAATGCGCACCGCTTCCTCCAGAATGAGCAGCGAAGTGATGCTTGCGGCCTTGCTCGCGCTGATTTCCTCGGCGAAACTCAACAGCACGGCCTGCGCGGCCAGCCCCGAAGCGTCGGCGCTGCGGCGCATGTCGTCCACGCGCGCTCCGAAACCCCGCAACATGTCGTTTTGCAATCCCAGTTCGGCGCCCACGTTCACATATTCCAACATGGGGAAGCTGGGCTTCTGCAAGGTGGAGGTGCGACCGTCCTGCGCGGAAAGCACCGAGGTCGCCAGCAGCAGTAAGAGCAGTGACAATGGTACACGTACGTTCATGACTGCCTCCGAAAAATCACCGGAAAATGATCGTTGTGAAAAAGACAATTCCACGTGCTACGCGTCACGCCGCACACGGGTTCCCTTCTGGAGCGCGGTGACACCGTTGCGCACGACGGACTTTCGGTGTTACTCCTGCAAGCTCTTTTCGTACTCTTCGGCATAGCTGCGAATCGCCTCGAAAAAGCGCTCGGCCATGTGCTGCTGCCCTTCCTGCGTGGCGAGATACTGCTCTTCGCGGGCGTTCGAGAGAAAGCCCATTTCGATCAGCACACTCGGCATCGACGCTCCCACCAACACGTAGAAGCCGGCCTGTTTCACA
>JAMIQH010000333.1:0-12260 GCA_035914695.1 Bacteroidota bacterium | reverse complement strand
GCATCAGCGCCAGACCGATATGCGCGATGTATGCGCCGGTGAAACGCCGGTTGCCACGCATGATGCGCCAGCCGATAAGAGCGTTGGTGAAAAAGGCGAAACTCGCCGAAAACGCCAGCGCGATCATGCCGGGGTCATGCACGCCACCGATCACGAGTATGGCGGTGAATATCACCGCGAGTCCCAGCGGCAACCAGATTTTGCTCCAGATACTGGAGGCCGGTGTTTGTTTCCACATCAACGTCAGCGTGAAGCCGATCATCAACGTCATCAGTATGGCGAGGGGCAGACCCATGGCATCGTAGAATTCGGGATCCACGGTGTTGCCCAGACGGTAATCGCCGCCGGTGATGCTGTTGAGCGCGCCGAGTACGCTGTTGAACGCGTCGATCATGAACTGCGGGATGATGGGCATGGACGTGCCAACCAGCACGATGAACGTGAGTACACCCACGACGGCCGATCCGAGTCCCATCCAGGTTTCGCGCGACATCATGTCGAAACTCTGGTATTCCTTCTCGCTGTGCAGGCGACCGGTAAGCGTGTACACGATCAATCCGAGCTTCACGATCAGCGCGGGCAGCCACAGATACGACAGCAGATTGAGCAGATGCGCGATGCCGAGCAACGGATAGTAAATGATGTACAACACGGGATTGCCCGCGGCGATCATCTCGTTGAATACCGGCGTTACGTCGCCGCCCACCTGCGCGAATACCGGAATACTCGGTCCGATGATTATGGCGTACATCACGAGGCCGAGTTTCCAGCCCGAGAAACGCTCGAACAGCGAGCGCCCGATTTTCGTGAAGCGGCCGAACAGCAGGATGAGGCCGGTATCGATATAGGCGAACATGAACAGCACGAGCAATGTGAAGCTGAAGCGCCCGGGATCGACGAAGGAATGCACCGAGGCCTCGCCCAGCACGCCACTGCGCGTGAGGAAGGTGGAGTACAGCACGAGTACGAATGCGAGGATCGCCAGGAGGAAATTCGTCAGGCGCAAACCCTTCGTGCGGCGCTGCACGAGCATGGTGTGCACGAGTGCCACCGATACGAGCCAGGGGATGAGCGAGGCGTTTTCCACAGGATCCCAGCCCCACCAGCCGCCCCAACCCAGCGTTTCATAGGCCCAGAAGCCGCCCAGCGCGATACCGAGCCCCAGCACCATGGCACCACCCACCACCCAGGGCAGCGAGCTGGTCACCCAGTCCTGATAGCGGCGGCGCATCAACGCGCCGATGGCCAATGCGAATGGCGGCGCCATCGCGGCGAAGCCCATGAAGAGAATGGGCGGATGAATCTGCATCCAGAAATTCTGTAGCAGCGGATTCAGTCCGCGGCCGTCCTCGGGGATCACATTGCCTTCGATAAGAGCGAAGGGATTTTTCACGATGAGCAGCATCAGCAGAAAAGCGAGGATGCTGGTGTACACACCCATCACCTCGCGCTCGTTGTCGTGGCGCTGCGTGTAGAGCATGAGCACGATGCCGACGATGGATACCATCAGCGTCCACAGCATGAAGCTGCCTTCCTGTCCGGCGTAGAACGTGGACATCAGCAGACCCAGCGGCAATTCGCGCGAGCTGTAGGCCCAGATATAGTGGAATTGGAACTGATGCTTGACGATGAGAATGAGCAATATCGCCGAGGCCACAAACACCGTGGTGACGGTAATGTGGAAGCCCGTGCGCGCGAAGCCGATCAGTTTCGGCTGCTGGACGCTCCGGAAGTAGGCGATCATGCCCAGGACGGCGGCGACGAATCCAATGATGATCGCGCCGTTGCCGAGCATTCCGAGAACGTTGTACATGTGCGGCGTCCTTTCCTTGCCGGGGCGCGCCGTGTGCGCCACGGTTCGACGGAGAGTGAATGAAAATGCGAGTGATGAAACAACGGGCGTCGTGTGTCACGGCGCCCGAGTTTGGGATCAGAGCGAGCTTTTTCGAATGCCCTCGGGGTGATCGCCACCGGACGAACCGTCGGGCGAGCCCTCGTATTTCGAGGGACACTTGGTCAGCACCTCGCTGGCGTGAAACACGCCGTCCTCGTAGCGGCCCTTGGCCACCACGCTGGTGGCGATATCGAAATTGTTGGGCTTGGCGCCCTCGAACACCACGCGGGCGATGCGGTTCTCGTCGTCGCGCATGTAGAACGTGAAGGTATTGTTCTGCGTGTCGTACTGGGTGTCCATTTCCTTCACCCACTTGCCCGTCACCTGCACTTTCTTCCCGCTCTGCTCGGCCTTGCTCAGCGTGGCGTATTCCACCGAGGAGTTGAGGAAGGACATGCCGCCGATGATGAGGAAAATGAAGACGACAGCGCCCCCGATGAGATAGCGTTTCTTCATGGTGAATGCCTTTCTATTCCAGTTCCTTGACTTTCTTGTCGATTCTGAGCAGGTAGGCGAACAGCCCCGTCCAAATCATCAGCACGATGAGCATGACGACGTACAGTGCGTTGTGTTCGAGAAATTCGTACATGGTTCGGCTCCGAAGCGTTCGTTAGGCCGCCGAGGCGGCGCGTTTCAATGAGATGCGATGAATGCGCAAACGGATGCTCATCAGCCATCCGTACAACACGAGAAATCCCGCGAGCATGCTGTAGAGCACAACGCGCATGGCCGCGTCCATGCCCCCGCTGCTCACCACGGGTCCGGCGTTCACATCGTCGGCCGAACCGGGATGCAGGCCAGGCATGATGCGCGGCATGATGAACACGAAGAAGGGCACGGTCGCCGCGGCAATGATGGCGTACACCGCCGACAGCGAGGCCTTTTTTTCCTCCACCTCCACGGCCGATCGCAGGGCGAAATACGCGCCGTACACGAGCAGCAACACGAAAATGGATGTTTCGCGCGGATCCCAATTCCAGAAAGATCCCCAGTTGAATTTCGCCCACAGCGAACCGGTGCTGGTGGCGAGAATGCAGAACAACAATCCCAGGCCAGCCGACAGCGACGAGCGGAAATCATCCTCCATGTCCTTGCGGCGCAGGTAGCGGATGCCGTACCACATCGACACAAGGAAGGCCACCACCGTCATCCACGACATGGGCACGTGGAAAAAGATGATTTTCGCGCGTTCCTCCAGCCCGGGAATGTAGGGGAAAGAGAACGACGGGTAGCCGCCGAGTACCTTCACCACATCCACGCGATGCTCTTCGTGATTGTAGCGGGCGCGGAGCAAGGCACCATCCTTGCCCTTGGGCAACTGATCGCGCGATGCGAAGAGGAAATCCGCCTCGCGGCCATCGGCGTCGCGGCCGGTAATGAGCCAGCCACCATCGACGGCACTACCTTCACCCACGAAGTGGATTTTTACCGGCAGCACTTTCGAGGCATCCATTTGCGCCATCATGCCCAATTCGCCCAAACCGCCGGCGATGGGAGTGACGATACCCACAGTGCTTAGTAGCGATATCCAGAGGAACAGTAGAATTTTCCACCACATGGTCAATAGTTTCCTGTGTCAAACAGTCTGGGAAATGTACGCAGGCGCCGATCAACATACAATGGATGTCGGCGGTACCTCGATACGGTCGTACACAACCGTGTTCCGGCGATGTCGAGGCCGGTATGCGGGCGCGTTCAATCGCGCCAGACGAAATCGAACAGCAAAAACGCCACCGTGGTCACCACCACGAGATACGAGCCCAGCAACTGCAGATCGGGCCAGGCCGAGGCCCACTGCCCTTCTTCCACCGCGATTTTGGTCGCCGAAATGCCCGCCATGAGCAAGGGCAGCAGCACGGGAAAGGACAACACGGGGAACAGCGTGCCCCGTGTGTTGGCTTTCGCGATGATGGCGGCGATAATGGTCGTGGCCGAAGCCATGCACAAACTGCCGAGCAGCATCACCAGCCAGAACAAATCGGGCTGCCGAATGCTGAATTGATCCATCACCAATACGTACAGCGCCACAATGAACACGTTGAGCACCAGCACCAGCAGTAGATTGAACAGCAGCTTGCCGAGATACACTGCGGAAGGTGTTGCGAGTAATTGCAACGTCATGGTGGTGCCGCGCTCCTCCTCGGCCACGAAACTGCGCGAAAGTCCCGACATCGCAGCGAAGAACATCACCACCCACAGCATGCCGGTGAGGGCGCCCGGGGTCAGCATTTCGCCCACGAGCGAAAACATGATGACTGCCAGCGTCACCACCACAAACATGAGCAGAGCGTTCACGGCGTAGCGCGTACGCAATTCGCTGGCAAGATCCTTGCGAAAAATGGCCCAGGCCTGCTTCAGCACGCGGCCTCCACACTGATGGTGGCATCGCAGCGCCGTATGTCTTCGGCATCGTTCGTGGCGATAATCACCGCTCCGCGCTCGCGGCCCTCCTCCACGAGACGATACACGGCGGCGATTCCTTCGCTGTCGAGGTTCGACGTGGGCTCATCCAGCAAGAGCAGTGGCGGACGATGCATGACGGCGAAGAGCAGCTTCATGCGCTGCTTCATCCCCGAGGAATACGAACGGATGGGATCGCGGCGATCCAGCGGCAGGCCCACACCGTCGAGCAAGGCATCGCAATCCCGCGCGCCAAGAGGCATACCGCGCAGCGATGCGTAGAGCTGGAGATTTTCCCGCGCGTTGAATTCTTCGTACAGCGTGAGATAGGGAGCGGCGTATCCGATATGCCTGTGCAGATGCTCGGCCTCGATGCCGCGGCCGTCGAGTGTGTGCGTAATGCTGCCGCTGCTTGGGCTGAGCAAGGCGCCGACAATGCGCAGCAATGTGGACTTGCCCGAACCGTTGCGTCCCACGATGCCGAACACCTGTCCCGGTTGCACCTCGAAACTCACTCCTGCCAGCACGGGCTTGCGATTGAATTTCTTCACAAGGGCATCGGCGCGCACGTGCACGGCTATCCTCCGATAATGGCGAATTTGCCCACGCGGCGCTCGCCGCCCACGGTCAGCACGTAGAAATACACGCCGCTTCCGACGTTGGCTCCGTCGGCAAGCACATCCCAGGAAACGAAGGCGCCCATCATGTCGCTCAATTCCACCGGAATATCGGCGCGGCGGTACACTTCGTTCATGGAGGCGGTGTAAATCACCAGCTCGGCGCGATTGCTCTGCGTGTTGCGCGGCAGCGGGAAATGCAGCCGGCTCGATTCCTTGAGCAGGAGCGGATTGGGAAATACCTCCCGTTCGACGACCGTCGTCACCGCACCCGAATCCAGCACCTGCATGCACAACACATTGGATACCGCCGCGGTAAAGCGATAGAACCAACCGTTGCTGAGCGGCTGAAATCCCTCGGCACCGGGATCGCTGTCACGCACTTCAATTTCATAGGCGATGGCATTGCCACTGCGATTCATCGCGGCGGCAATGTCCACATTGCTCACCACGAAACTCACGGTGTCGAGTCCCCGCGCCACGCGCGAGTATTGCGACGACAGGGGTTGCAGCATGCCGTTGACACGGGCCAGCCCGCCGATGAATTCCAGCGACGCATGAAATTTCACCGAAGGCAGCAGCGGCGCATCCTCGTACTCGCGCAACGCGGGCGCGGGCGAGCGCCAGGCCGTGGCGTGATTCACGCGTGCCCAATCGCAGAAATCGGTGGAGAAATCGCCGCCGTTTGCGGACAGGCCGTCGCGCATCGACACAATCGCTTCCCGCTGCTTCATCCGCTCCCAAATTTCCCGCATGATGCGTGGTCCGTAGCGCCGCGTGAGATGCATGGGCCAAAGGGACAGCTCATATCCGTCATTGCCCCAGGCATAGACCGGGCGATCAGTGTTGTTCATGAAGTCCTTCATGTAAATGAAGTAGTCGTTGACTTCGGGATACACGAATTCTTCGAAAAACGTGGACGTCATTTCATACATCCAGATGTCGCCGCTCCACACACCGTAACGCCCAAGCTGGATGACGTGGTGGAATTCATGCGCGGCTGTCACGCGCGCACCGTTCAAACCGCGCGAATAGAAGTCTCGGTAATCGTTATCCATCTGCATGTACGTCAAATACGTTGGCATGACGGTGCCGGATGCGGGGGCGAGAGTCGGGAAAAACGTCTCGCCATAGAACGTGCCGTTGTATTCCTGCAAATAGACGTTGTTTGTTCCACTGCCTGCCGAGAATGGCGGCTCATCGAAGCCCGCGGCGCCGGTCTCCATCGCGAAGGCATGATCCAACGCGGCGGCCACGCTGTCCGCGTATTCGTGATAGGTGCCAGCGATACGTTCGTTGGACGCATCGAGCATGGCAGGTGTGTGCCGCCCGGTGGTGTCGTAATGCACACGGAAGCGGCCCGAGCGACTGAGTATGCTGGTTTGCGTGAACGGTGGGGCGAGTAATTCCCGCAGTTCCTCTCTATCGGCGGGGGCCATGGCAGTACCACGGCGCGCGAGTTCGGCCATCAGATGGATCGAACATTTTTCCGTATGCCGTTCGCTATCGAGTGCCACACCGGGCATGGCCGCACCGTCGCGAACCGCGGCGCGATGCGCGCGTAGATGATCCAGCAATGCGCGATCGGACATGCCACGGAAATCCAGGTGCTGCGCCAGCGCCGCCGGTGCGATCAGCAGCAACACGAACACGCGTAGCAGTCGCGTGGCGGCGAAGCGGCGCATCGGCGCAGGCCAAGAGGAAGTGCTACGAGGCGATTCAGTCATGGTACCCTCTCATTGCGTTTGCTTGCCGATCAATCGATGGTTGCGGCGCGCGAGGGCTTGCTCGAAACGACGCAGCTCATCGGGCGTTTCGGGAAGCACCTGCGGCGACGGTGTGGGCTTGCCTTCGGCATTGAGCCCGACAAAGGTCATGTACGCCGAATTGGAATGCACACGCGTACCGGATTTCACATCCTCGCACAGCACTTTCACGCCCACCTCCATGGAGGTGCGGAACACGCGATTGACCGAGGCCCGGAGAATCACCACCTGTCCGATGCGGATGGGATGGAGAAAATTGATCTCGTCCACCGAGGCCGTCACGCATACCAGGCCCGAGTGCCGCGCGGCGGCGATGGCCATGGCGATATCCATCCAGTGCATGAGGCGTCCACCCAGCAGATTGCCCAACTGATTGGTGTCGTTCGGAAGCACGAGTTCCGTCATCTCCACATGCGAGGCGCGCACGCTGTGGCGGGGGGCGTCGGAACGGTCGGCGGTACTCATGTCGGACCTCGGCGTACGTTATCGGGATGCGGTGGCGAGTTCGCGCTGCAGGGCATCGACTTCCGAGCGCAGCGGGCTGTCGGGGTAGCGCTCGAGGAATTCCTTCACGGCTTTTTCGGCGAGAGCCCAGCGCTTGAGGCGCAGCAGCACGCGAATGCGGCCCACCGTCGCATCGTCGGCGAACTCGGTATTGTAGTAGCGATCGGTGACGCCGGTGTAGTACACGAGGGCGGATTCGCGGTTTTCCATTTTCTCGTAGAGTTCGGCAATTTCGAAATCTTTTTTCGCCAGCTTGGAGAAAAGTTCGAGCACGAGCTTCTCGGCTTCCACCGCTTTGGGGTGCGTGGGATAGGCCTCGACAAAATTCTGCAGCGCGTCGATGGCGCGCGATGTGTTGGTTTGGTCGAGCTGGGATTTCGGCGACATTTCATAATAGCAGCGCGCGAACATATAGTACGCCTCGGGGATGAGGTCGCGCGAGCCACCGCCCTGCACGAGTTGGTTGAACTCGTACGACGCGAGCAGATACTCCTCGCGTTGATAGCGGCTCATGCCGGTAAAAAAGCGTGCGCTATCCGATACCGCGCTGCCGGGAAACTGCAGACGGATCACCTCGAAATGGTTGATGGCCTCGATGTAGTTTTCATCGAGGTACTCCTCCATCCCCATGCGGAAACGGTCCTCGGCGGTGGGATTCTCCGGAACGACGGCACTGCCGCAGGCCACCAGTACCGTGGCGCCGAGAAGGAGGAGAAAGGTGCGAAGCGATGTCATGAAGATCCTCTGACGGTAAAGAGCAACACGAGAATGATAGCACCGGCCACGACGACCGCCGCCGGTTCGAGCACCGTATCGATCCAGCTTCCGCCATCCCGCAACCAATCGCGCGTGGACGGCTCGGGGGCGACCTCCGTGCTGTCGCTGGTCTGCAAGCGGTATTCGCGCGACCAGCGGATGGTGGACTCGCTTCCCCGCACCATTGCGGTGAACACAAGTGCCGAACTACGAAGATAGGAAGAATTCGGTCCCGGTGCAGTGGAGGAATACATCTCCCCCACGGAAATTTCCACCACGTCGGCATCCGCGCCGGGAGTGGTGCGTACCTGCAAGCCGCGCTTCTGCAACTCCTCCGCAAACACCTGCGTGAGCAATGACGGCGCGTCGGCAGGATCGATGCGCAGCACCGCGGTTTGCGCGGCCACTTGCGCCGCGACCTCCGCGGCCGCGGGGCGCAGAAGGTCGGTCATGCGCATTTCGTCCCGCTGCTGCGCGGGCAATGCCGCGCCCAACAAGGTCAGCAATATCGCGGTTGATATGGATCGCCACCGCGTCATCAACATCCACCCTGCGATGAGTAGACGCGTGCCAGTTCCCGCTGAATGAAGGGGATGTCCTCGTCGAGAAAATGCCGCGAGGCGCGGCGCGCATCACGCACGCTTCGCGAGTCGACTGTGGCGATTCCGAGTTCCTCGTCCGCAACGCCACAGCGCGACAGCACGGCGCCGAAGGCGTCGACGATCTCGGATCCACCCCAGAAATTCACGCCGTCCTCGTAGCCCACGCGATTGACAAAGGCCATGTTCACCGTGAGCAGACGGCAGAGACTGCGATGCTGTTCGCTGTTCACTTCCTCGATGGGCAATTCCCCCACAGGGGAGAGGCGCGTGGGACTGGCCGAAATGGCGCAGATCAATTCGGCGCCATCGAGCGCTTGCAGCAGCGGGAGCGACACATGCCAGAGGTCTTCGCACACGAGCACACCGATACGTCCATGCCGCGTGGTGATCAGGCGCGCGCTGTTGCCGCGCAGGAAATAGCGGCCTTCTTCAAAAATGCCGTAGTCGGGCGGATACATCTTTCGATACGTGTTGCAACGGCCTTCGTCGAATACGAATGCGCTGTTGTACACGCCATAGCGCTCGTCCTCCTCGACACCACCAAGAATGATGGTGATATCTCGGCTGCGCTCACGGAATACATTCAACCTCGCATCGTCGCAACGCAGTGCGAGCGCGTGATTCAGGTCGCGTACGGTGTAGCCGGTGAGACTGAGTTCGGGAAACGCCACAAGCCCGGCGCCGGCGGCGCGGGCGTGATCGATCCACGCCACATGCTGCTCGATACTCGCTTCGAGCTTGCCGAGTGGAGGTGCGATCTGTGCCGTGGCGATGGTGAGTGTCATGGGAGAGCTTCCTGTTGCTGAATATCCATGGCGGTGAGGTCTTCCACCATAGTTTCGAGATCGTCCATGCGGTCAGCCGAGAGGCGCTCGCCGAATCGCTTTCTCTGGCTGCGCCAGAAGTCGCGCACCGCTGTTGCCCCACCCCGCGCCCATTGCCAGAGCAGCAGCTCGGCAGTGGCGGTATACAGCTGCGTTTCCATCGCAGGCGTGGACGCCGCCTTGCGGAACAGCGCATCATGCGCGCGTCGCAAGCGGTCGATTTCGCCACCGAACCACGCGGCATGCCGCGCGTTGTCGGCAGCGTAATACACGCCGTTGAAGACGTATACCGCGCGCACAAAGCCGATAACGTCGGAATGGGGTCCCGGTCCCCAGTATTCGTCGGACACGAGAAGTTCCATGCACCCGTCGGCGTCGATGTCGCGGAACTCCGGGTTTCCATTTTCCGTCGCGAAGAGCAGTGACAATTTCCCCTCTCGACCGCGACCGTACACATGCATGCCGCGGGATGACACTGGCGTATTGCCTCCCGCATCGAGCAGGGCCAGAATGTCGCTTACTCCATCGCCTGTCACATCGCGTGTCTGCAATGCGAAGCCGTTGTCCACCACATCGATGAATAATTGTCGGGGCTTTGTATCGATGTCGCGCAGGATTTCCACGCGATCGAAATACTCCGCATGCTCGGCCGCTTCGTCTGCGGAACGCGTGCCGAAAATGCTTTCGTCGATGCCATCGCCGGTAACATCCACCTCGACGCGCGCGACGATGACGCGCTGTTCGGTGGGCAGGGCCGCGCTGTCGCGGTGTTGCGTGGAAGACGAATGCGTTCCCCCATTGCGCGAAGGTGTATCGCCGCAGGCGGCGAGCGCAAGCGCTGCGAGCATCACCGCCACGCTGGTGGAATGGAACTGTGCGCGGACGCGGAAGCGACGCCGAGTTGTGGTATCAACCGCGGGCATCACCAACTGCCACTCGAGCCACCGCCGCCGAAGCTGCCGCCGCCGCCGGAAAAACCACTGAAGCCGCCGCCACCGAAACTTCCGCCTCCTCCTCCGCCGAAACCGCCACCGAAGGGACCGATGAAGAATATGCCGCCTCCCCGTCCGCCTTTTCGATTTTTCAATACGAAAAACAGAATGATGAGAAAGAGAACAAGGCCGAAGAGGTTGCCGCCTTTTTTCTCCGCGCGGTCGCTGCGCGGCGTATCCTCGGCGGTGAATTCGCCGCTCGCGGCTTTCACCGCCGCTTGCAGTCCGGCACTCACGCCCGCCATGTAATCCCCACGCCGGAATTCCGGAGCCACAATATCCCGGATGATCACGGATGTGAGTGCGTCGGTGAGTACGCCTTCCAAACCATAGCCGACCTCGAAACGCATCGCCCGGTCGTTGATCGCAACGAGAAACAGCAGACCGTTGTCCTTGCCGCGTTTCCCGATGCCATTTTGTTCGGCCACGCGCAGACTGTAATCCTCCACGGACTGCCCTTCCAGCGACGGAACGATGAGCAGCACGAATTGATTGCTGGTCTGGCGTTCATAGTCCTGAAGAAACGCCTCGAGGCGATCGAGATCCTGCTGCGCCAGCACGCCGGCCAAATCCGTGGCATAGCGCGAGAGCTGCGGCACGGTCTCCGCTTGGGCGTGCCACAGCGGCAGCAGCAACAGCGCGATACAGGCGGCGCGGGCCAGTGGAAGCATCAGAATTTCACCTTCGGGGCCTTGTCCGCTCCTTCGTCCGCACTGAATGTGGCTTTCTTCTCGAAACCGCCGATGGACGCCACGAGAGAGGTCGGGAAGCGGCGGATGGCGGTGTTGTATTCCTGCACCGACTCGATGAAACGTTTCCGCTCCACCGCGATGCGATTCTCCGTGCCTTCGAGCTGTGATTGCAGGGCGAGGAAGTTCTGATTGGATTTCAGATCGGGATAGTTCTCCGACACCACCAGCAGTCGCGACAAGGCGCCGCCGAGCTGGGCCTGCGCGTCCTGATAGCGCTGCAGCGCCTGCGGATCGTTGAGCATTTCCTTGGTCATGGTCATCTGCCCCACGCGAGAGCGCAGTTCCGTCACTTCCGTAAGCACATCCTTTTCCTGCGCGGCGTAGCCCTTCACCGTTTCGACGAGATTGGGGATGAGGTCGAGCCGGCGTTGATACACATTCTCCACCTGGCTCCATTTGCCATTCACATTTTCCTCAAGCGTGACCAGGTTGTTTTGCGCGCCAATGTACCACATCAACAGGACCAGCAGGATACCGCCGCCGATCAGCAGGGGCATGAACTTCTTCATGAAATCTCCAGAGTTGTTCGCGTTATTCCTCACATGCAAAAAGGTAACAAAACGGCGCGCAATGAACAATGGAGAATGGAATGCAATGCCCGCTTCGCTATCCGCCCCACCCCGAGTGCCGATGTCACACTGTTCCTCGGAAAACAGGGCATCCTCTCGAAACGGTGCGGCCACTCTCCGCCCGCATCGAGGCATAGTCACCGGGACGCAAGGCTTCGAGAGTTGGAGAAGCCGTGCGCCGCAGTGCCTGTGATGTTGGGGCTGTTGGTGGCGGACGTCGTTTAACCGAAACATGACAATCCCGTGACAGGCCAGCTGGCCCGCTTCGCCTTCTTTGTACAGAAGCATTCTTGAACAACAAAGCAAGGTGAAGCATGGCAGCGACAACAGCAGCGGAGCAGCGCAGAGATTCCCGGTGGATTCGCCAAGAGGGTTTGGTACCGGACGCGCTGTTGGATGTTCTGACACATTCGTCCGTGTTCATTCCCGGATTGGGCGCGATTGGAAGCGCGGTGTTGCTGGCACTGGCGCGCACAGGCATCGGTCGCTTCGTCATCATCGACCCCGATACCGTCAGCATCGAGAATGTGGCTGGCCAGGTATTCGCGACGACCGATACGGTGGGCCGTGGCAAAGCGGAAGTC
>JAMIQH010000332.1:0-30568 GCA_035914695.1 Bacteroidota bacterium | reverse complement strand
CAGTCGACTGCGCCTGTCTTGCCTTGTGAGGCGTGTGGCGCACAATCGACAAGAAGAGTGTAAAAAAGCCCCCGACCATGTGGCCGGGGGCTGTGCTTGCGGCACGCAGGAAGGATTATTTACCGAGCACCATCTTGATGGTGCGGGTGTAACTCAGTCCGGATTCGATACCCGTCATGTGTACCGTGGCGATGTAGCCGCCGCTGGTCAGGCCGCGCGCATCGAACTCGGCGGTGTTCACGCCCGCGTTCACCACACCATCAACGAGCGTGGCCACGGTGCGGCCGAGCATGTCGGTCACGACCAAGCGCACACGGCTGCGCTCGGGCGTCGCGTAGCGCAGCATGGTGGTCGGGTTGAAGGGATTCGGGTAGTTCTGGTCGAGGTTGAATGATGCGGTGTTGAAGAGGTCCGCGCCCTTGGGCAATACCGCGCCATTGGATTTGAGCCAGTTCATCTTGACGGCGATGTAGTCGAAGTTGTTGATCACGCCGTTGCCGTCGGTGTCCTTGTAGCAACCGTCAGGCGTGTTCCACGGCGCGCTGGGCTGCGCCTTCCAGTCGATGTAATCAAGGCCGCCGATGACGCTGTACCGCGTCGGACCCTGCAGCCAGGTGGAGCGCATATTGGCGTCGAAGATGTATTTGTTCAGCGCGGCGCGATCCGCGTAGTTCACGATGCCGTTGTTGTCCGTGTCGCCGGGCCAGACGATGCACATCTGCGCGCCGGGCGGCAGCAGCAGCAAGGTCGATGGCGGAGCGAGGTAGTCGTCGTAATTCATGCAGGTGTTCTTGGTGTTGAAAATCACCTCCACCTTGAAGTACCCCGAGGGAAGGTTGCCGGGCACCGGGATGTACTCGATGCCGTTCAGCACCTGCCCCGCCGGCTTGAGAGCCGAGAACGTGTGGGTGTACACGAGCGCGTTCGTGATGACGTTGCGCAAGTTGACGGTCACGCCGACATTCGTTTCCTCATCGGGGAAACTCACGCTGTACGCGAGATTGAACGCTCCGGGAATGTTCACGAAGCTAGTGGGCTGCATCGCTGCATCAAGCAGCTGATAGCTGATGATGTTCTCGGGGAAATAGCACCCTTCCTCGTAGGAAATCTTTCCCGCGAAACGACGGGGGAAAATGAAGGTGCCGCCCTGACCGAACAGCGGCACGTTGCCGGACCACCCCTGCGTGTTGATCGAGATGTACGCATCCGAAAACACGTATGGTGTACCCGAAGTGTAGTACACCGGCGTGCTGGTGATGGGACGCAGGGCGAAACCGAACTTGTCGCCGGGATTCATGAGCAGATTCAAATCCAGCGGCAATTCGGTGTAATTCGTTCCCGTGCCATTTCCTGTGGTGGTCACCTGTCCGAGACTGATCCAGCCGGTGGGGTTCCAACCGCCTGAAACGCCCGGAGTCAGAATCAATCCGCCCGGGTTGTAGAATATCTCGATCGTATGCGTGCCGGTGGATATAGGCGCCCAAATGCGGCAGATCTTGGTGGATTGCAGAGCGGTGACCTCGAAAGAAATTCCCGAGGGAGCGGACGTCGACGTATTGCCGGACAGTCCTGTCGACAGCGACATTGCGCATTGCGCATCGACGCTGGAAGGTCTGATGAGAGACAAGCCGAGCAACACCATGACGCCGAGCGAAGCAAGACGCAAGGAAGCAGTGTGCATTGTAACCTCCGTGGAAAAGCGAGCGAGTAATAAGTAGTTGAGTGAAGACGGACACAGGCGAATCCGAGCCGTCTCCCGGGGGTCGGCGTGCAATCCGCCCCCGGGGACGCTCGATTGGGTTTACTTATTGAGAGCCATCTTCAGCGATTTGCTGAAGGTCAGACCGCTGTTACCAGTCATGTGCACGGTGGCCACGTAATTGCCGCTGGGGAGTTCTGCGGCATCGAACACTGCACTGTGCACACCTTCTTCCACTTCACCGTCGACGAGGGTGCCGACAGTGCGACCCAGCATGTCGGTCACCACAAGACGCACGTGACTGCGCTCGGGTACGGAGTACCGGATGGTGGTGGCGGGATTGAAGGGATTCGGGTAGTTCTGATCCATATCGAAACTGGCGGGCGAGAAAGCGGCGTTGCCCTTGGCGGGGATAACCGTGTTATTCTTCAGCCAGTTGAGCTTGATGGCGATGTAGTCGAAGTTGTTGATCACACCATTGCCGTCGGTGTCTTTGTAACAACCGTCGGGTGTGTTCCATGGCGCACTGGGCTGCGCTTTCCACTCGAGATAGTCGAAACCACCGATGACGCTGTAGCGCGTCGGTCCCTGTAGCCAGCTACTCCGCATGTTGGCATCGAAGATGTACCTGTTCAGCGCTGCGCGATCCGTGTAGTTCACGATGCCGTTGTTGTCCGTGTCGCCGGGCCAAACGATGCACATCTGTGCGCCAGGTGGAAGCAGAAGCAGGGTCTGCGGAGGAGCGACGAAATCCGCGTAATTCATGCAACTGTTCTTGGTGTTGAACACGACCTCTGCTTTGTAGTACCCAGGAGTGATGGTATTGGGCAGCGGAACATTCTGGACACCGATGAGGGTCTGCATCGCCAGCTTGTTCGCGCTGAAATTGTAGCTGTACACCACGGCGTTGGTGATGACATTGCGCAGATTGAAGGTCATGCCCACGGTGGCTTCCTCATCCGGGTAGGCCACGGTGTAACGCACGTTCACTGAGCCGGGAATATTGGCAAACGTGGTGGGTTGCTGCGCGGCGTCGAGCAACTCCCAGCCGATGACGCCATCGGGGAAGAAGCAACCCGGGTCGTAGGCGACCTTGCCGCAGAACTGCCGGGGGTAGAAGCCGAAAGTGAAGGCACCCGCTGTGCCGTACACTCCCCAGCCCTGCGTGTCGATGGAAATGTAGGTGTCGGAGAACACGAAGGGCGCCACACCGGTACGGTAGCGCATGGTGCCGTTCGAACGCCAGAGAATGAAACCCCAGGTCTCGCCGGGATTCATCAGCAAATTCACATCAAAGGGAATCTCATCGTAGCTCGGCGATCCAATCGCATTGAATGTGGCATCACCCAATTTCACCCATCCCGTGGTGCGCGCGACGCCGGGAGCGGTCTTGCTTCCATTCGGGTTGGCCCATATCTCGATGGTATTGCTACCTGAGTAGGTTTCTGTCCAGAATCGGTAAATCTTGGTGGATTTGGTCGCGGTGATGTCGAAAGACACACCCACCTGACCGTTGTTGGCGGCAACGGTGGAGAGGGATAATGCTCCCTGTGCTTGGGCACGGGGAACACCGGATATCAAGAGCAAGGCGCAGAACAACGCCAGTTTCGTGGTGAACAAGGACTTCATGGTGGCTCCTGTATCTGTTCTCGAGAATGCTTCTGATGGCTTCAATACGAAAATGTACATACTTTGCCGCGCTTTGTCAATGAAAAAAGTGAAATATTTTCACGGCGAATAAATGGCACAGCGCATCCATCGCTGATCGAGGTTCACACGATTGGGTTCCAAGGAAGCTCCATTCAACGTAGAGAGGATTGCTTCTCTTCCCCGTCGCGCACCGTCCATCCCTTGCCGGTGGTGTCGACGCATTCCCGATTCCGGGCATCCGGATTACCTTGTTTCTCGGTGTCGCATGTCATAAGTTGCTGTGATTCATAACCCTGCCGATCCGCTTCTCCCGCCTGGGGCAAGGGTCGGAGTCTATCTGCCATTGGAGTATTGCCGCGCATGTGTGGAATTATTGGATACATCGGATTTCGTGAAGTCACCCCCATCGTCGTCGAAGGCTTGCGACGCATGGAATACCGCGGCTACGACTCGGCGGGGATGGCCATTTTAGAGGACTCGTCGGTCCGCATTCTCAAACGCGCGGGCAAGGTGGTCGATCTGGAAAATCTGATCGACGTGCATCCGATGAGTTCCACCGTGGGCATCGGACACACGCGCTGGGCCACGCATGGCGAGCCCAACGACACCAACGCGCATCCGCATCTGGATCAAACGGGTAGTATCGCGCTGGTGCACAACGGCATCATCGAGAACCACTCTGCCATCCGTCGGCGGTTGGAGCGGGACGGCATCGTGTTTCGCAGCGATACCGACACCGAGGCGCTGGTGCAGCTCATTTCCACATTTCACGATATCACGCAAAATCTCGAGCAGGCCGTACGCCTGGCGTTGCAGGAAGTGGACGGCACCTTCGGCATTGTGGTGATCTCCAGCCGCGAACCCGACAAGCTCATCGCCGCCCGCCGCGGGAGTCCGCTGGTGCTGGGCATCAACGACGGCGAATACTTCATCGCCTCCGACGCCTCGGCGATTGTGGAGCACACGCGGCAGGTGGTGTTTCTCGACGACGACGACATCGCCACGCTCACACGCGACGGCTACGAGGTGAAAACGCTCGGCGACGAGATCAGCGAGCATCAGATCGAGGAAATCACCTACGACATCGAGCAGATCGAAAAGGGCGGCTTCGATCATTTCATGCTCAAGGAAATTCACGAGCAGCCGCAAACCATACTCGACTCGATGCGCGGCCGCATCATGTTGGAGAAGGGCACCGCCAAGCTCGGCGGCCTGCGCGAGGTGATGCCCGTGCTCAACAACGCGCGGCGCATCATCATCACGGCCTGCGGCACGTCCTGGCATGCGGCGCTGGTGGGTGAGTACATGCTCGAGCATTACGCGCGCATTCCGGTGGAAGTGGAGTACGCGTCGGAGTTCCGCTACCGCGATCCCATCATTCACGAGGACGATGTGGTGATCGCCATCAGCCAGAGCGGCGAAACAGCCGACACTCTGGCCGCCCTGCGCGAAGCCAAGAAGCGCGGCGCCACTGTGATCGGCATTTGCAACGTGGTGGGCAGCAGCATCGCGCGCGAAACGCATGCCGGTGTGTTTATCCACGCGGGACCCGAAATCGGCGTGGCGTCCACCAAGGCCTTCACCGCCCAACTCGTGGCTCTCTCGCTGCTTACACTCATGCTCGGGCGCAATCGTGGCTTCATCAGCATCGAGGAGGGGCAGCAGTTTGCGCGCGAGCTGCAAGCCATTCCCGGCAAGGTGCAGGAAATCCTCAACGACACCGAAGGCATTCGTCTGCTGGCGGAGCGGTACTTCGCAGTGAACAACGCACTGTATCTCGGACGCGGCTACAACTTCCCCACCGCGCTCGAAGGCGCGTTGAAGTTGAAGGAAATTTCCTACATCCACGCCGAGGGCTATCCGGCGGCGGAGATGAAACACGGTCCCATCGCGTTGATCGACGAAAACATGCCCGTGGTGTTTCTCGCGCCGCAGGACCGCATTCACGAAAAAGTGATCAGCAACATTCAGGAAGTGAAAGCGCGCAAGGGGCAGGTGATCGCCATTGTCAATCACGACGACGACGTGATCGGCAGCGTGGCCGACCATGTGATCCGCGTTCCCCATACCGTGGACTTCCTCACGCCCATGCTTACCGTGATTCCCTTGCAGTTGCTGGCCTACTTCATCGCTGTACTGCGTGGATGCAACGTGGATCAGCCGCGCAATCTGGCAAAAAGCGTTACCGTGGAATAGACCGGGAAAGGGCGGATTATCGCAGCATGCAGAGCATGAACAGCACCATGACGCCAGCGGAACTCGCCGCGGACATTCTACGCCTGAAGCGCGAGATGAACGCGGTGATACTCGCGCATTATTATCAGGATGAATTTATTCAGGACATCGCCGACATTCGCGGCGACAGTTTTGAACTCTCCCGTCGCGCCATGCATACCGACGCCGACACCATCGTGTTTGCCGGCGTGCATTTCATGGCCGAGACGGCGAAAATCCTCAATCCCTCGAAGCGCGTGTTGCTGCCGGATCTCAACGCCGGTTGTTCATTGGCCGAAAGCGCTCCGGCGCATCTCTTCCGACGTTTCCGCGAGCAGCATCCGGAATATCTCGCCGTCACCTACATCAATTGCAGCGCCGAGGTGAAGGCCCTGTCCGACATCATCTGCACGTCGAGCAGCGCCGAGGCCATACTCGCGAAGCTTCCCGCCGATGTGCCGGTTCTTTTTTCTCCGGATAAAAATCTCGGACACTATGTGCGCAGCCGCAGTAATCGCAGCATGTTGCTCTGGCAGGGCGTGTGTACGGTGCACGAGCAATTCAGCGAGCGCCGCATCGCCGAGCTGCGCGCACAGCACGCG
Source organism: Bacteroidota bacterium (assembly GCA_035914695.1). Lineage (GTDB taxonomy): Bacteria > Bacteroidota > Ignavibacteria > SZUA-365 > SZUA-365 > JAOSJT01. Next base: position 24,403 of record JAMIQH010000332.1, on the reverse strand, counting down.
GATGCCGAGGTGATCGCGCATCCCGAATGCGAAGCCGGAGTATTGCGGCATGCCGATTTCATCGGTTCGACCAGCGCGTTGCTGCGACACGTGCGGGAAAGTGCCGCGCGGAGTTTCATTGTTGTTACGGAATCGGGTATACTGCATCAGATGCGGAAAACCGCGCCGGAAAAGGAATACATTCCCGCTCCACCCAACAATGGTTGCGCCTGCAATGTGTGTGATTACATGAAGGTGAACACCCTGGAAAAGCTGCACCGCTGCATGCTCCAGGGCGCGCCCGAGGTGCACGTGGACGAGCGCGTGCGGCGTGCCGCGCTGCGTCCCATCGAGCGCATGATCGAACTCGTGGACGCCGACGCGCCGCGCGCCGCCGACATTCTCGGCGAGATCGCCCTGCCGTTCCGCGCCGCGGATCGTATATGAACCTGTTCATCATCGCAATAGAACGACGTTCCATCATTTCACGAGAGGTTGCTATGAAGAAACTGCTTCGGATTGCCCTGCTCACGATGCTGCTTGCCGGAAGCGCATCCGCCCAGCTGGTGGACTTGTTCCACTACCAGGCGGATCAGAATTTCACGCTTCTGGGCTTGCCCGCCGGGGCCATGGCCATCACGCGCTTCCAGGTCGACGAGGCCGCGAAGCTGCACGAAATCAATGTCTGGTTTTACAATCAGGAAGCCGCCGGCGACAGCGTGGTGGTGTACCTGTTCGGCAAGGAAGGCGGCGGTGCCTATCCGTTGCTGCTCGCGCCTGTGGCGACCATCAAGGCCTTTATCCCCGCGCAGTTCAACAATCTCGTGCGCTTCAATTTCGACCAGCAGCAGCCCACCTTCGTGCGGCCGACGAACTTCTTCGTAGGCGTGCAGATAATGGGTACCAACGTGAAAGTGCGCATGGACAATATCACGCAGACGCCCGCCTGCGCCACCAGCGAAGGCGATACGATGTACACGAGTTCGTACTGGCAGAATCTGCAGCCGCCGTACATCCCCTTCAACGGTCGTCTCGCCAGCGGCATGGCAACCAACAACTGGTACGTGGGCGTGAAGGTGGAGTACATGTTCCAGAATCAGGATTTGTTTGCCGACGCCACGCTGATGGCCGGCCTGAACAATATCATGCCCAGCGGCCGCCGCGTGTCGGTGGCGGATTTCGACCAGGACGGTTTCCAGGACATTCTCTACGGCAAATACCTGCTGCGCAACAATGGCAACGGGCGTTTCACCGACATTTCATCGAATTCGGGGTATGATGGTGGCAGCCAAGTCAACATGTTCGCCGATATCGACAACGATGGCGATCTCGATATCGTGTGCGCCCCCGCCACGCTGCAGTACATCAACAACAACGGTCTGTTGACCAAGGACACCGAACCGGGCTTCAATCCGGGACGCAACACCACGGCGATGGCCATTGCCGATTACGACAGTGATAATTACCTCGACATTTTCGTCGCCAATGGCGAGTACATGTACGTGAAGAATCCGCAGAATGCGAACGACTCGGCCATGGTGCAGGGCGCCGCGTGGGAGGGATTTTTCTACGGCAACACGCAGAACGGGAAGTTCCGCGACATCAAGGGACAGATCCTCGGCGGCTACCGCAGCGGCGCCTACGGACGCAATCCCTACAACACGCAGCAGACGGTGCAGGGTTATCGTCCCATCACCGGTGCGAACTGGGTGGATGCGGATCTGGACGGCGATCTCGATCTGTATTGCAGCGTGAACCGCCTGCAGCCGAATTTCCTGTTCGAGAATCAGGGCACCGGCTTCATGCGTGAAGTGGCCATGCAGCACGGCCTGCAGGGTGTGGTGAAAACCGATCCCAACTACGTGGGCCTGTTCGGCAACACGCGCGGCTGCGATTTTGCCGATGCCGACAATGACGGCGATCCCGATCTGTTCGTGGGTGAAGCGGCCGAGAAATGGCGCCTGGGCGCTGGCGATTTGACCGCGTTGTGGAAGAACAGCGGCAAGCCCAACAGCCAGTTCTCGCAGGTGCCCGGCACCACGACGAAGCTGGGCTTCCAGCTCATCGACGGCGACGTGGCCTGGGGCGATTTCGACAATGACGGATTGCAGGATGTGATGCTCACCCCCGGCGAGCATTGCTTCAATGGTGCGCTGTACAAGCAGAATCCCGATGGCAGCTTCACCAACCTGATCTACGAATCCACCATCGACGCGACGAACAGTCTCGGTGCCGTGTGGCTTGACTACGACAACGATGGCGATCTCGATCTCGCGCTCGCCACGGAAGTCGGTCTGAAGCTGTACCGCAACGATCTGGCCGTGAAGGGCAATTGGCTGACCGTCAATGCGCGGTCGAAGACCTCGAACGTGTTCGGTGTTGGCGCGCGCGTCGAGGCCATTGTCGGTGCCACCAAGTACACGCGCTGGATCACCGTGGGCAAGGGCGCTGGTTCGCAGACCCCCTACGCGCAGCATATCGGTATCGGTCAGGCGACCGCTGTGGATTCCGTGGTGGTGTACTGGCCGAACGGCACGCGCACGTCGATGCGCAATCCCGAGATCAACAAGATTCACAACCTCATCGAAGCTGATCCCGTTTCCGTGGGCGGTACGCCGCTGGCCAATGGCATGGCGCTGCATCAGAACTACCCGAATCCCTTCTCGCGTTCGCAGGCCGCCGGCACACGCATCGGCTTTGAACTGCAGGCCGCGAGTGATGTGGCGCTGCATGTGTACGACTCGCGCGGCGCGCTTGTGCGCACGCTGCTCAACAGCCGCATGCAGGCCGGTACGCATGAAGTGGCATGGAATGGCAACAGCGACGAGGGGACGCTCCTCGCCACTGGTGTGTACAATTACGTGCTGACGGTGAATGGCGCGACGACGATGCGCCAGGCCATACTCATGAAGTAAAGCGTTTCCCTCCGGGGAAACAGTGAACATCGAGGTTGCCTCGTGTGCGCTTCCGTTGTATCTCCATTGTCGGTCCGTGCTGAACGGGCGGCGGGGAGGCGCGGGCAACGCGGACGGGGCAACCTCGACGATTTTCCACCAAGCAGGAACGCCATGCGACAGATTGTTGCCGTTTTCGCCCTCTTGTGTCTGACACTCCCAGCGTACACGCACGCGCAGCATTACAGCGAAGGAGCGGTGCGGCTCGGTATTATCGGTGGCGTGAACATCGGTGGCGAGGAAGCCACGCTGAAATACGCCAACTACACCCCGCACCCCTTCGGCATGACGACGATGGAGTATTTCCTGCTCGATCGTATGGCGCTGACGGGTTCGCTGTTCGCGGGCACACTGGCCGCCACGCTCAACGGTCGCACACTGTTTCCGGCTTATGGCAAGCAGCCCATCACAGGGTACGACACGAAATACTACGGCCTTTCCACCGGCATCGATTACGCGCTGCCCACGTTGTGGCATATCACAGCGTTGGCAAAGGGGCGTCTCGGCGCCCTGATGCATCACACGCGCGTGGATGGCAGCGAGGGTTTCAACAAGCGCATGTCAAAAAGCGCCTGGGTGTTCGGTATCGGTGGAGGTCTCGAATATCCCATGGCGCGAGAACTGTCGCTGTTCCTGTCCTACGATCTCGTGCTGTCGGATTCCGACGAACTCGACGGTCTGCGCTCCGGGCAGCGCAACGATGCTTTGTCGGTGATCACTGTGGGCTTGACCTGGTTGCTGCGTCCTGGTGACAAGCCCGACGAACCCGCGCCCGCCATCGATCCGGCGCGTCCCCGGGGCGGCCGGCGCGACATCGCATCGCGCAAAAGGTCGCAGCCAGGCGGATCGACCGACGCCGGTTCGCGCGACGAGGGTAGCGATGAGGAGGCAATGGACGATGCCGAGGAAGACGCGCCTCCCGCCGAGGTACCATACGATCCGGTGAGAGGCGGGCTCGTGATCGAGCAGACGCCCGCTCTTCAGCGCCGGGCCATGGCTGCAACACCGTCGTCGGGAGGAGGCATCGACACCCCACCCGCTTCGAGCGATGCACGCGGAGGTAGCGACACGCCGCCGGCCGTCGGCGAGGTGCGGAGAAACGACACGCCGCCGGCTTCGAGCGATGCGCGCGAAAGTGGGATTTCGGCAGCGACCCCGGCGGTACTTCGTCTGACAACCTCGCTCACACTCACGCCGCTGCGGCGCTTCTCGGAATTGGAGCGCAATCCCGAGCTGTTCACCCTGACGGTGCGACAGACGGGCAAGGAGCGCATGGAGCTGAAAAATTATGTGGAAATCCTCCGCGACGGCCGCTCGCTGTATCAGGGCAACAGCGATCTCACGCTGAATTCGCGCGAGCAACGCTACACGGCCTCCGAGTTTCTGAATCTTCCGGAAATGCTCGAGCGCACGCAGGGTGATGCGCCGCTGTCGAAGGGGAATTACGTGGTGCGCATTTCCACCGTCGCCTGGGATTACGAACTCAGCAGTCTGAGCCAGGCGAAATTCCTCAACATGGATCTCCGTCCCATTTTCGGTCCTCAATCCGACGAGGCCAAGCGCCTGATCACCGGCAAGGCCGTGGATGTTACCGTGGAAAAGCAGGATGGCCTGCTGGTGAATTTCTTCGATGTCGCGCAGAACGTCGGATCGGAGCGCGCGCCGAAACCCGGCAGCGACGCCGCGCGCGATGCGGTGGTCTTATCGCCACGGGGAAGCACGCAAACCGAGAGTGAACGCTACCTTGCCGATGGCGTGCAGCGCTCTTTTCAGGAAGCGTTGCGTTTGCAGAATATCGCCGCGTCGCATGGCAAGCCCGAGCGGCTGAAAGTGGTGGTGACGGAGGTGTACTTCCCGTTGGATGAGGATCGCCTCGTGGCCGAAGCGCAGACGCTGCTGGACAATGTGGCGCGGCATCTGAACCAGCATCCGGAATTGTTCGCCGAGATTCGCGGCTTCGCCGCGGATGTGGGCGATGAATCGAGCAATGCCGCGCTCGCGCGTAAAAGGGCACAGCGCGTCATCGAATACCTCGGGCGGCAGAAAATCGCGTCCTACCGCATGCAGTTTTCGGAGCAGGAAGACGTTGTCGCTCCCGTGCGTCCCGGCGAGGACGCGCGCACGGGCCGCAAGGTCGAGATCGCGCTGGTGCGGAAGGGGATGTAAATTCTTGCCAACGACGCATGCCCCGCTCATAACCGGGCGAGGCGTGGCGTTTTTACGATTCGCGAAAGGCCCGGGCGAAATCGCGGCAGCGCTGCTCGTCCACTGGTGAGGATGTTCGGCCCTCTTCCTTTACGGCCGTGCCGACAATCACGCCGTGCGCATGGCGGAGCAATTCCGCCAGTTGGGAAATATGCGCGCCACTGCCCACGTACACCGGACGCGGACTGTATTCCGCAGCCAGACGCAGGCGGTCGCCGTCCACTTCCTCACCGGTTCCACTTCCAGACACAATCACCGCATCGGCGAGGCCGCGCTCGACGGTATCGCGCAGCGCATGCTCGAAACGCACGCCGGGCGGTGGTGTGGCATGCTTGACGAACACGTCGGCGAAAATGGCGATATGTTCCGCATCCAGGTTGCGGCGCAGGCGCAGCGTCTCGTGCGCGCGTCCCTCGATCAATCCCTGATCGGTGTACATGCTGCCGCAGTGCACATTGACGCGGATAAAGGATGCTCCCGCAGCCGCGGCCACGGCCAGCGCCGCGGTGGCATCATTGCGCAGCACCTGCACGCCTAGGGGAAGATCGACGGCATGCCGGAGCGCGCAGCACAGCGCGGACATCTCTGCAATCGTGGTGGGCGAGACGGCATCCTTGTGGAAAGGGATATCGCCGTAATTCTCGACCAGGATGGCATCGAAGCCGCAGCGCTGGTACAGCTCGGCATCGCGCAGCGCGCGATCACGCAGCGCCTTGCGATCGCCGTCGTAGCGGGGCGAGCCGGGAAGCGGTGCGAGATGCACCATGCCGATGAGGCGTGGCAGGGAGAGGGGATTGGTGGAGAGCTTCATGGGAAGATACGTCCATTCGTGCCGCGCGTGCCGCGGATGCCGCGACTAGGCACGGCACCCACGGCACGCGGGGAGGTTGAGGGAATCAGAAATTGACCGATTCGCCGTAGGCCACCGCGGCGGCTTCCATCAGCGCTTCGGACATGGTGGGATGGGCGTGCACGGTTTTGATGAGCTCCTTCTCGGTGGTTTCGAAGGTGCGTCCCAGCGTCGCCTCGGCGATGAGTTCCGTGGCTTCGGCGCCGATGATATGCGTGCCGAGCAGCTCGCCGTATTTCGCATCGAAAATCATTTTCACAAAACCCTCCGCATGTCCCGCCGCCACGGCTTTACCCGAAGCGGTGAAAGGGAATTTCCCGATCTTGACCTCATAGCCCAGTTCACGCGCCTTTTTCTCGGTCATACCCACGCTGGCCACTTGCGGCTGGCAATAGGTGCAGCCGGGGATGTTTTCGTAGTTTATGGGCTGGGGATGATGTCCGGCGATGGCTTCCACGCAGGTGATGCCCTCGGCCGAGGCCACGTGCGCCAGCCAGGGCGGTCCGACCACATCGCCGATGGCGTACACGCCGGGCACGTTGGTGCGGTAGTATTCGTCCACCTTGATGTAGCCGCGATCGAGCGCTACCCCCGCTTCCTCCAGGCCGATGTTTTCGACATTGCCCTGCACACCCACCGCCATCAAGGCCACATCGCCTTCGAGCACTTCCTGTCCCTTGTCCGTCGTCACGGTGACTTTCACGCCGCTGTCGGTGCTTTCAATGCCCTCGACGCGGGTTTTGGTTTTGAGCGTCATTTTTTTCTTGCGGAACACGCGCTCGAGTTCCTTCGACACTTCCTCATCCTCGATAGGCAGGAGATGGTCGAGCATTTCCACGATGGTGACCTTGGTGCCGAGCGTGTTGTAGAAATAGGCGAACTCCACACCGATGGCGCCGGCGCCGAGCACGATCATGCTCTGCGGCCGCTCGGGCAGGGACATGGCTTCGAAGTAGGAAATGATGCGCTTCCTGTCGATGGTGATGCCGGGAATGCTGCGCGGACGGGCGCCGGTGGCGAGAATCACGTGTTTGGCGTGAATTTCGTCGGTTTTGCCGCCATCCTTGTCGAACAGGCCCACCGTGGTGCCGCCGAGCAATTTGCCCCAGGCGGGGATGTGGGTGACGTTGTATTTTTTGAAAAGAAACGCCACGCCTTTCGACATTTTGTCGGCGATGCCGCGGCTGCGCGCGATGATTTTGGAAAAATCGAAGGACAGGTTGTCGAAACTCACGCCGTACTCATCGGCATGTTGCAGCGTCTCCCAGATTTCGGCATTGCGAAGCAGGGATTTGGTGGGGATGCAGCCCCAGTTGAGGCAGATGCCGCCGAGGTGCTTGGCCTCGACGCAGGCCGTGCTGAAACCGAGTTGCGCGGCGCGGATGGCGGCGACATAGCCGCCGGGCCCGCCGCCGACAACCACCACGTCAAAATTCTGTGCCATGAACGTATTCTCCACTGATTCTGATATTTGAGCGATTGTGTGCTGAACAAGAGTCCACTCCGCACCTTGTTCGGGCGTGAGAGGACGAGCGCTCGCGGCGATGCGCGGCAGCCCGCCGGGGAATGGCGGACGCTATTCCATCTCGCCCACGTGCAAACTGCCCGCGAGGCCACTTTGCGTGTCGTGGGTCAAGGCCGGGACGAGGCCGATAAGGCGCGCGTACACGGTGAGCTGTCCGCGATGGTACATCTCGTGCTGAATGGCCTCGTTGAGCAGGGCGAAGCGCGTGTCGCGCGTGCCGTCGAGACGGGTGACGAATTGCAGCATGTGCAGGTCGCCTTTTTCCTTCAGGCGGATTTCCGCGTCGCGGTACTGATCCACGAGTAAATTGACCAGCTTTTCCAGCGTGTCGGTACGCGAGATATTCGGCGCGTAGACATTGACCAGCTGCGCCATGGTGGCGCGGTGCAAATTCGTGTCGTCGCGCAGCAATTCCTCGACCGTAATGACGGAGTATTCGAGGATGTGATGCACGATCTCCAGAATGTTGCGCGACTCCAGCGTGGCACGGAAGGTGAGCCGCGAGGTGGGAATCTGGTTCACCTCGCGGACGAGTCCGCGGCGAACGCCGTACCATTTCGTGAACACTTCCTGCAGCAGGGTGGGTGAATTTTCCATGAAGCTGTATCTCCTGTGAAGTATGTGCTGGTCTCAGGATGGATCGGGCCATTGCCCCGCATCCGCCATCAGGGCGCATTCCCATGCGCGTTCAACGTCGTCATTGGCCAAAAACACCTGCGCGCAGCGCAAGAGGCGCGTGGCGCGTGTGCTGGCATCGATCCGGCTGGCGCGGATATCCTTGAACACGGTCAACAAGGCGTTGGCGGCATTGCCCAGCCGCAGTTCCACCTCGAAGTCGTCGGCGCTGTGTTGTTCCACAAACACGCGCTCCACATCGCGCAGCCAGCGCTGCCGGATCGCGGCGTCGTCGGGCAGTGCGGCCACGCCCGCCAGCCGCGCGAGATCGTTGCCTGTCAGAACGCTGCTGGTGCGGATGTGCGTAGGCAGCGCATCGAAGCCGATGCCGTTGTGCGCGGGCTTCGGGAGTTCGAACAGGGACGCGCCATTCGCCCGGCAATACCAGTCGCCGCCCATGCGCGCCACCAGATCGAGGCGCCGGGGATCGATGCGTTCGCCATCGTAGGCCGACTCGCGCACATGAACATACAGCACTTCGGCCACAAGCAGATTGCCGCTGGCGGGTTTGGCGCCGGTATCGATATGCTGGAGCAGGCGGCATTCCATCACGAAGGGCGATTCGGCCACGCCCGGCACGGTGATGCGCGCCGGGGGCAAGGGCGTGAAGCCCGCTTTGACAAACTCGTTCACCCCGCGCGGATAGTCGGCCGAGGCGAGGTTGATCTGCTCCACCATCGCGTACGACACCGCGCTCACCGTGAAGTCGCGCGTGGCCACGATGTTTTCAAAGGTGTGCTTGCTCGTTCCATCCTTGCCGCGATACGCGGGCGATACCACGATCACCGGAGGATTTGCCCCAAAGGCATTGAAAAAACTGAACGGCGAGAGATTCACCACGCCGTCGGTATCGGCCGACGCCACCAGCGCGATGGGCCGCGGGGCCACGCCGCTGAGCAGCACGCGGTGCACGAAGGGGACGGGATGCTCCGATGGATCGATGCCGCGCATGCCTACTCCGCCGCGACGAGCGTGTTTTCCAGCGCTCCGAGTTGTTCGATGGCGCACACCACTTCGTCGCCGGGCTTGAGCCACCAGGCGGGCTCGTACACTTTCGAGCCGTTCAGTTCGAGGAAGCAACCGGTGCCGACCGTGCCCGAACCGATCACATCGCCGGGATACAGCGTCACACCGTAGGAGGCGCGTTCGATGATTTGCGCGAAGGTCCAGTGCATGTCCTTGAGATTGCCGCGACTCACTTCCTCGCCGTTGATCGTGGTGGTCATGGTCAGATCGAAGCGCTCGCCGTGTTCGCCCGGGATGCGCCAGGGCGCGAGTTCGTCGCGTGTCACCATCCACGGACCGATGGAAGTGGCGAAATCCTTGCCCTTTGCGGGGCCGAGGTTGAGCTTCATCTCGTGCATCTGCAGGGCGCGGGCGCTCCAGTCGTTCATCACCATGTAGCCCGCGATGTACTCGTCGGCCTCGGCGGCGGGGATGTTGCGTCCTTCGCGACCGATCACGATGGCGGCTTCGAGTTCGAAATCGAGCTGCTCGCAGTGCAGAGGCATCACCTGCACCGCACCGGGGCCGGTGACGGCGTTGTGATTGGTGAAATAGAAAATGGGAATTTCGTCAAACTCCGGAATCATCGGCACGCCGCGATTGCGGCGGGCGGCTTCCACATGCTGGCGGAAGGCATAGCCGTCGCGCATGGATGTGGGGCGCGGCACGGGCGCGAGCAGTCGCACCTCGTCGGCTGGCAGCGCGATGCGCTCGCCCTCGACCTCGAGCGGCATGCCGGCGTCGCGGAACCACTGTTCGACTTTGCGCGCCGTGGCCATGGCGGCGTCGCCCGCCTGCAGGAAGGCCAGCATGTCGTTGGGCAGGAGGTCGTCGCCGTCCTTGTTGACGAAGCGCTGCATGGTATGCGCGGCTTGCAGGTCGAGCACGAACGTGTCGACCAGCGCTCCCAGAAGATTGCGGCCCTGATGTGCGTATGTGACGAATTTCATAGTGGCAAATCCTTGGTCATGGAATCGATGAATATTCAGGAGGCCGCTTCGAAGCGGCGATTGTCGAGAATGAGATCCGTGGCGAGCTGCCGGCCGGTGTCGTCGATGCGGTACAACGGCATGATTTTGCCCGCATGAATGATGGCCATGTCGAGCCCGGCCTCGCAGGCATGGTGCAGAAACACGGAATTGAGCACATGCCGCGCATGCGGGGCGAGGCCGAAGGACACATTGGACACGCCCAAGCTTGTGAAGCAGCGCGGAAAGACCTGCTTGATGCGGCGGATGGCTTCCACGGTTTCCATGGCCGAGCGGCGGAATTCCTCGTCGCCGCTGCCGAGCGTGAACGTGAGCGGATCGAAAATCAGATCCTCGTCGCGCAGTCCGAAACGCCCGGTGGCGAGTTCGCGGATGCGTGTGGCGACGGCGAGTTTGCGCTCGGCGGTTTTTGCCATGCCGTCCTCGTCGATGGTGAGCGCCACCACCGCCGCGCCGTACATGCGGCACAATTCCAGCACCTCCGAGGCGCGCTCCTCGCCGTCCTCGAGATTGATGGAGTTGACGATGGCCTTGCCCGCGTAATGCTGCAAGGCGGCCTCGATCACCGGTGTTTCGGTGGAATCGATCATCAGTGGCAAGGTGACCTGCGTGTTGAAGCGGCGCACTACTTCGATCATGTCGCGCACTTCGTCGCGTCCCACATAGGCCGTGCAGATGTCCAGAATATGCGCACCCTCGCGTATCTGCTCCTTGCCCATGGCCACGATGTCGTCGTAGCGGTCGGCCAGCAGCAACTCGCGGAATTTCTTCGATCCGTTCGCATTGCAGCGCTCGCCGATAAGCAGGGGCGGTGGATCGAGATGCAGCGGCACGGAGGAATACAGCGACGATACCGAGGCCGTGCGATCCACCTCGCGCGTGGCAGGCGTGGCGTGCCGCGCCAATGCCGCGAGGCGGGCGATATGCTCGGGCGTGGTGCCGCAGCAGCCGCCGATGATGGAGACGCCGAGTTCCTCGATGAAGCGACGGAGATACTGCTCGAGTTCTTCCGGCGTGAGCTTGTAGCAGGTGTGGCCGCCGATGTTTTCGGGGATGCCCGCGTTGGGCATGACGAAGATGGGGCGCGTGGCGTTGCGGCTGATGTAGCGGAGATTCTCCTCCATTTCCTTCGGTCCGGTGGCGCAGTTCATGCCGAACACCGTCACAATGTCGTAGGCCTCGATGGTGGTGAGCGCCGAAGCGATTTCGGTGCCCATGAGCATGGTGCCCATGGTTTCGATGGTGACGGAGACGATGACCGGAAGTTGGCGGCCCAGGCGTTCGAATTCGAGGCGCGTGGCGGCGAGCGCGGCTTTGACCTGCAGCATGTCCTGACAGGTCTCGATGCACAGCACATCCGCGCCGCCGTCCATCAGGCCCGCGATTTGCTCGCGGTAGGAATCGCGCAACTCCGCGAAAGCGATATGACCGAGCGAGGGCAGCTTGGTGGTGGGACCGATGGAGCCTGCCACGAAGCGCGGGTGCTCCGGCGTGGCAAAGGCATCGGCCGCGGCGCGCGCGATGCGGGCCGCCGCCAGGTTGATGTCGTAGGCCAGATGCGCGATGTCGTATTCGGCAAGCACCACGCTGGTTGCGCCGAAGGTATTGGTCTCGATGATGTCGGCACCGGCTTCGAGGAAGCCGCGATGCACAAGCTCCACGGCCGAGGGCTTCGAGAGCACGAGGTGTTCGTTGCAGCCCTCCAGCGCCGCACCGCCGAAGTCCTCGGCCGTGAGATTCTGTCGCTGGAGATTGGTGCCGGTGGCGCCGTCGAAGACGAGCACGCGCCGTGAAAGGGCCTCGATGAACGGTGAATGCATGGAGTCCTGCGTTCCTGGGTAATAAACCGAAAGATAGGAAAAATGCGGGCGGGCTGAAAATCCGCCGAACACCCCACCGATGCTCGCGGGCCGCAACGCCTCGCGCCGGGACGGCGGATTTGTGTTGCGGGAAATTTTTTCCAAGATTCCGCTCATGGACAGCATTTTTTCCCGCATCATTCGTCGCGACATTCCCGCGAACATCGTGTTCGAGGACGACCTCCTCATCGCCTTCCACGACATCGCCCCGCAGGCCCCGGTGCACGTACTCATCGTACCCAAGGAGCACATCGCCACGCCCGACGATCTCGAGGGGCGGCATCAGGCGCTGCTGGGCCATATGCTGCTGACCGCGCGGCGCCTCGCGGGCGAACTCGGGCTCGCCGATGGCTACCGCCTGGTGATGAATTGCAAAGACGATGGCGGGCAAAGCGTGTACCACATTCATCTGCACCTGCTTGGCGGGCGCGCGATGCGCTGGCCGCCGGGTTGATGCCCATAGAAGGAAGCAACGACATGGCTCGGTACATTCAGCATCTGTTTGTGTGCGAAAATGTTCGCCCCGAAGGGCATCCGCGTGGTTCCTGCGGCGGCAAGGGTTCGGCCGCCATTCGCGAGAAGCTTCGCGCCGAATTGCAGAAGCGCGGCCTGCATCCCACGCGCCGCGTGAACATGGCTGGCTGTCTCGACGCCTGCGAGCAAGGTCCGGTCATCGTCGTGTATCCCGAAGGCGTGTGGTACGGCGGCGTCACCGTGGACGATGTGGAGGAAATCGTCGAGCGGCATCTCGTGCATGGTGAAGTGGTGGAGCGGCTGCGGATTTACCGGGGCGAGGAGTGACGTGGGGCGATGCTCGCACAATTCACTCTTTGCTCGGCACCAGCAACATGGCACGGTTCGTCGGATTTATCGGGATTGTGAAAAGTGACGGGCATTGCGAAGCCAGAGGGTCACAATTCCTCCTCACTCTCACCACTCTCACTACTCTCTTGAAATGGCTTCAACCGCATTCTCCACCCGATGCCCGCGAAACAGGGAATGCCGGGCGCTGTGGAAAATTCGCACAGGAGCGTGGCGACGCGGTGGTGGGGGCATTTGTGCCAATGCACTGTGGTGCAAGGGTTTAGGGATGTCCGACGGCGCGATTCATCGTGGGATCTCGCTCGCGTGGAGGGGATAACGCGCTCCAATTTTCCTCTACATCTTGAACGGGGAGGAATATTTCTCTATTATTTCATGTTGCACGATTCCTACCCCTGCTGTGAAAGAGGTTATGGCACGCTCTACCTTTTCTTTCCTCGTTCTCGCCTGTGTTGTTGCACTTTCGTCCACGGCGACGTCGCAAACCGGATACTGGAACCTCCAGCGCATCCCCACGGGTCTCCCCATGCTCTACGACATCGATATGCGCAATACGTCGTGGGGCCTCGCCGTCGGCCAATCCGACATTGTCGGAGGCCGGGGCTACTCCGGCGTGATGTGGACCAACGACGGCGGCGGAACCTGGTATATGATGGAGAGCATGGCTCCGCGTTTCACACCTGATCTTCCGGACTACACGGTCTGGCGGGCTGTGTACATTCTGGACGACCGCATCGCGGTGATTGTGGGCGACAGCGCCCTGGCCTATCGCACGCGCGACGCCGGCCTGACCTGGCGCAAAGATTCGCTGTTTCTGAATCCGGATTTCGCCTCGCGTCCCACGCTGCACGATGTGGTGTTGCTCGACGACAGACGGGGCTACATTGTGGGCGGCGATGGCATGCAGGCGGCCAAGAACGGCGGCGAATTGCACGCCACGGGAACCTGGCACACGAACAACGGCGGTACGCTGTGGATGGATGTGACGCCATCGGCACCGCAATTCGGCTACAACGGCGGGGCCTTCCTCGCCTGCGCCTATGTGGACAATACGCTGTTCGCGGTGGGAGAATATGGACTGTTCGGTGTTTTTTCCGGTGGAAGCTGGCAACAGCAGTACGTGGTGAATCCGCCCGGCATGTATTCGCATGTGTACAAAGGCATTGATGCGAAATCCGCCACGGAGTTCTTCATCGTGGGCGAGGACATGTACACCAAGGCGCCCTATGCGTTTCGGTCTATCCGCGGTGGTTCGCGTATCGTGTCCATGCTGCCGCCCAATCTCCCGGGCGGCATCGAAGGCATCAACGATGTGTATTTCCACGATGTCGACAACGGTTGGATAGGCACGGGGCAGCATTACACGGCGCTGACCAACGACAACGGTTCGTCGTGGACCACCTTCCGCGTCGGCACCATCCCGCCGCCCATGACGCCGATGACCGGCCTGGATTTCGTGGATCCGCTGAACGGCTGGGCTTGCGGTGGCGATGCCGCAGCCAACACGTCGTGGATCATGCGCTTCTTTGGCTCGCCGCCCAAGCCCGACCTCTCCACCACGGATACGGATGTGAATTTCGGCTCGGCGGAATGCGAGAAGAGTATCGAAGCGGATGTGGTGATACGCAATGCTGGCTCCGGCGACCTGACCATCGGCCCGGGCGGCATCAGTTTCAACAGTCCCGAATTGTCCGTGGTGAGTCCCGGCTATCCCATCACCGTGCGACCGAAGAAATCGGTGGTTGTGCGCGTGCGATGGACGCCCGGCCGCACCGTGTTTGGCGACGTCACCGCGCTCATGAACGTGGTGAGCAACGATCCCGACCACAATCCCTGGGTGGTGGCGTTGCATCTCAACCGCCGCTACGGCGCGCTCGACTTTGTGCAGAATCAGCAGGTCTCCTACGGCACCTGTTTGAAGGACACGATGATTTATCCCACCGTGTTCGCTTCCATCGGCAACCGCACGCCCACTTTCCTCGGCATACAATTCGTGAGCGGGCACAATGATTTCGCCCTGCTTACGCCCGCGCCGGGCAAGGTGGTGAACGGCAGTGAGATATTCACCTTCCGCTTCGCGCCGAAAGATACCGCGATGCGCGTGGGCACGTACAGAATCATCCACGGTAATCCCGGCTGTCCCGATACCACGCTGCTCACGCTCAGTGGATTGGGACAGCGCACGATCGTGCAGCCGTCGGTGACTGTGATCGATTTCGGCGACGTATGCAAAGGCGCGCGCCGCGATTCGCTGATCACCCTGCGCAACGTTGGCAACACTTTCGCCATGGGCGGCACGCTGGATCACGTGAGCGGCGATCCCATGTTCGGTTCGCCCGACTTCGCCGTGTACATTCAGCAGGACAGCACGAAGAAGTACCCGATATTTTTCACACCATTCAAAACCGGCGCCATCGAAGGCCGCTACCGCCTGGTGTCGGGACTGTGCCCGGACACGGTGTATTTCACCTTCCGCGGACGCGGGATTGAAACGAAGCTGGATATCACACCGAAGAGTCCGATACGTCTCGGTCCGATTTTTGTGAACCGCTTCACCGCGCAGCAGGTCACCATCACCAACACCGGCACAACGCCGGCGCGCATCACCGACATTTCGCTCGCGCACGCGTATCCGTCGCTGCAACTGTCGGGCGTGCCCGCGCTTCCCGCGCCGCTGCTGCCCGCCCAGAGCATACTGGTGACGCTGCGTTATTCGCCGGTGAAAATCGAGGATCTCACCACGCGCCTGATCGTGCGCTGGGATTCGCGTTGTCCCGACACGCTCGCCGCGGAAATCAATGCCATCTGCGTGCCGAATCCCGAAATCGATGCGCCCAGCGCGGCGGATCTCGGTGTGCAGGAATGCCCGCAGGCGCTGCGCGACACGATTTGGATAAAGAATCTCGGCAACGGTCCGCTGGTGTTTTACAGCGCGACCGTCACCGGCAAGGATTTCTCGCATTTCCGCATCATTCGTCCGCAGATCAACGACACCGCGCGCGCGAAGAGCAATTATCCGGTGATTGTGGAATTCAACCGTCCCACCGCCGGCCGCAGCAACGCCATTTTGCGTTTCACGCACAATGATTTCGAGGCGGGCCTGACGGATATCGCGGTGACGGCCGAGCGCACCGTATCCGAGTTCATCGCCGAAGGCGACACCGGCACCGCGTATTTCACGCGGCTGTTCGTGCCGGAAACGCGCAGCTACACCATTCGCAACACCAGCACGAAGGTGATGACCATCACCGATATTCAAGTGGCGCGCGAAGCGGGTGTGTTTGCCGTGCAGCCCGCGGTGAGCTTGCCGCATGCCTTGCAGCCCGGTGGGACGATGACCTTCGATGTGGTATTCACGCCCAATGCGCGCGGACCTTTCGATGGACAGGTGATCATTTCGGGCATCCCCTGCGATCTCACCATCGCCATGAATCTGCGCGGCGGTGGCGACACCGACGGCCTGAGTCCGGATAAAGGCAATCTGGACTTCGTGCTCGATCCGTGCAGCTTCACCGGAAGTTGTCAGGACATCGTGCTGCGCAATCAAAGTCCCGAAGCGGTGGAAGTGTCCGCTTTGACGATTATCCAGAGCGGATCGACCTTCGCGATCTCGCCGGCCATTTCCACGCCATTCACCCTTGGCGCGAATGGCGAGCGTACCGTTCGCATTTGCGCGCTGCCCGGCGCGATCGGGCAACAGGTGGGCACGCTGCAAATCCGCAGCAACGATCCGGCTTATCCATTGCTCACCGTGGCGTTGCGTTCCACACGCGACTCCTCCGCGATTATGGTGTCGACGGATGCCATTTCCTTCGGCCGACTGGCCGACTGCCAGAGCGCGTCCACGCGTCGTGTGACCATCACCAACACCGGCACGTTGCCCGAGACGGTAACGCCCTCGTTGCAGACGGGTACGGCGTTCGCCATCAGCATGGCGGGACCGGAGACGATTCAGCCGGGCAAGTCCTACAGTTTCGATGTGACCTATTTGCGTCCGGGCTACGGTGTGCACAGCGATGTCATCGAATTGCGCAGCAGCCGCTGCAACACGCTGTGGAGCATCGCACTGGATGCGGAGAGCGTGGAGCAGGGCTACGTGTTGGCGCCGGATCCCGTGCTGTTCCCGACGGTGAATGTGGGTGGCACGACAACGCGGCAGATCACGCTGCAGAATACGGGCGGTTTCGATGCGACCATCGCATCGGTGACCATACAGCCCAACGGTCCCTTTACCTTGCAGGGTGCGGCGCCAACGAGCATCGCGGCGGGTGGCAGCGAGAACATGAGTCTTCGGTTCTCCCCGACGGCCGAGGGTAGCTTCGCCGCCACGGTGTGTGTGATCATTAGCGCACCGTGTCCGGATACGCTGTGCGTCTCGTTGAGTGGGAGCGCCGTGCGCGGTACTCTGGTGCTACGTCCGTCGCTACTCGCCTTTGGCACGCATGCGCAGTGTGGTGAGGTGATTCTCGAAGACACACTCACCAACACGGGCAGCGGTACCATCAGCATCATCGCGGCCAGCATCACCGGCAGTGGTGCGGCGGCATTCACCAATCTGACGCCGGTGGGCGCCGCCGAGCCCATCGCCGCGGGTGGCACGCGCATTTTCCGCGTGCGTTATCGCGCGGCCAATGCGCCCGCCGACGGTCCGGTGCTGGCCGCACTGCAAGTGCGCACCGACGACAACGTTCTCCCCGTGTTTGACGTACCGCTGGAGGCGGGACGTGTAACACAGGTGGTGGATGCCGGCGGTTCGGTGGCGTTTGGTGTGACCGAGGTTGGACTGACGGAACAGCGTACGGTGACCGTGCGCAACAACGGCAGCACGCGCTACTGCTACAGCAGTGTGAATTTGCCGCCGAATTACACCATGAACCCCATGCCGCCCATTTGCCTCGATCCTGGACAGAGCGCCACGCTGACGCTGGATTTCACCGCGCCAGCGCCGGGCAGCTTCAACGGCCGCCTCGTGCTCGGAGTGACTTCGCCGTGTGCGGACTCGACCGTGTTCCAGCTCAGCGCTTCGGCGCAGGAAGGCACGCTGACGCAGACCGACACGGTGCGGCTGCCCGCCGCGCCATGGTGCGAGACGCGGGGCTTTGCCTTCACCGCGCGCAGCAGCTATCTCGAGGACATCACGCTCGATGAGTTGCGTCTCGAAGGCCCGGATGCTGCGTTCTTCCGCTTGCTGAGTCCGGATCCCGCCAGTCTGCCGCTGCAGATTTCCAGCGGTGGCACGCAGAACTTCTCGGTCGAACTCATGCCCGACCAGCGTTCGCGCGTGCTCACCGTCACGGTGGTCGCACGCTACACGGCCTTTGGCACGCCGGTGGAACGGCGCACCGTATTGATCGCCGAAGCGGTGGTACCGACGCTGAGTATTGAAAGCGCCACCTTCCCGCCCACCGTGCTGGGTCAATCCGGCGGCACGCGCACACTGCGGCTGCGGAATACTTCCAGCATTGCGGTGGATATCGCCTCGGTGTTGTCGGGCAATGCGGCTTTCCCCATTCGCGCCATGTCGCGCGTCACTCCGCTCACGCTCGCTCCGGGCGAGGAAATCACCATCACGGTGGAGTTCCTGCCGCAGGCGGTGGGTGTGGTTGGTGACAGTGTACGCGTGCAGTCGCCTTCACCTTGTGCATTCTCCATCGCCGGTCAGTTGAGCGGCGAGGGGATACCGCAGCCGATTGTCGACGCGCGACTGACGCTGGGCGCGGTGCAGGGCGAAGTGGATCAGATCGTGGACATTCCGCTGTACGTGGATAAAACGCTGGCCGGTGCCTCGGTAACCGGATGGAGCGCAGCGATCAACTTCAACCGCAGCATGCTGTATCCGGTGGAACTCACCGTGGCTGGCACGCCTTCGTCGGCGTTTACCGCGAATTTCACCTGGGATTACGCCACGTCCACAGTAGCACTGCGCACCACGGGCAGCGGCTTCATGGGCGATGGCGTCGGACCCATCGCGATACTGCGCTGTCGCGTGTTGGTGGGTGACGCCTTGAGTACGGAGCTGACCTTGTCATCCTTCGCCTTCAACGGCGGGTACGCCCGTGTGGCGGGTTTGGTGAACGGCAGCTTCACACTGCTGAATTACTGCATGCCGGCCGAGCGATTGATGATCGATCGTCCCGGCTTCACCGTACGGCAGAACGCACCGAATCCCGTCTCGCTCGGTCGCCACAGCAGCACCGCCATCAGCTTCATCACACCCGAGAGCACGCACATGCGGCTGTACGTCACCGACATGGTCGGCCGCGTGTTGCGCGAGCAGGATTTGGGTGAAGTGGCGGCGGGCGCGCACAGTGTGGCGCTGCCCGTGCAGGGCTTGCAACCCGGTGTGTACCACTACATGCTGCGCAGCGATACGCACGTGGCCGCGAAAGCGATGGTGGTGGTGGAATAACACCGCGAAAAAGGAGATGTCTTTCCGCACCGCGGATGCTGCCTGGCAGTGTCCGCGGTGCTGGTTTTATGGACCGCGAAAGGCGCGAAAAAACGCGAAAGGTTGGTTCTGGCACGGACAACAACGATGGTGCCGAATCGTCATGGGGTGTTGGGAGCACCGTCTCATTCCTGATGCTTGTGTTCGCCCGTGCTACCGCTTTGTACCTGACTCCCGATATCGATTCCATTGCACCGTTGCACCCATGCTCCCATTTTCCTCCTCCTTTCACCCCCTCGTCCCAAGCCCCACGGCACGCGAATGCGCACGGTCGGCGGCCTTTCACAAGGGGGACTTGACAGCGAAAACGCCGTGCGTTATATTTGAATAATGATTCATTAATCAGAGCTGAATCGACGATGAGAACGAAGAGCGGCAATAAGGACAGGGACATCGCGAATGCGGCGATCAAGGTGTTTGCGCGCGATGGTTTCCACGGAGCGCGCATCACGCGCATCGCCGAAGAGGCGGGGGTGGCCACGGGTAGCGTGTACCTCTACTTCAAGAACAAGGAAAGCATTCTGCACCACCTGTTTTTCGAAATCTGGCAGCGCATCCGCGACCAGTTCATGGGTGTGGTGTCGCGCACGGACATCACGCCGCGGGAGAAGCTCGAGGAGCTGGTGGATCGCATCTTCGCGCTGTTCTCGCGCAATCCCTCGCTGGCGCTGGTATTCGTCAATGAACAGCACCATCTCGTGCGCGAGGGCACGGCCGAGTTCATGAAGTACTACGAGGATTTTCTCAAACTCACGGAAGATGTTATCCGCGACGGCGTGAAGAAGGGACAATTCCGCAAGGATGTCGACGCGCGGGTGTTCAGCAACTTCGTCTTCGGTGGGATGCGCCAGCTCCTGCAGCATTGGGCGCGCTCGCAAAAGGAATTTCCACTCAACAGCATTCGTCAGGGAATACGCATCATCGCCATTCAGGGCATTCTCAAAACGCCGACGACGTAATCCCCCGAACTCCACATTTCCGTAAACCCAGTGCTTCTCCGTTCCGCACCACCATACGCAGATACAAAAATGAACCATCGTTCAGTATTATTCATCGCGCCTCTGCTCCTGTTCACCGGATTGACGTTGCTGACCACCTCGCCCGCGCGGGCGCAGCTGCGTTTGCGCGATGCGATCGAAGCGGCGAGCGTACGGCATGATGGCATCGCGGCGGCACGTTCGCAGGAGGAGGCCGCGGCGTACGGCGTGAACGCCGCGTGGGGGCGTCTGCTGCCCGAAGTGCAGGTGGACGTGCTCTACACGCACATGGACAAGGATCTCGTGCTCGATCTCGATCCCATCCGCTCGGTGATGATTCATCTGCAGAGCGGCAACGTTTCCTCGCTCGCGAATCTCGAATCCGTGCTCACCCAGGGACGTCCCCTGAGTGCGCAGGAGCTGGCCGCGGTGCGGGCGGGCGCCGCCGCGTCGCTGGATGCGGGTGTGCCGCATTTCCAGGAGGTGCTCAAGGAACGGAGTTTCTTGCAGGGAGCGGTCACCGCCCGGCAACCGATATTTGCGGGTGGGAAAATTCTCGCCGGCATTCGCGCGGCGCGAGCGCAGGAAGGTATGGCGATGGCGCGCCGCATCGGCGCGGAAAACGATGCCGTGGTGGAAACGGCGACGCGCTACCTCGGCGTGCTCTTCGCCCGCGAAAACCTCGCCGTACGCCAGGCGGCTCTCGGCGCCATCGAAGGTCATGCGCACCGCGCCGCGAAGCTGCGCGAACTCGGCGTAATCGCGCGCCACGACGAGCAACGCGCGGATGTGGCTTTGGCCGAAGCGCAGCGAGACGTGCTGGATGCGACGCAACAACTGCGCCTGGCCGAAACAGCACTGCGCTCGCTGCTCCCGGAACTGGGCGACATTCCCGTCCTCACGGATACACTGTATCTGATGGCATCGCAGCAGGCAGCGGAGGAATGGGTGGCGCAGTGCGCGCAGGGCAATCCCTCGCTGCTGCAGTTGCGGTCCGCACGGAATGCCATGCACGAGAAGGGGAATGTCTCCTTTGGCAACTACCTGCCCACCGTGTACGGCTTCGGGATGGTGAATCTCTTCGATCACTACATGATAGAAAAAGCGGAACCGAAATGGGCCGTGGGCGTGGGTGCGAGCTTCACATTGTTCGATGGCTTCCGTCGGAGTAACGAACATCAGCAGATTGCCATGGAAAGCGCGGCGGTGGAAGCCAGCGTGCGCGAATCCGAGCGCAAACTCTCGCTGCTCGTGCGCTCCACGCTGATGAATGCCGCGCTGGCCGCCGAACAGTACGCGGCACTGGAAACCGCGCGCGCGCAGGCGGAGGAAAACATCCGTCTCAATGCCCGCCGTTTCGATGAAGGCCTCGGCACGTCGCTGGAACTCATCGACGCGCAGCTTTCCTGGAAGGCCATCATGCTTCGGAGGACGCGGGCCATGTACGAGCGCGCCGTCGCCCTCCTCACACTTCATGCCCTGCGGGGCGATGCTCCCGCTTTTGTGCGCGCATGGTCCGAAGGCGCGCAGGGCGAATAGACAACGAAACGAATCAACGGAACAGGCATTATGCGAAGCAAGATGTTCAGCACCCGTGGATTGTTCATCCTCGGAATGGGTTTTCTCCTCCTCGGCACCGCGGCGCTGCTGCTCTGGCCGCGAGGCGCAAGCTCCATTGTGCGCACAGGACAGGTGGAAGTGCGCGAAATCGATATCGCCTCGAAAATTCCCGGGCGCGTCGAGTGGATTCATGTGCGCGAAGGCGACAAGGTGGCGGCAGGCGACGCATTATTCAAACTGACCGACCGCGAGGTGCGCGCACGTGTGGCGCAGGCCGAAGGTGCGCGGGACGCCGCACGTGCGCAATTCGACATGGCGGCGAGTGGCACGCGCCGTGAGCAGATCGCCATGGCCGAGAACAACTTCACCGCCGCAGCCAGCCAGTTCGATCTGGCAGAGCGCACCCTGCGCCGGATGAAAGGATTGCATCAGGATGGCTTGCTCTCCGATCAGGAACTGGATGTGGTGGAACAAAAGCATCGCGCTGCCAAGGCCGCCATGGATGCCGCCGCGGCGCAACGCGACATGGCCCGCAACGGTGCGCGGCGCGAGGAGCGGGCGATGGCGCACGGGAACTTCTCCCGCGCCAATTCCACTGTCGACGAGGCGCGGTCGTATCTCGATGAAAGCGTGCTCCGCGCGCCCATCGCCGGAGTGATCGCCAAACGCTACAATGATGTGGGGGAAATGGTGTCCGCGGGATATCCCGTGCTCACGCTACTCGATCTCGACGACACCTGGATTGAATTGAACGTTCCGGAATCCGAGTTGCGCCTCCTCTCTCTCGGAAGCACCGTGCGGGCCGAGGTGCCGGCGCTGGGAGACATCATCACCTTGCGTGTGAGCAACATCGCCGCCATGGCGGATTACGCCAACTGGCGCGCACAGGACGAGCGGGGCAGCTTCGAGTTGCGCAGCTTTACCGTCACACTGCGTCCGGTGCGCCCGATCGCGGGCTTGCGTCCCGGCATGACGGTGCGTGTGCGTTTCGGGGGTGATGCGCGGTGAGTTTCGCAAGAAAATTCCGACGCATTCTGCTTTCCGAACTCGCGCTGCTGCGGCATCGTCCGCTGCCCATTGTGGCGGCGTTGCTCTTGCCGCTCATCGCCTGGGCATGCATCGCCGTCTCGCTGCGCGACGCAGTGATCGACGATATACCCGTGTACGTGGTGGACAAGGACAACAGCCGCGTTTCGCGCCTGCTGCTGCGCTCCTTCGATGCCACGCAGGCCTTGCGTGTCGTACGCGTCACCACCGATGAAGAGGAAGCGCGGCGGGCCATGGAGCATGGGCGGGTTTCGCTCATCATACACATCCCGCAGGACTGCCAGCGCGCCATCGCGCGCGGCGGGGCCTCGCAAGTGGCGGTGGTGGTGGATGGCGGGCAATTGCTTCATGCGAAAATCGCCTACCGCGCGGTGGCCATGTGCGCGTACACCGTGTCGGCCGGCATCACCGTGCGTCGCCTCGAGGCGCGCGGCATGGGCAGCGAACAGGCGCTCGCGCGTGCCTTGCCGATACACACGGAAATTCACGCGGTGGGCAATTCCTGGTACGACTACGCGCTGTATCTCGCGCCGGGCATGATGATGGCGATTTTGCAGATGTCGGCGAGTTTTTCCGCGCTCTGGTTTTTCCGTGAGCATCGCGACCGCGATGCGCGGCTGTTGCTGCCGGCGCGCGGTGAGACGGCGGCGTTCTTTCTCGCACGGATCACACCGCTGTTTCTGGCCAATGCCATCGCCGTTGTGTTGCTGTTTGTGGTGATGTTTCCCTTGGCGGGTGTTCCCAACCTGCGGGCGCTACCGGCGTTGTATGCGCGGTCGCTGTTGTTCGTGCTGGTGTGCATGGGCATGGGCGCGCTGCTTTCGGGTGTGTTCCGCAATCTTGTTTCGGCGGCGCAAATCGGGATTATCGTCAACGCGCCGGCCTTCGTCTTCAGCGGCTACACCTTCCCGCGCTGGGCCATGCCGGACGGCATACGGGCCTTCGCCGAAATCATTCCTCTGACGCATGTGCTGGATGGCTTTTTTCCACTCATCCTCTACAATCGATCGACCATGGATGGCATACCGGCGCTGTTCCTTTTCCTCCTGTTGTTCTGGGGCGGCTCGGTGTTGCTGGCAACGCGACCCGGAGATCGCTTCCGCGCACGCGAGCGTTGGTTGCTGCGACGATTGCGTTTGCGCTTTTCCCACAGCGAAGAGGCAGAAGTCACCGAGGGGAGCGCGGTATGAGCGCGTTGCGTGAATCCGCCGTCACGCTGTGGCGCATGGCCCTGCGGGAGTTGTTCCGACTGTTGCGCGACCCCAATCTGGCGCTGGTGCTGTTCATCGCGCCCCTGGCGTACCCGCTGCTGTACGGCGCGATCTACGTGAACAAAATCGAAGTGGATGTCCCCATCGCCGTGGTGGATATGGACAACAGCGAGCATTCCCGGGCGCTGACGCGTTCGGTGGACGCGCTGCAGGGATGCTCGGTGACGCATGTGGGCAGGGACGACACGGAAGCGCGCGAGCTGTTGGAGAGCGGCGCGATACACGCGTACCTGCTCA
>JAMIQH010000331.1:0-4309 GCA_035914695.1 Bacteroidota bacterium | reverse complement strand
CTTCACCTACGACACATGGGACATCGACGAAAACAATGAGAAAGTGCTCTCGACGAAGAGCAGCATTGTGAGCAAGGTCGAGCAGGGCGACGGCACGGCGATCGGCGGTCGCACGGACTGGTGGCGGTTGATCGACACGGATGCCTCGGGTGAGAAGGATACCGTGATCGCACGCGTGGACGGCAACGGCAATCTCGAGATTTACGGCTACACGCGCGACTACATTCGTCGCTTCGTCGAAGGCATGATCGAGGGCGGCTTCCCCATGGATATGCCCACCCTTCCCGAGGCCGAATGGTCGGTGATGGCGTATTGTAACAGCGCTCCCGGTGTACCGGCCACTCCCGGCAGCGAGTGGAATATCACCGCTCCCGGGGGTTTCGATATCCCTGTCGGACTGTTTTCCGCGAATGTGAAAATCAAGGGTCAGTTCATTGATCGTACGGAAACGGTCAGCGTGCAGGGCAAGACCATCAAGCTCTGGCACGTGAAGCTGATCAACACCGTCTCGATATTCGGCGCGGAGTCGAATATTATTGTGCACCTGTGGTATTCCGACGATCCGTCGGGACGCATTCAGCTGTGGCAGGAGAGCACGCTGCTCAATCTGGTGCTGACGAATTTCCAGCTCAACGGCGAGAAATGGGAGCTGGCCAGCTGGAACTGAGTTTTTCGAAAACGAGCAACAAGGGCGGTGCGTGCATCGCCCTTGTTGTTGCTGGGTTTTTAAGGGATGACGTTGTACTTTTCGGCGGTACGCTGAAATCGCCCCATCCACATACGATTCATCGCCATGATCAGAGTGTTACTCGCAGGTGTTCTGCTCCTCTTCGCCACGCAGACGACATCGGGGCAGACTGTTTCGCAACAACAAGCGAAGGCATTGAAGCAGCTCGCACAGCTACCGGCCGACATCGAGATGTTGCCGGGGAGAGTGATTGTGAAATTCGCCGCGGAGTCACAGCGCTTTCTCGGGCGCGACCACGCCGATATCACGGCATTGCTGCCGTTGTACAGCCGCTACGGGATTTCGCGGGTCACGCAACTTTATCCCGGTAGGGGCAGCGTGCTGGCGAAAGACGGAAGCGAGATTGCGTTGCAGCGCTTGTACCTTCTGGAGTTTGACCACGGCACGTCGCCGCTGGAGGTGGCGCGCGCACTGTGCGTTTTGCCCGAAGTGGAGTACGCCGAGCCCGAGCTGGTGCAGAAGTTGTTCTACACTCCCGACGATCCCATGCTCGCGCAGCAATACGCCCTGGAAGCGGTGAAGGCGCGGGAGGCCTGGGATATCAGCACGGGAAGCAGGGATGTCGTGATCGCCATTGTGGACAGTGGAGTCCGATGGACGCATGAGGACATGCGCGAGAATCTCTGGGTGAATCCCGGCGAGGACATCGACGGTGACGGAGTGTTCACGACTGCCGACCTCGACAGCGTTGACAACGACGCCAACGGGTATATCGACGACATCATCGGCATTGATTTTGTCGGGCCGAGCGCGCTCGTCAGCGGCACGTATTACGACAGCGATCCGAATCCCACGGGCACGGGCAATCCGCACGGCACGCATGTGGCCGGTATCGCCGCGGCGAGGGGCGACAATGCCAAGGGTATTGCCGGGCTCGCATTCAATTGCCGCATCATGCCCATCAAATGCGCACCGGACGTGTATACACCTTCCATATTGCGGGGATACGACGGGATTGTCTACGCGGCTGACAATGGCGCGGACGTGATCAACTGCAGTTGGGGCGGGGGCGGCTATATGCTGAGTCAGCAGGAGCGCATCGCCTATGCCGTGGCCAAAGGCGCGGTGGTGGTGGCGGCGGCGGGCAATTCGGGCGACGAGCGCGTACATACGCCCGGCGCGTATCCGAATGTGCTGTGCGTGGCCAATGTCGGACCCGGCGACGCAATTGCCGGATCGTCCACGCACGGACCCTGGGTGGATGTGTCCGCTCCCGGCACGGACATTCTCAGCAGTGTGAGCAGTTCGGATCAGGCGTATCAGGCCTTTTCAGGGACCTCCATGGCCTCGCCGCTGGTGGCGGGGCTGGCCGCCCTGGTGAAAAGTGTGTTTCCGCAATTCACCGCCGAGCAGGTGTTCGAGCAAATCCGCGTCACTTCCGATCCCATCGATACGCTACAGAACAAGCGCTATCACGGGAAAATCGGCAGGGGACGGGTCAATGCCTTCCGGGCGCTGACGGAGCAATCGCCGGGTGTGCGTCTGCTGACCTGGTCGTGGAGCGATTCGTTGTACGGCAACAACAACGGCATCGCCGAGCAGGGCGAGCGCCTGACCATTGCCATGCGATGGAAGAACTACCTCGCGCCCACCACATCGGCGCGCATGACATTGAGTGTGAGCGGTGGCAATGCGACGGTGGAAAAGGGCGAATTTCTTGCCGGGTTGATTCCCACCAACGGCGAAGCGGGGAATGAGTCCGACCCCTTCGTGATCGCCTTGACGAGTGAATTCGTGCCGAATTCGCAGGTGGATTTGCGTTACGATATCGAGGACGGCGAGTATCGCGACAATGGCGGTGTGTTTTTCATCCAGCAGCCGAGTTACCGCGACCACGATGTGAACGATGTGGTGATGACATTGACCAGCGACGGGAACGTCGGTTTCGACGACATGAGCGGGGTGATGGGTTCGGGCTTCCGCTACAAGGGCGAGGAAAACATCCTGTTCGAAGGTGCCCTCATGCTTGGAGCCATTGTGAACATGACGCCGTTGACGGTGGATGTGGCGCGTAGCTCCGGCACGCAGCAGTTGGAGGACTTCGCCAGCGAATCATTGATCAGCATGCGCAGTCCGGGCCGCGTGGCCGAGCAGGAGGGCCGTGTGCTGTTCGAGGATCTGGCGGCTCCGCTCTCGTACCGATTGCAGGTAAGCGTGGATCAGGAGAGTTTCGCATTCACCAGGGACGGGGCGCGCAATATGGTGTTTCTGCGCTATCGCATCGCGAATACCGGCACAAATGTGCAGGAACAGGCGCATGCGGGGCTGTTTTTCGATTGGGACATCGGTCCCAATTCGCAAACGGATATTGCGATATTCGACGAGCGTGAAGGATTGGCGTTGGCCTTCGATACGACGGGGAGTCCACGAACGCGCACGCGTGTCGGAGTGCTTCCCCTTGAGCGATCCTTTCCGATCAAATACTGGGGCATCAACAACCGCGACAGCGACGACACGCTGCGCATCGGGATTTACAACGGCTACAGCAAGGCCGAGAAATGGAAATCCCTTTCCACCGGCGTAGTGCAGCCCGTGTCGCAGATCACCGATGTGTCGTACGTGCTGGCGCAATCCCTGGGCGACCTGGCACCGGGCGACACCGTGATTCTCGGTTTCGTGTTTATCGCCGGGGAGAGCAGCGAGGAGATTATTGCCTCCATTCCCCGGGCCAGGCAGCTTTGGGACACATTGATGACGCGCGTGAATCCCGCCGGCATTGCTGCCGCCCCGCTGCCTGCTGCCGTGTCTCCGCTGGTGGATGTGCATCCACATCCCGTTGTGGCGGGGAGCGGTGCGGTGTACGCGAATGTCGGGGGTCTGGCGGGCGAGGAACTGCGTTGCACGCTGTTCGACGTGCTGGGCCGACCGCTTGGCGAGGTATGGCGTGGCAGACTGGCTGCGGACAGGCAATCGCTGCGGCTGGCGCTGCCGGAGCTCAGTCCTGGCATGTACTTCCTCCGCGCGGAAACGGCCGGCCGTGTCGGCGGTCGTCGTATGTTGGTGCTTCGGTGAAAAAAAATTTTCAAAACGGCTCGAAATTTTTCAGCAAACCGGACTTCTTGTGCTAATCCTTTATAGAGATTCGCACATTCACCGGGATGCGACCAGCTGGTGAGAGTAGATGTGGCAGAGGAAAGTCGCATCCCGGCTTAATTTTTCCAGATGAGACCTATGATCACAGTGGAAGAGATTCAACGACGACAGCGACAGCTGGATATGTTATTCCGTGTTTTTATCGCGCTCATCATTCTCATCGTCTGCATATTCATCGTCTGGCTCGTGACCTACATGACCCACGCGGAGGAAATCCATCGGTCGTTCGAACAGCAAAACGCGTTGCTCCACTCGGTGCTGAACGACTTGGTGTGAGTTCTCGGTTTCGGCCGATTCCCCGTTTCCCGTCTCGGCGGCATCATCGTGATGTCGCCGATTTTTGTTGCCCCGGAACTGTCCGTGGAGATCAAAGCAGGCAAATGCGCACGTTGTTCGCGCCAACGCTCATAACGGCGATTGGAACCCGGCAGCACATGCCAAACCGAACAATCACGGATTTGCGGGATG
>JAMIQH010000330.1:0-14922 GCA_035914695.1 Bacteroidota bacterium | reverse complement strand
TCGGCTGCCTGAACAACCGCGCGGCAGGAAACAGGACCAATCCATCCAATACCATTTTCACCGTCCAGAGCAGCACGGCAACACCCGCCGCGATCGGCCCGCTTAGCGCAATGAACGGCAGGCCCAGCAGGCCTACGAAGTAGACGAACAACAGCACGAGAAAGGACACGAAGCGCCCGTCCTCGTTGTAACGGCTTTTCGATACCCACCGCACCCGCTGACGTAGAAATGCAAGCACGCCGCGCTGTGCGGCCGTACGTACAATCGATGCCTCATCGGTGACAAAATGCGCCACGCCGCCGAGGCGGTACACGATGGTGCGCAGCAGAAATTCGTCGTCGCCGCTGTGTACGTCCTGGTTGTCGGCGTAGCCCCCCGCCTCGTGGAAGCGCGCGGCGCTGTACGCCAGATTCGCCCCGTTGCACATGCGCGGATAGCCGATGCCGAAGAACCCGGCACCGACACCCACGAGGCCCAGAAACTCCAGCGCCTGCATGCGGCCGAACATTCCTCCATCCCCATCCAGCACCACCGGACCCGCCACGACGTCGACGCCACGCACAAAAGGCCGCGCCATGGCGCCAAGCCACCCTAGCGCGTGGACGCAGTCCGCATCGGTGCTCACGATCACCTCGCCGCGTGCACAGCCGATTGCGAGCGCGATAGCGGCCTTCTTGCCTTGACTACCCGCGGGCATGCGTAAGACCCGTTCGGCGTGTTCATGCATCAGGAGGGTTTCCAATAGTTCGGCACTCCCATCGTCCGAATGGTCGTCCACGAAAAGCACCTCCAACCGCGACGCGGGATAAGCTTGAGCGCGCAGCGAGGCAAGCAGCCGCGGCAGATTGTCGCGTTCGTTGCGCATCGGCACCACCACGGTCACCGAAGGTAGCGCCTCGTCCGGCAGCACGTCACGCTCGACCAAGGCATCGGCGCGGAGCAGGCGCAGCCCGGCGCGCATGCGCGCGGTGAATAGCGCGTACACGGCGGTGAGCAGCATGAGCATCGACAGCCATGCGAACGCGATCACGCGAGTCCCCTCTTTCGCAAGCGCAACAGCAAGGGGACACCGAGTAACGCGGGGAGCAGCAGATTGATAACGAAGAGCAGCAGCGATGCATTGAAGGCCATGGCGGTGGACATGCCTGCCAGTCCGAACACCAGGACCGACGCTCCTTCGCGCACACCCAGTTCGCCCAATGTGACCGGAGGAATCACCGTTTTGACCAGCATCACCACCGTGATCCCTGCCACGGTGCCCGGCAGATCGCAAGGACCGAACGCGCACAGCAGCAGGAGAAATTGCACGGAGAAGGTGAGATAGAAAAGTACCGACAACAGCAGCGCCCGGCGCAGTGTCGTCGCGTCCACACTGCGCATTCCTTCCGCCACCCCGCGCAGCAGGCGCGGGAGCAGACGCGCGGAATCGCTTGCGGCGCGAGCGCGCAGCACGAGCAGCACCGCCGCGGTCAGCACTGCTGCGGCCAGCAGCGCCGCCACGATCAAGGCCACGGCGTCGACGAAGGGATAGCGTGCGGCAAACAGCGCCGTGCCGGCAATACCCACGACGAGCGTGACAATCATCGTCAGAAATTTGTCCACCGCCGTGAGTCCCATGAGCTGTGGCGCGTCGTCGCGGTGCAGCGCTGCGGCCCTTCCACCGAATTCGCCCACACGGGCGGGCGTGGCCAAACCGAGGGAAAATCCAAGCAGCAAGGAATTCCGCACCTCGCGCGAAGAGGCGTCTGGACGCACCCGGCGCAGGAGCAAGGCCCATTTCGCGTATTGTGTGGCAAGATTGGGAAGCAGCAACAACACCGCCGCCAGCAGCAGCGGGGCATTGGCGCGCGAAGCCGCCTCGAGCAGGTGTCGCGCGTCGAGATGGCGCAGTAACACGGTGAGCAACAGAGCGGCCGCGAGAATTTTCGCGGCCCAGAACAGCAGCTTCCTACGATGCCCGCCGGCCTCGCGCATCAGGAGGGCGTTTTCTCGTTGCGGGGCAGCGCCTTGAACGTCGAGAGCATCACATCCAGATCCTGTATCAGCTTTTTCTTTTCATACTTCGGCGCGAAGGCCGAACCATCGATGAAATACAGACGGCGCTGTTGCTCGTCGTAGAACAGATAGCCCACGAAGGGACCACCCATGGAAAAATCGTTCATCCGCCACAATCCCTTCATGCGGATGGCGAAGCGGTCCTGGAAATTCACCTCGTCGAATTGCAGATAATTCACCGAATCGATCACCACCCACGAGGAATCGTCGTAGGTGCGGTACAGCATTTCGGTGAGGCGATTGCGTGTGGCGTAGGCCACCTCATTGGTCAGCATTTCCGGACTCGCATTGTCCACATAATGCACCAACACCCAGCGCTCGGTTTCGGCGGGCGACTGCCTGCGCAGCAGCACGGCGCCGATGGCGCTGGAATCTTTTCCGACAAACCAATCCTTGATCACGCACATGCCGAAGCCATGCTTCTCCGCGAGACGCTGTTCAATCTCTTCTTCGCGCGGCATGCGCAGCAGACGTTTGCGTTCGCGTTCGTCCCAGGCGCTTTTCAAGTAGTACTCCAGCTCGGGACCATGCGAGGTCATGTAATTGCGCACATCGTCGAGCGTCGCACCGGCGATATGCATCACCGTCTGCCCCCGGTACCAGAGATCGCGCTGCACGAACACATGCTGTTCGCCCTTGCGCACCAGGGCCTGCACGTCGGCATCGAGCGCCGAGCGCATATATTCGCCCATGCTGTTGCCGGCGTCGAGCGCGCCGATGATCACGATGTTTCTATCCTTTTTCACATCCAGCAGGTCGCCCAGGTCGTGTCGCACGAGGCGGAACCACACCTCGGGCTGCGGAGTGAAGAACGGTTTCGTGAAGGCGTTTTCAATCACCTCCTGCAATGCGTCGTAATCGCTGCTGTCACAGACCAGAGTGATAACGTCGCTGTCGCCGATGGCTTCGTTCTTGCCATCGATGTCGCAGGCGGAGAGGAGAATGAGAGAGGCGATGACGAGAAGCGAAAGGTGCGCGCGCATGTCAGCCATCCAGTGCGTAAATGTTCAATCCGGGAAAGGCCACGGCGTAGAGCAGCCACAGGGCCGCGCCGAGGGCCACGGGTATGGCGAAATTATCGTCGATGATGTCGAAGGAGAACACCTCGGCCACCGCGCCCACCACCGCCGAAATGCTCATGATCAGATACTCGGTGAAGGTGCCGGTGAGCTTCGGGGTGAACAGAATGACCAGGATGGCGGAGAGGACGAAGGCCGAGGAACCTTCCAGCGTCTTGCCCCGGTATTTGCGTGTGCCAAAGCGCCGCCCGACGAGCGCCGCCGTGGTATCGGAAATGATGAGCACGGCAAAGGCGGTGACGGTAATCACTTTGGGAAAAAGCAGCACGCAAAATGTGGCGGAGATGAGTACCCAGGTGGCACCGTTCAGGGTTTTCTTCTCCAACGTCTTTTCGTGCTCGCGAAGCATGTGCCCGAAGATCGTGTGGTACAAACGAAACGTCGGCTCGTGAAAACTCCGCAGCACATCCGCCACCAGAAACACCGCGGTGAGCGGAATGAGCATAAGCAGGGCCTGATCCCGCGTGATGAAGGTGTACACCACCGGAATGGAGATGGACATGAGGTGAATGCCCTTGCGCAGCAGTTCGGACTTGAACGAAACCGCCTCGCCCGCCGAAGGGCGCGTTGCGCCCGGGTGTTGCGTCATGCGCTACCATCGCCTTGCGACGCGTCCTGTTTCGCGCGTGCGTCGTGCTTCTGCATTTCCTCGACGGCCTTGCGGATTTTTTCCGCGCGCTCCTGGTCGATTTTCAACATGTCCTCGCCTTGCTTTTTCACCGAATCGTTGCCGTCGCTCGTGATTTTCCGCGGGGGCAATTCCTCTCCGCGGATGAGCAGGTCGATTTCCTCGCTGTCGAGAATTTCGCGCT
The DNA here is from genome assembly GCA_035914695.1 of Bacteroidota bacterium. Lineage (GTDB taxonomy): Bacteria > Bacteroidota > Ignavibacteria > SZUA-365 > SZUA-365 > JAOSJT01. The sequence goes on along the minus strand of JAMIQH010000330.1, from coordinate 10,976 downwards.
CGAGCAAGCCCTCGGCGAGGCGATCCAGGATTTCGCGATGCGCATGCAGAATAGCTTCCGCGCGCTTCATGCCGCCTGTGACGATTTCCTTGACCGCTTCATCAATGGCCACAGCGGTTTGTTCGCTGTAATCGCGGTGCTGGGCGATTTCACGGCCGAGGAAAATCTCCTCCTGCTTGCTGCCGAAGGTCAGCGGTCCAAGCTGACTCATGCCCCATTCACACACCATCTTCCGGGCAAGAGAGGTCGCGCGTTCGATATCGTTGCCCGCGCCCGTGGTGAGCTGGTTGAAAATGATCAACTCCGCGGCCCGTCCACCCATGGCATAGGCGATCATGGCTTCGAGGTAGGGCTTGGAGTAGGTGTGCTTCTCGTCTATCGGCAAATACGTGGTCACACCCAGGGCGCGTCCGCGGGGAATGATGGTGACCTTGTGTACCGGATCGGCTTCGGGAATCATCTTCGCCACAAGCACATGGCCTGCTTCGTGATAAGCCGTCATGCGTTTCTCGGCCTCCGAAATGATGAGACTCTTGCGCTCCATGCCCATCATCACTTTGTCCTTGGCCTGCTCGAAGTCGTGCATCGACACGGTTTTCATGTTGCGGCGCGCGGCGTACAGCGCGGCCTCGTTCACGAGATTCGCGAGTTCGGCGCCGGCCAGGCCCGGGGTTCCCTTGGCGAGGGTTTCCAAATCCACATCGGGATCGAGAGGGATATTGCGCGTGTGTACTTTGAGAATGCCCATGCGGCCCTTGACATCGGGGCGATCCACGACGATCTGCCGATCAAAGCGGCCGGGACGCAGCAAGGCGGGGTCGAGCACGTCGGGGCGGTTGGTGGCGGCGATGATGATCACCGTGCTGCCCTGCTCGAAACCATCCATTTCCACGAGCAATTGATTGAGCGTCTGCTCGCGCTCGTCGTGCCCACCACCGAGGCCTGCGCCACGCTGACGACCCACGGCATCGATTTCGTCGATGAACACGATGCAGGGCGAGTTCTTCTTGGCGTTGTCGAAGAGATCGCGCACGCGGCTGGCGCCGACGCCGACGAACATTTCGACAAATTCCGCGCCGGAGATGGAGAAAAACGGCACGCCCGCCTCGCCGGCCACAGCACGAGCGAGCAGGGTTTTACCGGTTCCCGGAGGACCAAGCAGCAGCACACCGCGCGGAATTTTTCCACCCAGACGCTGGAATTTCCCCGGCTCCTTGAGAAATTCGATCACTTCCTGCAGCTCGTATTTCGCTTCGTCCGCACCGGCGACGTCCGAGAAATTGATGCGCACGGAATTTTCGTTGATCATCCGCGCGCGGGATTTTCCAAAGGAAAACAGACCCTTGGGTCCACCCGCCGCGCCGGCCTGCATGCGCCGCATGAAAAACAGCCATACACCGATGAGGAAAATCCACGGCAGAATGTTGATCAGCGCGTTCGTCCATGCGGAATCGCGTTCTTCGAAGGTGACATCGATGCCCTTTTCGATCCAGGTTTTCTGCATCTGCGAATCGACGGCGCCGAGATTCACGCTGAACGCTTTGGAATCCACCGTCTTGCCCTCGCGCGTGCGCAACGGCACGATTTGATTGAGCGAGCCCTCCATCACGTAGTCGTTCAGGTTCGATTTGTACACCGTGGCCTTGACGATGGTGACAACGGATTCGTCCAGATTCTTCACCTCGCCGGCGAGCAGGCGCTCGTACTGCGAATAGGTGATTGCGGGCGGTTCGGGACGGGAGTTGAGGAAGGTCATGGCTACGAAGGCCACCAGAATGACCAGCAACCAGGTGAGAATCACCTTCGAGTAACGCGTCCAATTGTTCTCTTCCGGATTTTTACCGGAATCGCGGCGCTGCGGAGGGCGCTGATCCTTGTCGTCGTTCGATGCCATGTACCAGGTGTTCGGGAGTTGATTTCGCATGTATTTCGCTGTGTGCTGTTTTAATCGTGTGTGTCGTCGCCGTCGAGTATGTAAATGGCGGGCAGATTGCGCGCCTGTTGCGCATAATCCAACCCGTATCCCACGACGAAGCGCGGCGGAATCTCGAAGCCGACGTAGTGCAATTCGTGTTCGATCTTTGTGCTCGCCGGCTTGTGCAGCAATGTAACAATTTTCATGGACGCGGGGTTCTTCGCGGCGATCAGCTTCTTCATATAGTCGATCGAATAGCCCGTGTCGACAATGTCCTCGACCAGCAATACGTGCCGCCCGGCGATTTCGCAATTCATATCCTTGTCAAGACGCACGCGCCCGCTGGATATCTTGGTTTCGCCATAGCTCGAGAGTTTGATGAAATCCACCTCGCAATCGATGCGCACCTGCCGGACGAGATCGGCGAAAAACATGAACGCGCCATTGAGAACGCACACAAACACCGGCGAACGTCCCTCATACTCGGTACTGATGCTGTCGGCCAATGCGGCGATGCGCTCGTGCAGACGCTCCGCGCTGATATACGGCACGAAGACGTCGCCCCGTATGGTGACTGTGTCGGGAATACTCTGCGGCGAAATCATGAACACTCGTTATCGGTGAATGAAATGCGAGCCGTGATGCTGCTCGCGGGCGTCAATGCCGCGCGTTGATCGAGGCGCACGCCGCACAACCAGATGATGCCGTGCGGACCTTCCAGCACGGGTACGCGCACCGCGCGACGCCTGCCCAGACCCTGACTGCTCAACACATCCTTGACTCGCCGGGGATGCTCGTGGCCCAGGGGATGCATCACATCGTCGTCGCGCCACGCTCGCAGTCGCCACTCCATGCCACAGCGTTGCACATCGATCACCTCCACCGAAGCCGTTGGCTCGAACTCCACTGGACACCGTTCCAGCACAGTGGACGCGAACACATGCCGTGCATAGCGCAACGTGTCGCCGCAGCGCAGCGCGACTTCCGGGAGAGCTTCTTGCCGCGGACTCAACACAAGAAATTCACCTTCCCGAACGGCTGTGATGCCATCGGTGAAATGGTGCATTTTCCCCGATGGCGCGTCGAGCAGTCGAAGGAGTTGATCGATGTCATCAAACGAGGCCTCGCTGCCACGCAGGGTCTCGAGAGCAACGCGCAACAACAGCATGCGCTCAAAATCAAAATACCCTTTCAATGGAGGAAGAACAAGGGATTCCCCGTCCGCGTCGTGCCGTATCGTCTGCGCGAGTCGCTCGACATCACTCGCGATATACTCGTCCAGGGCGGCGAACACACGCCCCGTGTCGGCCAGCACCGCATTGACACCAGGATACAGTGAGCGCAGTGCCGGAAGCACATGGTGACGCAGGGCGTTGCGGCGGTAGGCGTCGCTGTCGTTGGAGCGGTCGTGCATCCACTGCACTCCCTGCTCTTCGGCCCATTCCTGCACCATGCTTCCGTCCACGCGCAGCAGCGGCCGCACGATGTGGCCGCGACGCTCGCGTATGCCAATCATGCCGCGCACCCCGGCTCCGCGCAGGAGATGCGCCAGGATTGTCTCGGTGTGATCGTCGGCATGATGAGCGGTAAGTACGGCGTCGGCCTCGAGCGTGGCGCGCAGCTCTTCAAGCGCGTCATAGCGCAGTCGGCGGGCCAGGTCCTGCAACGAGCCGCCTTCGCGCTTCCTGGCGGCGGAGAGGTCGATGCGCAATTCATGGAATGGCATGTCCCACGTTTCGGCATGCATGCGCACGAACGCGGATTCGTCGTCGGCTTCGGGCCGAAGACCGTGATGCACGTAGGTGAGATGGATGGCGAGCTTCCATTGCCTGGCGAGCTGAAGCATGACATGGGCCAGCACCATGGAGTCGCGTCCCCCGCTGCACGCGAGCACGAAGGTGGCACCCGGCCGCAACAGATCGCGTCGCCGCAGCACTTCCACGACGCGCGCGGGCAGAGCGATCACTGCCCGTCCTGCGCCATGTCCAATTCCATGTTTTTCAACCATTCGAGGTCGTGCGCCAGGGTGAGCAAATGCTGTAGCGCCTGTTCGTTGACCGCGAGGTAGTGGCGGTCGATACGCGTGGTCAGGTCGTCGTGCGCGTTGCCGGTGAAATCCGCCAGCTGCTGTCGGAATTCTTGCAGCACGGTGGAGAACTCGGCGAGCAGGCGCTCGTGCAAATCGGAACCCGGGACCTGGCGACCGAGTGTATCCCGCACGCGCGCAAGGTGCTTTCCGCGAAAACTCAACTGGCCCAACGCGACGAACGCCTCGTGATCCTGGGCGTGCTGGAGAAGCTCGGCGAGCATGTCGGGATCGCGCAGCGTCCCACGGCTGTAGGTTGTCAGGAGGGAAACAATATCCCGGACCTGTTCACTGATCGGCATGAAGCATGATTCTGCAAATCCACCGCCGTATGGAGCCGCGCGGCAAGCGCTTGCGACGGCACGGGGCGGATGGTGGAACAAAGGGTACAGGTGCGCAATATACGCAGAAGTTTTTTCGCGAGAACGGCAGAACGGCGTCCCTCACCCATGGCACGGTGTCGCGCCGAGGAAACAAGGCGACAGCGAGGCGCGAACAGGGCACGAAGGTCATTGTTTTGGTTGCATTTCAAGCGATAATCAAGTAGTTTGATTGACATTGATGGCACACCATCGATGCAATCCCGGTTAATAGACATCGATCTCACTACCATAGTTTCGCGGAGTGTTATGAGACGCAGTTCCTTTCCTCTGCTGCTGACTATCCTGCTTTTTCCCGCCCTCGTCAGCGCTCAACCCTCGTCCAGTTCCAATGGCATCACATTCACGTACAAGAATGCGGAAGCGTCCGCAGTGTCGCTTGTCGGTGATTTCAACGGCTGGTCGATTGCCTCGCACCCGATGACCAAGGGAGCGGGAGGCGAGTGGACAGTCACGGTGGACCTCCTTCCCGGTTCGTATCAGTACGCGTATTCGGTTGATCGTACACGCATCGAAATCGATCCCGCGAATCCCCTGACCTTCGAGTCCCTCGATGGAAAGCGTCTCAATTCGCTCGTGTCGCTCAGCAGCGACCGCAAGCTGCTCACCCAGGGCTACCCGGTGCGGCTTTCGCTCAACGACGACTATCAGAAAGTTGGCGGCACGGTGTATCTCAACATCGTCTTCAAGCATCATGTGCCGCTGTATTACAATCCGGCCACCGATCGCATCGACGCGCCGTTCGTGCGTCAGCACGCGTGCCGCGATTTCTTCGAGTTGGCGGATGTGATCCAGCGCTATCCCAACGTGCACGCCACCGCCGTGCTGTCCCCGACGCTGCTCTGGCAGATTCAGGAGATTTACGTCAAGCGCATGGAGCCGTTCATCAAGAAGTACCGCGCGAATAATCCCAAGCATGCGGAAATCGAAGGTGCGCGTTTCCTCGCGGCGATGAAAGGCAAAACCGATCCGTGGATCGACATCTGCCTCACGCCCGCCGAGCGCCTGACCGAACAGGACAAGGCCTTCCTGTACAAGAACGAGTGGAACACCTTCACCATGAGTCCGGTGCGTCTGCACCGCTTCCCGGAACTGTTCGAGCTGTACGAAAAATGGCGCATGTCCAACGGCAATCCCAATTACAGCGTGGATGAACTGCGTCTGCTCAAGTTCTTCTCCATTTTCGCCAATTTCGACACCGAGTTTTACGAGCGCCGCGTGCCCCTGATCCAGACGGGAACGCGCATCTACCGCTCGCTCGATCTGCGCGACCTCGTGTCCTTCCGCAGCGACGGCAAGTACTACCTCAAGCGCGCCGTCACCGAAGAGGACTGCGAACGCGTCGTGGCATCGGCCTGGTACATCATGGCCTCCATTCTGCCGGCCTTCGAGAAAACGCGCTACAACGCGGCGACCATGATCGGACAGCTCGAAATGGCGGCGACCTCCTATGCCGACGCCGTGCTGCCGCTGTTGATCAATTCCGACGCCGCCAAAAACGCCGATCCCGACATCACCCTGCCGAGCAGCTACGCCTATCCGGCGGACGCCGATGCGCAGCTGAAGATGTCGCTTGCGGCCTACAAGCGCTACATGGGCATCACGCCCACGGGCTACGTGCCGCCTTATGGCGCGATGTCCGCCGAAGTCATTCCCCTGCTCAAGGACAATGGCTTTGAGTGGTTCACTTCGGACGAGCAAGTCCTGAAAAATTCCGAGCCGCGCAACCTGCCCAGCACCATCCCCTACGCGGTGACGGTGGATGGCAAAACGATGTACGGCAGCTTTTCCAACAGCACGCTCGGCAACCGCATCAACTGGATGTACCGCCACTACTACGCCGAGAACTCCGCGGATGACTTCATCCGCAACGTGCTGTCCATGGCGCCGAACATGGACAAGAAGGACGCGCTCGTGACAGTCGTGATCGATGGCGACGACGCCTGGATGCACTACGAACGCGACATCGACGGCAAGGGCATCATCAACGGCATTTACCGCAAGCTGAACAAGATGTTCGAAGACCGGAGTGTGGTGTCCGTCACCATGTCCGAGTACATTCATGGCAACCGCCTCCGCGGTATTCCGGCGCACAAAACCGCCGACTTCGAGAGCATCAGTCGGCTCGCCACGGGATCGCGTTTCGAGGGCAAGCTCAACATGTGGATCGGCAGCGACGAAATGAACGCCGCCTGGGAGCAGCTCCGTGCCACCCGCGCTGCGCTCGCTTCGGCCACACCGCTCACCGGCGAGGAGTACCTCGACAACTTCTCCGCGCATCCCTTCAACTTCCTCTACGGCGCGACCAGTCCGAGTTGGATGGAATCGTTCAATCGCAAGTCGCTGCTGCGCCTGAATCCGAAGCCCTTCGAGGCCGGGTTCCAGAGCATGCTGTCCAATGCCGCGCGCATCGGTGGTGTGCAGGCGCCCGCCATGGCCTCCTTCGTCAATCCGGCCGATTTCTCGCCGGAATGGAGCGCCCCGCGCAAGCGCACGGAAGTGACCTTCCTCTGCCGCCTTGTGGACCGCGAAGCCATCACCTCAGTGTTCGTTGCGGGCAATCGCAAGGAACTCGCGAATCTCGAGCCGAACACCATCCGCATGTGGGACAACGGCGAGAATGGCGACCGCACCTACGGCGACAATATCTGGACCATTGTTGTGGAAATCGACGAGGGCGACCTGCTCTACAAGTTCTCCAACAGCGGCGGCCAGGGCACCTGGGAGGGATCGGAAGCGTTCCCCGACGACTGGCGGCGCATCACCATCTCGGGTGAAAAGATGACCATCGAGGACACCTTCGCCCGTTTCAAGAAAAACTGATCGTTCGAATCTTCAAAGGGGCATCGCACTGCGATGTCCCTTTTTTTTACCTGTCATTCCACATGCAGACTCCGATTCCCATCTACAATCAAACGTTGTACACGCGCGAGGAACTCATCGCCGACATCGGAACGCTGGTGGATCCGGTGGGCATGACCACCGTGCTCGGCGCCTTCGAAATGGCGAGCAATGTGCACGACTTTCAGGTGCGCAACGACAGCACGCCGTATTTCTGGCATATCTCCCGTGTGGCGCGCATTCTCATCCGTGAGCTGGACTACGTGCAGGCCGATGTGATATCGGCGGCGCTGCTGCACGATGTGTTGGAGGATTCGGACATCATCACTGCCGATGTGATCAAGTACAATTTCAACGCCTACATTTCCTACATCGTGGAGGTGTTGACGAAAAACATCCGCCTGCTCGGCACGGCGCGCGAGTTGGAGGATGCACTGTATCTCGATCGTCTGCGTGGAAGTAGCATCGACTGCAAGATTGTCAAGTTCGCCGAACGCCTCGACAACTACCGCTGCCTGGAATTCGGCGTCAAGCGCAATCCTTTCCGCTATGTGGAAGAAACAGAATTGCACTACTACCCCATGGCGCGCGAGGAAGGCAATGAACTGCTGCTGCGCATAGTGGATGAAATGGATCGCATTAAACGGAAAATGTTTTCATGACCTTGCGGCGCCGCTCGCATTGCATGCAGCGACGGAACTCCACCCGCGCCGCACGCCGTTGATTCCCACGTTTCAGAGAATGCTGCTCCGATGAGATTGCTCATACAACGCGTTTCCCGTGCCTCCGTCACCGTCGACGGCCACATCACCGGCAGCATCGGCCCGGGGCTGCTGGTGCTGCTCGGCGTGCGGCATGGCGACGAGGAAGAGGACGCGCGCTATCTCGCCGCGCGCACGGTGCGTCTGCGCATCTTCAACGACGCCGAGGGAAAAATGAATCTGAGCGTCGAGGACATCGCCGGATCCATACTCGTCGTATCCCAATTCACCCTGCATGCGGATACGCGCAAAGGTAATCGTCCCAGCTACGGGCATGCGGCCGAGCCCGCCCTGGCCGAACGCCTCTATGAGCTGTACGTCGGCGAATTGCGTGCCCTGTTGGGCGAGCATCGTGTGGGCACCGGGGTGTTTGCGGCGATGATGGACGTGGAGTTGGTCAACGCCGGGCCGGTGACCGTCATGCTGAAAAGCAAACGCGAATACGGGGAGCATGGTGAGGACTGAAGCGGCGCGCAGCGTATTACTGCTGTTCGTCGACGGCGTCGGCATCGGGACACGCGATGCACGGCGCAATCCGCTGTTCCACACGCCTCCGCCATTTCTCCGCGAATTGCTGGGTGGAACGCTGCCATCATTGCGCCAACGGCGAATCGAAACGGATGCAGCCGTGTGCCTTCCCCTCGACGCGCGTCTCGGAGTGGCGGGCCTGCCGCAAAGTGGGACGGGACAATCCACGCTCTACAGCGGCGTCAACACCGCACGCCTCATCGGACGACATTTCGGCCCCTACCTGTACTCCACCACCAAACCCGTGTTGGCCGAGCAAAGTATCTTCGCGCGCATGAACGCCCTGGGCCTGCCTGCCACCTTGGCAAACGCCTTTCCGCAACGCTTCTTCGATTACCTCAATGGTCCGCGCAAGCGCATGGTGGCTGGCATGTACGCCGCCCTGACAGCGGGATTGCGCTTCCGCGACATCAACGATCTCAAGCGCGGCGAGGCGGTATCCACCGATATCACCGCGGAGCGCTGGCCGGCCATCGGCCATCCCGACGCGCCGGTGAGCACGGCGTACGAAGCGGGACGCACGCTCGCCCGCATCGCGGAGCGACATGCCTTCACATTATTCGAGTACTTCGCAACGGACAAGGCGGGGCACGAGCGCAGCATGGAACTCGCCACGCGCGCCTTGGTGGACGTTGATGCCCTGCTGCGCGGTGTGCATGATGGTGTGCGGCACGATCGTACACTGGTGCTGTTGACCAGCGACCATGGCAACATGGAAGAACTGTCGGTGAAAACGCACACCCGCAATCCGGTGCCGCTCGTACTGTTTGGAGCGCGGGATAGCTTCGACGTCGGGTCACTCCGTAATCTCTCGCATCTCGTTCCGGCGATCTGTAAGTTTCTTTCCTGATCGCTTCGGCGACGCATTGTTTCACACGACCGCAGGGAGATCGGTCATGCATCATTCCTTACGCGCCACGCTGGGCTATCCGGCGTTGCGGGCATTCGTGCTGCTGTCGGCGGGCATCATCGCAACGTACCACTATCCAGTGGATGCCGAAGTCCTTTTTCTACCCGCGCTGTGCGCATCGGGCAGCGCGTTGCTCGGCGCCGTGCTATCGATGCGCTGGCGCGAGATCAGCGCTGTGCGCGATGTCGCACTTGCCGCGCTGCTCATCCTCGCAGGCATGCTTCTGGCCGCGCTGGCGCTGCATTCACTGCCGCATGTGCTGCTGCGTCATGCCGACACGGCGGACAAGCTGCTGATGCGCGGGACGGTGGAAGGCCCGGCGCGTGCCACTCCCGGTGGCAGCAGTGTGGTGCTGCGGAGCACCTGGCTGGCGACAGCCACGGACACCATCGACGTTGCCGAGCGCGTGCGTGTGTATCTCGGCGCGAGCATGTTCGATCCGGGCGACACGCTGCCCCGCATCGCACCCGGCGATGTGCTGGAATTGCGTGGCAAGCTGCGCAGTCCGCGTCCGGCGCGCAATCCCTTCGGTTTCGACGCCCGCGCCATGCTCCTGCAGGAAGGAATCACCTGCACCTTCGCCGTGAGCAAGGGCAGCGATGTTCGACGCATCGGACATCAATCGCCATGGCCGCCGCTGGCCATGCTCTGGAGCGTGCGCGAGGAGGTGGCGCGGCGCATCGTCGATCTGTTTGCCGCAACGCACGCGGCCATCATGAAAGGTCTGTTGTTGGGTGATCGCGGCGATATTGACAGCGGCGTGCTCGACGATTTCCGCATCACCGGCATCATGCATGTGCTGGCGGTGTCGGGACTGCATGCGGGCATTATCGTCACCATGGTGCTGGTGCCGTTGCAACGCGCGCCTTACTGGTTGCGCGGGCTGCTGGCGGTGTCGGCGGTGTGGATATTTGCCGGGATCACCGGCTTCGCGCCGCCGGTGACGCGCGCGGCAATCATGAGCACAGTGCTGATAGCCGGCGTGCTCGTGCAGCGGCGTGGCGCGTCGGTGAACACGCTCGCGGTGGCGGGTATCTGCATAGTGATCAACGATCCCCTGGCGCTGATCGGACTCAGCATGCAGTTGTCCTTCGGCGCGGTGCTGGGCATACTGCTGTTTCACGAGCGCATCACACGAGCGCTGTCGCTCACACTGCCACGGAGGATGAGGAAGGGCCTCGTGGCGTCCGTGCTTTCGCTGCTGGCATTGACACTCGCGGCGCAGGTGTGTACGCTGCCGCTTACCGCGTCCACATTTGGCTACATCAGCATTGTCGGCGTGCTGGTCAATCTGGTGGTCGTGCCACTCGTGTTCGTGGTGGTGTCCTGCGGTATGCTGGCGGTTGGGGCATCGCTGCTGTCGCCGTGGCTTGCGGGGGCGTTCGCATCGACAGCCGCAGGGGCATTGGATCTCGTTCTGCTGGTGTCCGCGTGGAGTGCGGATGTCCCCTGGGCTGCGGTGGATGTACCGGCATTGGGTGTGATCAGCGTGTTGTTGTACATCGTCGGCGTTCTCTACTTCGAACGCGGCGAGGGACGCCTTCTGAACAAGTAC
>JAMIQH010000329.1:0-11107 GCA_035914695.1 Bacteroidota bacterium | reverse complement strand
TTTGCCAGCATGGTTTTCCCCGATCCCGGCGGTCCGATCAGAATGATGTTGTGCCCCCCGGCAGCCGCCACCTCCAACGCGCGTTTCACATTTTCCTGCCCTTTCACATCGGCGAAATCCACCGCACTGGAATGTTGCTCCTCGCGAAACACCGCCTCCACATCCACGCGGAAGGGCTTGGCATTGGGGTGCGTGCCGTTGACAATTTCCACCGCTTCGGTGAGCGAATCGCAGGGAAACACATCGATGCCCTGCACCATGGCGGCTTCGCGCGCATTGGCGCGTGGAAGGATGATGCGCGTGAGCTTGCTCCGTCGAGCCTCCAACGCGATGCTCAACGTGCCGTGCACCGGCCGCAAACTGCCATCGAGGGCAAGTTCACCAAGAAAGAGGGTCTCACCGAAACTCTCACCCGGCACGGTTTCGATTGCATTGAGAATTCCCATCGCCAAGGGCAAATCGAAGGCCGATCCTTCCTTTCGCACATCGGCAGGAGCGAGATTGACGACAATGCGGCGAATGGGAAAATGAAAGCCCGAATTCTTTATTGCGGCAGTGACGCGCTCGCGGCTTTCGCGTACCGCGTTGTCGGGCAATCCCACCACCACGAAACCTGGGACCTGATGCTCGAGATGCGTCTCTACAGTGATGAGATAAGCGTTGATGCCGTGCGTTGCCGCGCTGATGACGGTGGATATCATGCGTTCCTCCCTGAAACGATGCGTGTGATGCGAATACAGTCTGTAATCTAAGGGCTGTATGGCGGAAATGCAGTGGAAAAAAAAGGCGCCACACGGGCGCCTTGAACGCGTAACGCGCGGGACTTATTTCTCTTTCTTCACGATACCGAGGACGCTATCCTTCGCGGCCTTGGCAACGCGGAACTTCAGCACCTTCTTGGCGGGGATCTTGATGGTCTCGCCAGTTGACGGGTTGCGGCCCGAGCGCGCCTTGGTCTTGCCGGTCACGAATTTGCCGAGACCCGGAAGAGTGAACTCATTGAGCTTTTTGGTCTGCTTGTAGATCAGGTCCGTGTACTCGACAATGAACTGCTCGGCTTGTTTCTTCTGCACGCCCAGCTTGGTGGCGAGGTGATCAACGATCTCCTTCTTGGTCATGGCCTTGGGTGCTTCCTTTGCCATAGATGCCTCCTGTGATAATGATGGAAGTTGTGTGAACGCTCGTTCAAACATAGGGAAAAAATCCTGTTTGTCAAATACTTTTTTCGACGAGCGGAACATTTTCAGGCAATGATTTCAGGGGTGAACGCGACCCGACCCACTCGACAACCCCATGAACAGCTATCATCGACAGGGCGCGGAGTTCTCATATTGCTTCACGCATGCGCAGGGCCTATCTTGATCGGGTTGCAACCCCTGTGAGAAAAGGACGAACGCATGTCGAGCGATACACCCACCTCCACAACTCCCTTCCATCCCATCGCGGGTCGTCCGGCGGGTATCGACGATGCAACGTTGCGCGAATGGTATCGCGTGCTGCATCTCGGACGCATGCTTGACGACAAGGCCGCACGCTATCTCAAGATGTCCAAAGGCTGGTCGTACCACGCTCCCTGCGCCGGCCACGAAGGCATACAGCTCGCCATGGGCCTGACGGTGCGTCGCGGTGTGGACTTTCTCTTTCCATATTACCGCGACCTGCTTACGGTGCTGGCGGCGGGGCTCACTCCGGAGGAAATCATCCTCAACGGACTCTCCCGTGCCACCGATGTGGCGGGCGGGGGTAGGCACATGAGCAACCACTTTGCCAAACCCGCGCTGCGCATTCAGAATGTCTCGAGCTGCGTGGGCAGCCACTCCCTGCATGCCGCGGGCGTGGCGCGCGCCGCGCGGAAATTCGGAGGTGAAGAAATCGCCTGGTACAGCTCGGGCGAATCGGCCACCTCCGAGGGGTACTTTTATGAAGCCCTGGCAGGTGCCTGCCGTGAGAAATTGCCCGTGATCTTCGTGTTGCAGAACAACGGCTACGCCATCTCCGTACCTGTGCACGAACAGAGCGCCAATACCAACATTGCACAGAATTTCCGGGGCTTCCGCAATCTGCTGGTGTTGGATTGCGACGGGACAAACGTGTTCAACGCCTGGAATGCGGTGCAACAGGCGGCTGCCTATGTGCGCGCGGGCGAGGGGCCAGCCATGGTACATGCGGACTGCGTGCGCATCGGCGCGCACAGCAATTCGGATCGGCATGAATTGTATCGCGATGACGCGGAACTGGCGGAAGCGCGTCGGCGCGACCCCGTGCTGCGCTTCCGGCACTATCTGATCGCCGAGAATATTGCAGACACCGAAACGCTCGACCGGATCGAACAGGCGAATCTCGCTGCGATCGATGAGGCCGCGGCCCGCGCCGAAGCAGCACCCGAACCCGACCCCTCAACGGTATTGCGTCATGTGTTCGCCGATGACACGCACACCTGCCCGCTCACGCAGGAGCAATTCGAACGCGGTGTGGAGCACGACGGCAATGCGCCGTTGGTGACCCTGCGCGAAGCAATCAATGGCGCTTTACACGACGAGTTTCGCCGCAATCCCGCCACCTTCCTCTGGGGTCAGGATGTGGCCTCGGGCGAGAAAGGCGGCGTGTTCAATGTGACAAAGGGTATGGCGAAGGAATTCGGTGGCGAGCGCGTGTTCAACGCACCGATCGCGGAGGATTTTATTCTCGGTACAGCGAATGGTTTTTGCCGCTACCGCGACGACATCTGGGTGGTGGTTGAAGGCGCTGAATTCGCCGACTACTTCTGGCCCGCCATGGAGCAACTCGTGAATACCGCGCATGAAAGCTGGCGGAGCAATGGACAATTCGTGCCAAACATCATCGTACGTCTCGCCTCGGGTGGATACATTCAGGGTGGGCTCTACCATTCCCAAAGCATCGAAGGGGTGCTGGCCAATATCCCGGGGGTTCGTATCGTCATGCCCTCCACAGCCGACGATGCCGTGGGGCTGTTGCGCTGCGCGTTCCGCACCAGAGGATTAACGGTGTATCTCGAACCGAAATACCTGTACAACCATCCGTGGTCCAAGACGCCCTATCCACGGCCCGATCTGTGCGTGCCCATCGGACGCGCGCGTTTCCGGCGTCGTGGTGATTCGCTCAGCATCATCACCTACGGCACCACCACACATCTGGCCCTGCATGCCGCGGAACGCCTTGCCGCCGAAGGTATCGATGCCGAAGTGTTGGATTTACGCAGCATCATTCCCTTTGACACCGAAGCCATCGCGCATACCGTGCGCCGTACCGGCAAGGCGCTCGTGTTGCACGAGGCGAACAAAACCGGAGGCTTCGGAGGAGAAATCGCCGCGCATATCTCGGAACATCTTTTCGAACATCTCGACGCGCCGGTGCGACGCCTTGCTTCGCTCGATTGCCCCGTGGGATTCGCCAAATCCCTCGAACAGGCAATTCTCGTGAGCGAGGATGACATCGTGGAGGCAGCCCGTTCCCTGGCGCGCTATTGAAATGCGCATCATTCACTACACCGCTTACAGCGAGGGAAACGCATCATGATCACGCTCAGTTTTCACGGCGCCGCCCGTACGGTCACCGGCTCCAGCCATCTGCTCACAGTCAACGATAAAACCATCCTGCTCGATTGCGGACTGTTCCAGGGCAAACGCGAGGAGGCCTGGGAAATCAACAGTAGCTTTCCGTACAATCCCCGCGACATCGATGCCGTGGTGCTCTCGCACGCCCATATCGACCACAGCGGCAAGTTGCCGATGCTGAGCAGACTCGGCTTCGATGGATCCATCATTTGCACACCGGCGACGCGCGATCTCGCGAATATCATGCTGCTGGACAGCGCTTTTTTGCAGGAAAAGGATGCGGAATTCGTGAACAAAATCAACGACCGCAAAGGCCTGCCGCGTGTGAAACCGCTGTATACAATGAACGATGTGGTGAACACCCTCTCGCAATTTCTCACCGTGGGCTATCGACGTAAGACCATGGTGACGGAAGGCGTTACCGTGACCTTCTACGATGCAGGGCATATCCTTGGCTCGGCGATTTGCATGCTCGACATACGCGACGGCGAACGCGAAGTAAGCATTTGCTTCACCGGCGATCTGGGCCGTCCCGACAGGCCCATCCTCATGGATCCCGAATTCCCCGGCGACGCGGACGTGCTGATCAGCGAAAGCACCTACGGCGGACGTACGCATATGGAAAAAGAAGTGGCGCTCGATGTGCTCGAAGACACCATTCGCCGCACCGTTGCGCGTCACGGTCGTGTCATCGTGCCCGCTTTCGCCGTGGGACGGACACAGGAACTGGTGTACGATCTCCACCTGCTCTACGAAGCGAACCGCCTCCCGGACATCCCCATCATTGTCGACAGTCCGCTCAGCGTCAACGCCACGCAAATTTTCCGTATTCACCCCGAGTGCATGGATGCCGAAGCGCGCGAGGCGATGCTGACGCATCAAAATCCCTTCAATTTCGAACGGCTGCGCTATGTGTCGCACGTCACGGAATCCAAGGCGCTCAACGATCAGCGCGAACCGATGATCCTCATTTCTTCTTCGGGTATGTGCGAAGGTGGTCGCATCCTGCACCACTTACGCAACAACATCGAGAATCCTCGCAATACCATTCTTATCACAGGGTACAATGCCGAGCATACACTCGGACGCCGTCTGGTCGAGCGCCATCCCTCCGTACGCATTTTCGGTGAGGAATTCCATCTCAAGGCCGAAGTGGTGGTGATGAACAGCTTGAGCGCGCATGCCGACAGCAAGGAACTGCTCGCCTTCCATCAGCGCTTCAACCCGGCACGGCTTGCGCATACGTTCCTCGTGCATGGTGATTACGATCAGCAACAGAAGTTGCAGCATGCCATGGAAAACGACCTCGGCTTGCGCAACGTGAGCATTCCCGCTCCAGGCACGGTGATGGAAATCTGATTGCGTTTTAACGTGCGTACGCGGGGCGGTGCCGGTAACGGTACCGCCCCGTTGTTTTCCCCGCATCAACGGTGAATGCCCTCGGACAGGCATCGGTCGCGCCCGGGTCGCGTCTCGATAATCACGGCCAACGACCGTGTTCGGCGCATTCCATCCCCTTCGCCACGTGCATGTATGCAAAAAAAAATGGCAGACGATCTCGACATCGACTGCCACTACTGATTGACGGGTGGGGTTATTCGGTAGGTTCTTGTTCTCCCTAATTCGTTAGCCCAATACTACTACGCGCCTCCTCCGGGTGGGTTGCACGCAGGGGATGGGGATTAAATTTTGCCCTGTTCTCATGCAACGCTCACGGATGCCCCTTTAGACGGGAAATCATCGAGCTTGCGTCAGGGCAGTGCATTCTGGCAGTGCATTCGAATAACATTGCGACGGATGCGACGGAATGTGTACCTTTTTTGCTTATGGAAAATGGAAGCATGGATATCGTTGTTGTCGGAGGCGGACACGCGGGCGTTGAGGCCTCCGTGGTGGCCGCACGGATGGGTTGCGCGGTGACCTTGGTAACCATGGACCGCCACGCCGTTGGGCGGATGTCCTGCAACCCAGCGATAGGTGGCACGGCGAAGGGACACCTCGTCAGGGAAATCGACGCATTGGGCGGCGTGATGGGCCTAATCGCCGATGCTTCGGCTATTCAGTACAAAATGTTGAACCGCTCGAAGGGTCCCGCAGTATGGTCGCCTCGCAGCCAGAACGATCGCGATGCCTACGCGGCGGTGGCGTTGCGCACGCTGGAGCACACGAAGGGATTGCGCATCGTGGAGGGCGCGGTGAGCGACGTGCTGAGTGAAGGTGGTAGAGTCCGCGGTGTGCGATTGGACGATGGGAGCGAACTTGACTGCGGTGCTTTGATTGTATGCGCGGGGACCTTTCTCAACGCGGCCATGTACACGGGATTGCATCGCACCGAAGGTGGGCGTTTCGGCGAACAACCCGCGAGAGGCATCACCGCGTCGCTCCTGGCCCTGGGCATGGAAAGCGGCCGACTGAAAACCGGAACTCCACCCCGTATCGCGCTGTCAAGCATCGATATCGCCGCCACACAACTCGCGCCCGGCGACGAGCATCCGCAGCCCTTTTCCTTCCGATCGCCGGTGCCGACCTTCGAGCAAATTCCCTGCTACATCACCCACACGAATGAACACACGCACGCGGTGATGCGCGAAGGCTTCGAGCATTCACCCATGTTCACCGGACGCATCGAGGGAGTGGGGCCGCGCTACTGTCCGAGTATCGAGGACAAGATCGTGCGTTTCGCCGATAAGACCAGCCATCATCTTTTCCTTGAGCCCGAAGGACGCGACACGGATGTGGTGTATGTGAATGGATTTTCGTCCAGTCTGCCGGAAGACGTGCAGCTCCGCGCGCTGCGTACCGTGTCCGGACTACGCGATGTGCGCATGCTGCGCCCCGGCTACGCGGTGGAGTACGACTTTTTTCCGCCACATCAGCTGCATCTCACTCTCGAGAGCAAGCTGCTGCATGGCCTGTATCTGGCCGGCCAGGTGAATGGCACCTCGGGCTACGAGGAAGCGGCGGCGCAGGGACTGATGGCGGGCATCAACGCCGCATTGGCGCTGCGAGGGGAAGCGGCTTTTGTGCTCACGCGCGCCGAGGCCTATATCGGCGTACTGATCGATGATTTGGTGAATAAGGGTACCGAGGAGCCCTACCGTATGTTCACCTCCCGCGCGGAATACCGTCTGTTGCTGCGTCAGGACAACGCGGACCGTCGCCTGATGCCGTACGGGCATCGCTTCGGTCTGATTTCCGACGAGGAGTACTCGCGCCTCAAGGATAGGGAGGAATTGATCCGTGATGCACGCACGCTGGTTGAACGGCATACTGTGGAACCCGCCGTGCTGAATCCGTTTCTCCTCCAACGATCATCTGCTCCGGTGACGCAGCATGAATTTCTCGGAAAGATTCTCCGACGCGAGGAGGTGCGCGCCGAACAACTGCTACGCATCGATGGCATTGCACGGCATCCCGTGTTTTCGCGCGTACTTGAGGATGCGCGGGTTCTGGAACAGGTGGAAATCGAAACCAAATACGCCGGATACATGGATCGGCAAGAACGCGATCTGGAAAAATTCCGCCGCATGGAGGAACATCACATTCCAGCGAATTTCGACTACGACCGCGTCCATTCGCTGTCGACGGAAGGCCGCGAGAAATTGCGGCGTATTCGTCCCTCATCAATCGGTCAAGCTTCGCGCATTTCCGGCGTATCCGCCTCCGACGTGGCGATTCTGATGGTGTATCTGCGGGGATAGGGGTTGACATGGGAGCCCTCGCACGGACGTACCGCGCTATGGTCTTGACTCTGAGGAGAAAATCCTTCTAATTCCCGAAGTGCCATTAGCCACGATAATTGTACGTTGACCATGTGATAGACCCGGACGTCAACGGAGGAGGATAGCATGCCGGATGAACGGATGAGCAAGGAACTGCGGGAAATCATACTGACGCGCATTGCACAGCAACTTTCGGAAAAATACCACGAGGTCGCCATCCCTTCCTCGGAAGAGTATCTTGTGGCGTCGCTCGCCTTCAAAGGTGATCCCGAATTGAATGAACTGCGTCTCGCCCTGGAGCGATTGAACCGCGGGGATTACGGGCGCTGCATTTTTTGCAAGGAAGCGATCAATACCGACAAGCTGCGCCACAATCCTGTCGCGCATTTTTGTGAAAACTGTTCGCAGGTGTTGCGGGCACGTATCGGCGGGGTTGCGTCGGGAAATCAAGCGCCGCTCAGTGCAGGCGGTGATCGCGCACAATCGCGCGAAGCATAGCCACAAACTCCCCTTCGCCCTCGAGAAATCGCAGGGCCATTTTTGGATACACCACAGGGATGGGAGACTCCATGGCAGGCAATAGCCGCAATCGCATCGCGTCCTTTTCCGTAGTCAGCAAAGCGCCAACCCGGCTGTCTTCGGCGCGGCGCATCAAAGCCGCCACTTCAATCTCCGTGTAACGGTGGTGATCAGGGAATTCCTCCATCCATTGCACCCGCGTTTCCATGAGTTCCAGAGTGTGGGCGAAAGACACAGGGTTGCCAATACCGCAAAACGCCCCCACCTGTGTACCAGCCAATGCCTGTGACGGCATCGTATCACCGGATAACGTGCGTGTTTCCACAGGAAGAAATTGTGTGGCAAACATCGGTGCTTTGGAAAAAACGCGGAGTTCCCGCTCGACTGCTGCCGCATGCGCGCGGTCGTGACACCGCGTGAGCAGCAGCACCGACGCGCGACGCAATCCTTCCAACGGTTCGCGCAGGCGGCCTCGTGGCAGCATGCGCTGTCGGGAGGGAAACACCGAGGCATCATACACCACGATATCCAGATCGCGGCGAAGAGAGCGATGTTGAAACGCGTCGTCGAGCAGTAGCAGATCGGCATCGAATTGCTCCATAGCCAGATGCGCCGACCTGCGTCGCTTCGCGTCGACAATAACCGGCACTGTGGGAGCATTAGCAGCGATTTGTACCGGTTCGTCGCCACCGGCCGCGGCGTCGGCGATGCACCCCTGCCCATCCGATACCACAAGCGTGCCGCGGCTGTCGCGCCGATACCCACGGGAGAGTACCACAGGACGCGCCGACGGGTGCAGCGACAGGATGTACTCCACGATTGGGGTTTTTCCTGTTCCCCCCGCCGTAATATTCCCCACGGAAATCACCGGGATGGGCAGTTTCACGCTCTGGGCAATGCCGCAATCGTACGCGCGGTTGCGCACGCGGACCACCGAAGCGTACAGTGCGGAAACGAGCGTGAGCATGCGCTACACCCCCAGTGTCACCGCGCGATATTCGGCGCGGAGCAATTTTTCCATTTCCTCCCGCTGTTCATCAAGCGCCTCGCCTTCAAGCTGTACATCGATGCGAAGCGGACCAGCAACGCGCACCGTGGCGCGGGTGAAGGGCACGGGGATTTCAAAACGGTCCCAACTTTTCAAACGCCAGCAACGCCGATACCCCACACTGATCATGAGCAGTGGCACTTCCATGGTCTGCGCGGCACGAAGCGCACCCATCTTCATTTCGTGCATGGGTCCACGCGGCCCATCGGGTGTGACACAGAGCATGTGGCCATCGGCGAGAGCATCGCGCATCGATTGCATGGCCTCTTTGTTGCCACGGCTGCTCGAACCACGCAATACGCGGTAGCCCCATGCTTCGAGCAGATCCGCAAGAAGTTGACCGTCCCTGCTCATACTGACCAACGCGGCACCATTACAGCGGCGCAGATACCACCACGGAAAGAGCATGGAGCCATGCCAGAACACCAGCACGCATGGCAGGTTCTGCGCCACGCAGGCATCGAGAGCGGCGCGATTCTCGAATCGCACGGATACCGTGCGCAACACCATCGACACCGCGACGCGCAGTATCAACGCACGCATGCCAGGGCTCTCAGCGTTGTGTCACAGTGCATACTGATCCGGCCGGCGGTCGGCGAAAATGTCGTTCCATGGCGAAAAGGCCTTGCGATCCGAAGCCGTGGGATCCACCTCGGCGCGTATCCAGCCCAGGAAGTGCTCGTCGGCTTCTGCCAGCACGCCGCCATTATGCGCAACGATCTGGCTGTGTCCGTGAAAGGTCAGTGTGTCATCGCCGCGAGTTTCGGTACCCGTGCGATTGGCGGTGATGGTGGCGACGCGGTTTTCGACCGAGCGTGTGCGCATCACCGGCTGCCACAGCGAAGGGGCAGCCACGAGATCCGATGGGTGGGCGATGATCTGCGCACCGCGTAACGCCAGAGTGCGCGCGGCTTCGGGAAAGCGCCAGTCGTAACAAATCATGACACCGAGCCGACAGGCGCCGATGTCCACGACGGGGAAGCCGAGGTCGCCCGGTGTGAACAGGATGTTCTCCTCGGCGAATAGATGGACTTTCCTGTACAGATGCAGCGCGCCATCGGCCGTTACCGTGATGGCGCTGTTGAACAGGAGCTGACCCGCGCGCTCGGCAATACCGGCCACGATGGTGCAGCCGATCGATCGCGCACAATCACGCAATAGTTGAACGCTGCGGCCATCCAGCGTTTCGGCGGTGGCGGCCAGCGCGTTGGCATCGGGAAAAAAATACCCGGTGGTGCAGAGTTCGGGAAGTACGACAAGGTCGGCATCCGCCGCGGGAAGTTCGCGCTCAATAGTGGCGAGATTCGCATCCACCTCGAGCAACAAGGGCTGGAATTGCAGGGCGGCGACACGCATTGTGGATTGCGCTCCGATCAACCGCGATTCGAAGGATGGTAGCGATCAAGACGCGGTTCGTAGTGCAGAATGTTCAACCCGCTGTCGCGAATGGTTCCACCGGATGGATAGTAAAGAAATTCCAGAACGCTGTCGGTGGGTTCGCGCGATGGACGCCCGTTGCTCGCATAAAATCGGAGCTTGTACACACCGAGGTCGGGTTCAACGCCATCAATTTGCCGCAGCACATTCTCGGTATTGAAGCAAAGGAAATCGTCGCCGCTCATTATCTATTTCTCCATACGTCGGGCGCGTTCACATTCCTGCCCGAGGCGTTTCGCGAACTGCTCGGCCTGGCCGCGCGTGACAAACCACTTGCTCTGCACGCATTTGCGGCCCAACAGTCCTTTGCGCCACTGGCGCACGATCCAGGTGGATGGATCGAGAGGATCGTGAAACAAGGTGATAGAGCACGATCCATGCTGATGGAGAACGGTTTCGCTGGCTTTCATGAACATCATTGGCAATGCGACAAGAACGAGAGCGCCGGTAATCGCACCAGCGCGAAGGATAATGAGGGAAATATACATGAAAGCCGGGCGAAGGGCCAACGCCCCGGCGGTCATTCCTGCAGAATGGTGAACTCGACCCGACGATTGAGCTGTCGCCCTTCGTCGGTGTCGTTTGGCGCAATGGGTCGTGTTTTTCCAAAACCCCGTGCGATCATCCGTACCGCCGATACACCACTCGCAACCAGATAATCCATCACAGCGGATGCGCGACGGCGCGAAAGTTGCATGTTGAATTCATATCCCCCCACATCGTCACTATGCCCGTCAATGGTGATCATTGTGGTGGGATGCTCCTTGAGATAGCTCGCGAGACGCTCGAGTTCGGGCTTCGATGCG
>JAMIQH010000328.1:0-5083 GCA_035914695.1 Bacteroidota bacterium | reverse complement strand
CCCGCCGCAGGAGTAATGCGCCGCTGGAACAACGGGGATCAAATCCCTTGCCAGATCAAGATTTACCTCTTTGCACCTCTGGTAAATACTCGGGAATGCTTGCTGCACTCCGTCGGCATCGAGGTGGCGGAGATCGAGGTACACGCATTCGTCGCCCGAGCGCTTGAGTTCGCTGTCGATGGCCCGGGCCACGATATCGCGCGGAGCGAGTTCGAGGCGCTCGTCGTAGCGTTCCATGAAGCGCTCGCCCGCGGTGTTGCGCAACAGGGCACCGTGACCGCGCACAGCTTCGGAAATGAGAAAGGACCGCGCCTGCGGGTGGTACAGCGTTGTGGGATGGAATTGCACGAACTCCATGTTGGCGATGCGCGCTCCCGCACGATAGGCCATGGCGATACCATCGCCGGTGGCGATGGCGGGATTGGTGGTGTGCAAATACACCTGACCGCAGCCGCCGCTGGTCATTACCGTGGTGCCGGCGAGAATGGTGTCCACACAGTCGCGCTGCTTGTCGAGCACATACGCACCCCAGCAGTGAATATCGCCGGGACGCAGGGGTTTGCGCTCGCGCAAATTGTGTTCGGTGATCAATTCCACCGCCACATGATTTTCGTACACGGTGACGTTGGGATGTGCACGCACGCTTTCGACCAGCACACGTTCGATTTCTCGCCCGGTATAATCACGCGCATGCACGATGCGATTGCGCGAATGTCCGCCTTCCCTGCCGAGATCGAGGGCGGCGCTGTCGCGTTTGGTGAACCCCACACCGAGTTGCAGCAACTCCTCCACAAGACCGGGGCCTTCTTTTACCACCAGCTCGACAACATCCTCGTGGCAGAGACCCGCTCCCGCGCGCAGGGTGTCCTGCACGTGCAGGGCGTAGCTGTCGTCGCCGGCGAACACCGAAGCGATGCCTCCCTGCGCGTAATTGGTGTTGGATTCGACGGTTTCCTTTTTCGTCACCAGCGCCACGGTGCGATGACGCGCCACGCGCAGTGTGTAGAACAATCCGGCGATGCCGCTGCCGATGACCAGAACATCCGTGTGCCGTATCATGAGGGGCGTACCCGTGCCCGCCGAGGCGGGATCAGCTTGTGGTGGAAAGGTGGGTGAAGACCTCATCGAGCGCGGCGATTAGCTGCCGTACGTGCTCCGAGGAGATGATGAGTGGAGGGAGCAGACGCACAACGCTCCCCCGGGTGACATTGATGAGCAACCCCCGGTCGAGGCAGAGCCGCACGGCGGGACGCATGTCGCGCGTACAGTCAATGCCAACCATGCAGCCGCGGCCTCGCACCTCGCGCACAAGCGCCGGATGCCGCGTCGCGAGCGCGCACAGGGCGTTCTGTACCTCCGCACCGACGGTGCGCACGTGTTCGAGCAATCCATCGGCAAGCACATCCATCACAGCGCAACCGGCGGCGCAGGCCACGGGATTCCCGCCGAAGGTGCTGCCGTGACTCCCCTTGCCGAGGACATCTCGCAAGGTCGCATCGACCAGCAAGGCGCCGAGTGGTAAACCGCCGCCCAGGGATTTCGCCACGGCCACGAGATCGGGCCGGGCGCCGTGGTGTTCGAAAGAAAGAAACGCCCCGGTGCGTCCCATGCCCGCCTGAATCTCATCGGCGACAAGCAGAAAGCCGTAGCGCTCGCGCAGGCGCAGGAGTTCGGCGATGAATTCCCCGCTCGCGGGAACGATGCCGCCTTCGCCCTGGAGAAATTCGAGAAACACGGCCGATACGGTGGAGTCCACCCCGGCACGCAGCGCGTCGACATCGTTGAACGGGAGGACTTCGCAATCCGGATGATATGGTCCGAAACCATCGCGGTAGGCCTCGGCATCCATCAGCGACAGCGCGGTAAGACTGCGTCCATGGAAGGAGCCGGAAAAGGCCAGCATGCGTGTCCGTCCCTCGGCGCCACCTCTGCGGCGCGCGAGCTTGAACGCGGCCTCCATGACTTCGGCACCGCTGTTTGCAAAATACACGCGATCATAGCCGCTCGCTGCGCGCAGGCGTTCGGCAAGAGCGATCTGGGGCTCCTGGGGAAAGAGATTGGAAAGATGGAGATAGCGCTCGCTTTGCTCGCGAATGGCGCGGAGCACGGCGGGGTGGCCGTAGCCCAGCGCGTTCACGGCAAGACCTCCGAAGAAATCCAGATATCGCCGTCCCTCGCTGTCGATCAGGTGCACCCCTTCCCCGCGGACAATGTGCAGAGGGAGACGATTGTACGTGCCGAGAATGGCGTCCGTATCGCGCTCGAACAGCGTCATGATCTCCGGGGTTTGAGCGCGGAAAGTATACCGAGTATCAGCCGCGTGCTCTGTTCGAGTTCGTCGAGGGAGCCGTTGTTGTGAATGGTAAAATCCGCCAACCCGGCTTTTTCTTCTGGTGGAAGTTGATGACGCATACGTTCGAGCACCTGCTCGCGCGTCGTCCCGTCACGTTGCAGCAAGCGCTGCACGGTGCTGTCGAAATCCGCCAGCACACAGACGGTGTAATCGAAATCCTCTTCGAGTTCGGCCTCGAAAATCAGCGCCGACTCCACGATCACCATGCGTGCGCCGTCGGCGAACAGCCGCGCAGCTTCGAGACGGACAAATTCCCGCGTGGGCGGATGCACGATAGCGTTGAGTTCGGCCAGTGCGCGGGAGTCGCCGAATACCACTTCCGCAAGCCAGCGGCGATCCAGACTGCCATCGGAGAGATACGCCTGCACGCCGAAGCGCTCCACCACGGCTTCGCGTAGGGCTTCGTTGTGTTGCATGAGTTCGCGCGCAATGCGGTCGGTGTACAGCACCGGATGCGTGCGTTCGATGATCGACGCCACGGTGCTCTTTCCCGAGCCGATGCCTCCGGTGAGGCCGATGAGCAGGCCGTCCTGCCGCGTGTGTTGCATGGCGCCGCGTGCTTATTTGGCGAAAGCGATGGAGCGTTTCTCGCGAATCACGGTCACCTTGATCTGGCCCGGGTACTCCATTTCCTGCTGGATTTTCTCCGCGATGTCATTGGCGAGCTGATCGGCGAGATTGTCGTCGATGCGATCGTGCTCCACCATCACGCGGACTTCGCGGCCGGCCTGAATGGCGTAGGTTTTCGCCACACCTTCAAAGCCGGTGGCGATGTTTTCGAGCTTCTCCAGGCGTTTGACATAGCCCTCAAGCGACTCGCGCCGCGCACCGGGCCGCGCACCACTGATGGCATCGGCGGCTTGCACGATTGGCGCATAGGGCGATTCCATCTCGATGTCGTCGTGATGCGAGCCGATGGCGTTGATGACAATCGGATGCTCGCGGTATTTCTTGGCGATCTCCATACCGAGCAGAGCGTGCGGACCTTCGATGTTCCTGTCCACGGTTTTGCCGATATCGTGCAGCAGGCCGGCGCGTGTGGCGATTTTCGGATCGAGTCCGAGTTCGGCCGCCATGATGCCGCACAGCCATCCCACTTCCACCGAGTGCTGGAGAAGGTTCTGTCCGTAGGAACTGCGGAATTTCATTTTACCCACCGCGCGCTTGATTTCCGCATGCGCATTGTGAATGCCAAGATCGAGCAGGGTATTTTCGCCAGCGCGGAAAATTTCCTCCTCGAGATCCTTGCGAACTTTTTCAACCACTTCCTCGATGCGGGCTGGATGAATGCGTCCGTCGGCCATCAGCGTTTCGAGCGCGATGCGTGCGACCTCCCGTCGGAAGGGATCGAAGCCGGAGAGAATCACGGCCTCGGGAGTGTCGTCCACAATCACATCGATGCCGGTGGCGGCTTCGAAGGCGCGGATGTTGCGGCCTTCGCGACCGATGATGCGGCCTTTCATGTCCTCGCTTTGCAGGTTGAGCACACTGACCGTGGTCTCGACGGAATGGTCGGACGCCGTGCGCTGAATGGCCTGAATAATGACGCGTTGGGCTTCTTTTTTCGCCGTCCCCTTCATTTCATCGCGAATTTCCTTGAGCTGCTGGGCGGCCTGCAGCTTGGCGTCGTTGACCATGTTTTCGATGAGCATTTTCTGCGCGTCGTCGCGCGAGAGCCCGGACACGCGCTCGAGGCGTTCGGTCTGCTCGGCCAACATCTCGTCCATGCGCTGCAAGCGCTGCTGCAATTCGGCTTCCTTGTGGAGCAGGCGATCCTCGATCTGCTGCTGGGCCGCTTCCTTTTTACCGAGGGCCTCGATGCGTTGATCGAGCGCCTCTTCCTTGTCGGAGATTTGTTTTTCGCGTGTGTGAAGTTTGTTGCGTTGACGGTTGAGTTCCTTTTCCACATCCTGTTTTTTGCGGAACCACTCGTCCTTGACTTCGAGCAACTTTTCCTTTTTTACGTTCTCCGCTTCCTTTTGCGCGACTTCCACCAACTCGCGGGCGCGTTCCTCGGCGGCGGAAATCTTGTGCTGTCCGACGCGGGAAGCGATAAACCAGCCGATCAGCAGAAACAGTGCGCAAAGCACCACCACTGTCGGCAGCAGCCAGTATAGTTCAACGTGCATGAATTGTCATCCTCCGTGATAAAAAACCGCACCACGACGATCGCAGTGGAGGGAGAAAAAGAACCCTACCTTGACACGGTGGGTAAATGCCTTCGTATCTCTTACTTCCACTGTCGACCCCGGGGGATCGAATCCAAGGGATTGAGGCCTGCAATCAATGCGAAGAGTCAGATTCCCAGAAAAGACGTGTTGGTTCTTTTTAACGTATCCTGCGAGCAGTACGTGGTGCGGTTTCCTCTCGTTCGTTCAGGAATCGCCTACCGCGCCATCGAGGAGTTGCGCGATGGAGCGGAGATCCTGTTCAACGGTGCGTAGTATGTTCCGTTTTTCTTCCTGTTCGTGCGACAGCTCTTCCGACATATTCAAGGCCGAGAGCACCGCCAGTGTAATGGGCGGTTGATCGGGAATCTGGCTGTGGAGTTCGCTCATCATGGTATCGAGCTGCCGTGCCGCGCCGACAGTCAACTCTTCGTCGTCGACCTTCAGCGGGTACTCCGTGCCGTAAATCCGTACTTTGATGCTCCGTGCTGCCATGTCTATGCTTCAGTGCGTTCGTGCAATTAATCCGCAGTGTAAATGAGCCACATCGTCTTTTATCTGG
>JAMIQH010000327.1:0-28217 GCA_035914695.1 Bacteroidota bacterium | reverse complement strand
AAGAGATGAAAGAGAGCGAAGAGAGCGGAGAGGAAGTGTTGAGGGTGCATCCCGCTTGATCCGCGCGCTCCGCCGCAATCCCGCCGAGATAGTGCGCTCGCGTCGATAGAGTAGACGCAAGGGCGCAGAGACGCATCGCTGCGATTCCTCCGAGACCTCGGTGTTCGCGTAGCGCTCTGAGTTCTCTGTGTTCCCCGTCCTCCTTACCCTCACAACCTCACTACTCTCATTCTTCACTGGCTTTCGCAGTAGTCTCCGCCGTGCAGCGCACCAGCACGTTGCCGCGCTTTCGACCGCTCTCGACGTAGCGATGCGCTTCGCGGAGTTGATCGAGCGTGTAGATGCGATCAATGAACGGTGTGATGATGCCGTCGCGGAGCAGAAGCGCGAGCGCGTCGAGTGTGGCAAGGGATTCCTTGGTCGGATACCGCACGCTGAGAAAGCTGCCGCCCGGTGCGAGCGCATCGCGACAGGAGCGTTTCGACAATGTGCCGACGGCATCGACAACGACATCGTAGCGTATGCCGCCGCGGCGGAAGTCCTCGCGCGTGTAATCCATCACGGAGTCGGCGCCGAGCGAGCGCAGAAGATCCACATTCGCCGTGCCGCATACCGCGGTGACGCGTGCGCCGCGATGCCGCGCCAGTTGAAGCGTGTACATTCCCACGGAACCCGACGCGCCGTTAATGAGGACGGTGCTCCCTTCCGCCAAGGTCGCCTTGTCCAGCAGGAATGCGGCCGTCATCGCACCGACGGGCAGCACGGCTGCCTGCTCGTAGTCGACGCCGTCGGGAATGTGTGTGACGACGCCGTGCTTCCACTGTTGGGGCACGCACAGGTACTGGGCATTTCCACCATGGCGCAAACCGGAGGCCGTGCCAAATACGCGATCTCCCACGCGAAAACGACGCACGGCACCGCCCACGCTCAGCACTTCGCCAGCGTACTCCACACCGGTGATGTCCATGGGCTTGAAACCGAGCACCAAGCCCAGCGGCACAAGAATCACCCGTGGAATGCGCCGCAGCTTCACATCGCCACGTGTTACCGAGGAAGCGTGTACGCGAAGGAGGATTTCGTCCTCGCGCGGGATGGGGATGGGTCTACGCTCGATGTGGATGTTATCCGGACCTCCCGATCCTTTGCATACAACGGCGAGCATGTCTCCCGCGTCAATCATGACTCTCTCCATGAATAGTGGGTTCAATTTCGTTCTCCACCCGGCCTGATCGACATTTCAGCAGCCGGAGACGAGGCGACTTGCGATAGCTTCCTGTTCGCGGTGTACGACGGACAAGATAAAACGTTACGAACGTTGTCAGGGAAAGATGCGCCTCCCGAATTCCGGCAAGTAGCACGGAACGGTATTCGGTCTTGTCCTGCCGAGGTGTCGGTTGCCGCCATACATCATGCGCGGGTGCATAACCGTGTCCTCCACCACGCGACGACACGCTACGACCGAGTGGCTTGCGTGGAGTGATCGGTGGGCCGACAGTCGCCGCCTGCTTCTCGCGATATGATGTGTTGCGCCCACGCTATAATTATTCCCGCGCTATGCGGAATGATGGGAATGTTCCGTAGGTGGCGGCTCGCCATATCCATTCGATTGGCCCGAAGTGAAAGTGACGCAGCCACAAGGAACTCAGGACAATCTGCGCAGCGAAGATCACGACACACAACAGCATGCCCTGCCAGATTTCGACGCGGCCAAACAATGCGAATCCGTAGGAATGGAACAGGACCGCGGTGATAAACGAATGCATGATGTAGTTGGTCAGGGCCATGCGACCTACAGGCGCGAGGAGCCGGATCACGGCGTCCGCTTTGCCGGCCACCGCACGCAATACAAGGAAAGCAGCGTAGCTCCACCCGAGGGCGATTCCGCCCACCGTGTGCAGGGTAGTGGAAAGCAGAGACCATCCGTCGGGCATGCTCATCGAAGTGTATCGATAGGCGATCGCGTAGATCACGGCGCAGGGAAGTCCGACAAGCACACCCAGGCGAAGTATCCGGCGAAGCAAAGCGGTATGTGCGGCGGGATCGGCAAGAAGCTCTCTGCGCGCCGCGACCATTCCCAAGAGAAACAATCCCAGGACGACAGGATAGAAAAACACCACTCCGAGAAGGAGGCCAATGTATTCCTCGACACGCACAGCGACAATATCCGGAAAGGAGCCATGCGCGTAGGTATCGGAGGCGCGTTCCACAAAACCGCGAAGCTCAGACAGATTGTCCGCAAGCTGTTTCCGAATCTCGAGTGAGGCATCGGGGACGAAGGAAATCAATGCAATGATGCCCACACCGAGCATGGACAATATGATCGGAACAGCGATGAACACGCCCGACCATATCACCGCCGTGCGATCCTTCACCGAGCGGAAGACGAGTAGTACGAACCCGAACATGGCGTAGAACACCAGAATATCCCCCGCCCAAAGGAGCAATACGTGCACGACACCGAAAAGGAAGAGTACGAACACCCGTCGCAGGTACAAGGTGTTGATGCCCGCTCCACCCCGAGCCTCCTTGTTCATGAACATCCAGAAGCCATAACCAAACAGGAAGGAAAACAGCACGTAGAATTTTCCCTCGAACAGCATCTTGATGATGCTTTCCGCAAAGCACTGCGATGGAGACGCGGCTCCGTCCGCGCCTATCATCAAAGTGGAAATCGGTTGAAACATCAGCGGCATATTCACCATCAGAATGCCGAATATCGCCAATCCACGCAAAGCGTCAAGCAGAACGAGGCGTCGGCTGGTCTGTACCGGAGCGAGAGATTCGTCGTTCATGAATCCATCCGAGAAGTTGAGACACTGTACAACATAATCAGACGGGATCATCATCGGAAATTCCGCTGCTCGCCGTTCACGCAATCTCCCGATGCGCGGCGTGATCATTTCGCTTCGCTCACAGGCACGACGATCAGGGCGATGCACTGTACTCCGGAGAATGTGCGTCGTTTCCACGGCATGGATTCGCAGGCACGCGTTTCCCTGCCGGCAATTTCCGTGGGCAATCCCTTACACAGGAATGTGCTTCGTATTGTAGGGGACTGCCCGGGTCGTCCTCCGTCAACGCTATCGATAGCGGTACGAAATGCAATCATTGTGTACACGGCGCAGCAAGCGGAGAGTATAGGTTGATGGAAGCACTGCCACGCGGCAGGGGAAATGCGAGTTCCATTGTCCGCGATACACGCGGCCCCCCGCATGCTCCTAAGCGCCCTACACTGCTGCCTGGCCGCTCCCCGGAAGGAAACGCATGGAATCCCCCATCCCAGAGCTCTCGTGTTTTTGTCCATCACCCTTCACTTCCGTGCCCGCGAAGGCGAGCACATGGCCGTCGGGATCGGCGAGATAGGCGACGAGATGGCCCCAGTCGCGCTCGGCAGGCGCATCGAGAACGCGGGCACCACAGCGCTGCGCATGCTCGAATGTATCGCGCACATCGTCCACGTGCAGATAGAGTTCGCAGCGCGGCACGCCACCCGCCTGCCCCGGATGCGGGATGCTCGGCCCGAGCAGACGCGCGATGCCGTCCTCGGGCATGAGGCCGAGCGTGCACTGTTCGGTAAGTAGGAATTCCGTCATACCAGGCACGTCCAGGTGGGGTTCTTGTCGTAAAACGGCCCGATAGAACTCGGCGCTGCGTCGCTGATCGGCAACATACAGAATGATTTCGGCGTGCTTCATACCGCATCACCTCCCGAGGTATTCCGCGTGAACGATTCACGCATCCCTTTCCCCGTGACCCAGCCGAGCACCGGTCCTCCCGCGAGTATGAGGAGGAGATTCAGTACGGCGAGTACCAGGCCCCAGACGGGCGCGGGTCGAATCATCATGGTGGCATTGATGGCGAGAAGGAAAAGAGCGGCGAGCGTCCATCCCAGCAACGAGCGCCAGCACCAGCCGATGCCGGTGATGCCGCTCCTGCGCAGGATTCTCTCCTGTAAGCAGGACAGCAGTGTCGCTCCACCGAGAATGCAGATCGGCAAGGTGTACCAGGCCGCGGACGGCAGCAGGAAATGGGAGACTGCGAAGGGCGCTGTGAGTGCTGCAACGCTTACCGCGATCCAACGTAGTGCGGGCACGGATTGACGGTGGAGCGCGAACGCCTGCGTCGCGCCCATGGCGAGTCCCATTCCAAGGCCGACGTGAAATTGCCAGTGCTCGATTCCCACCGTGTCCAGCATGGAAGAAAGCATGATCACCGCAACTACGCCCAGCAACCAGCCAGCGCTGTGCAGCCATACCCATCGCCTGAGCGTCATGGTGGAACTCATACCTCGCCCTCCACCCAGCGACTGCTCTGCTTGGCGCTGAGCGTTTCGATGCGCAGGCGCAGTATCACCATGCGCGCCATGCTGCGTTCGTCGAAGTCCACAAGCTCCGCCGCCCCATGCTGCGCCATGATCACGGCGAGACCGTGGCGCTTGTCTTCTTCCGCGGTGAGAATGTCCACCGTCCCGTAGCCCACGATGCTGCGGTAGCGTGTGGACCAGCCGCAGGCGCGCTCATGCTCCATAATGCTCACGCCATGCTCGATCTCGAAGCAGACGCGGGGATTGTGTCGAAGGATGTCGAGTTTGCGTCCCTCCGGCGCGGCATGGATGTAAAGAAATGGAGCTTCGTATCCATAATTGAAAGGCAGAACATACGGTTCGCCCTCATCCACCATGCCGAGACGGCAGATGGTTTCGCTCGCGAGCAGTTGCTCGATGATTGCTCGATCGGTGATTTCCTGATTGCTCTTGCGCATGATTGTTTGATTGTGTGTAAAAATTCGGAGCATGAAACACGATGCTCATATCTTCAAAAACGATGCCTCGATGGAGTTCCGCAAGCGCGCCGGAACACCCACCTCATCGGCATACTGCTTCCAATGGGACAACACGTCCCGCACTTCGTCGACTATGGCCGACGCGTGCTTCACTCCGGCGAGGCGGGCTACTTCGAGCACATCGGAGCGCGTATGGTGTTCACGTTTACCATTGGCGCTCAGGGCATGGCGGCTGACCCAGGGACTGTCGGGGCGCCAGGCGTGGCAAAGATCGTAGGCCGGGGCGAGTTCCCACGCTGCGTCCTTTCGCAGCAAAAACGCGGTGTTCTTGGTATGATCGTCGCAATTCCGTGCGAGAATGTTGAACACCATGCGCCGGAACTGCTGTTCGGCCGCGCGGTAGTCGAGACCGAGAGCGCGCAAGGTCTGGAAGAGCATCTCATAGCTGTGGCTATGCATGTCATTGTAATCGAGATGTTGCATGCCGCACCAGGTCAGCACGTGATGCCGCTGCGCGCCACCCGCCCGATCGAAGCGTCGTGTCATGAAATGCGCCCGACCGCCTTCCTCGAGAAGACGACAGGGCATCATTTCTATCCCGCAGGCCAGCGCCATGCGATGGTAGGCCATTTCCACACGACCATATCCCTTGGTCGAGCGCAGCGCGGCATCACGCACGCCATCGAGTTTGATCAACCAGTGCTCGAAGCCCTGCGGAGCGTTGCCCTGACCCGAACGCACTTCTCCGCTGCGGGGATTCCATGCGATGACGGCTTTCGCGCGGGCACCGCCGGCGGAAGTCCCGATACGGATGATGTCCCGAAGCGCAGCGCCATCGTCGCCACCGAGCGACGTGCGAAGCGAAGAACGTCGACGCAGGACTTCCTGGGCGAGTTCGATGAGTTGATCGATTTCCACGGCGCGACTGCGCGAATCCGCGGGTAGGAGCGCGGGTTCGAATTCCAGCGCTCCCATGGCGCGCGAGCCAAGAAAACAGAGTAGTTCCACCGGATTCACATCGGAGAGACTTCGTCCCGAACCTGCGAGCCATGCCTGCATGACTTCCGTTCCAAAGCGATCCGGAAGCGCATCCGCCAGCAGACCGGGCAAGCCGCGAAAAGTGTCCCACGCCGAATCGCGACGGGCCCGAAGCTCGGGGAAGCCGTACACGCGCTCGGGCGAGCGAATGGGCATGGTAAACGGAGCGATATCCCAGCCGTGACGCTCGAACGACGGGTCGTACTCGAACCACGCCATCGCCGTCGCCACGTCCCACGATACTGCGCCCACCAGTTCACCCCACATGCGCACGAAGGCGGCCGTGATCATTGCCGCTCCTTGGCAGCGGAATCCTTCCGGCCCGCCGTGTTCACGCGGATGCGCTTGCGCTCGCCGCGTTGCATTCGGGCGATGGCGAGTGGACTCGGGGCTTCGGTGACGACGAAGACGTCCATCACATGCAGCAATTGCAGTACACGCAGTACACGCAGCACGGAGGTGAGTTGCACGGATTCGCCACGTTCCAGCAAGCTCACTGTCGATCGGCTCAGACCCGCCTTTTCCGCGAGCATATCCTGCGTCAAGCGCTGCCTCTGTCGCCCGTGCCGTACAAACCTGCCGATCTGGCGTACAAGCGCGAGATCATTCATTTCCTGCCATCGCATGTCGTTTTTTTCATTCACTACCATGATATATTCCAGCTTGTGAATGATTACTCATACAAAGTTAGCGCGTATTTCGAATCATGTCAAGCACACGCAGCCATCAGAGCCGGGAGGATGCCATCCGTCCTCCGCTGGCGAAGGTCATCCCCCCGACGCGGGACCGATGCGCAGCGAAGTCATGGTGAGCGCGCCGGCGACGTACTCGTCGTTGAACAGCATGGCCTCCTCTCCATTTTCCTGCAGCGCCAGCGTGTACAGCAAGGGGAGGAAATGCTCGGGTGTGGGAACGGCGAGTTTGACCGCTTCGCTTTGCGTGGCGTAGCGTTGCAGCGCCGCATGATCGCGTGCACGAATTGCGGTCTTCATCCACTCGCTGGCTTCGATGGCCCAGTCAAAACCGAAGCCCGCTTCGCCAAGCCGATCCCAGGCCACGCGACGGAGATTGTGCACCATGTTCCCGCTGCCGACGATGAGTATACCTTTGCGACGCAGCGGCGCCAGACGCCGTGCCAGCGCGTAATGCGCCTCCGGTGAGGCGTTGGAATCAAGACTGAGTTGCAGCACCGGAATGGTGGCGTCGGGAAAAAGATGCATAAGCACGCTCCAGCATCCATGATCCAGTCCCCACGAAGTATCGAGGCCAAGCGTGGATTCGCCAAGCATGTCGCGCAGTTCCCCGGCCACGGAGGGAGCGCCCGGCGCGGGATACTGCACCTGATACAGCGCAGGTGGAAATCCACCGAAATCATGAATGGTGCGCGGCTGCGGCATGGCGGTGACGAAACTGCCGGAGGTTTCCCAATGCGCCGACACGCAGAGCACGGCGGCGGGCGCGGGAAGCGTGGCGGCGATGCTGCGGAAGCCACGCGTGAACGCGTTGTCCTCGATGGCATTCATCGGACTGCCATGTCCCAGAAATAGCACCGGCATGGGTTCCGTGCTTGGAAGGGCTTCGGCGAGACCGCGCAGTGCACGCAGAGCTACCGGTGTGGCGAATGGCAGCGCTGCCAGAAGTTGCAGGAAATCCATGCGCTTCATGTCCTTCACTTTCGTGCTGTGTTCGCGTGTAAACCGTACAATACACAGAATTTTCGTCGAAATCCATGTATCACGACGTCTCTCACGTTCTCCCTTCCCCCACGTTCGCAGGCAGGCGCCTAGACGAACAATCGGCTGAAACCGGTGTATGGATGCAAGGCGGTGCGGGTAAAGCGAATCCGCCCCGCGCGCACCAGGGGGAGCGTGTCCAGAACCCTCCCCGCTTCGTCGGCGTCCGCGCATTCCAGCACGAGCACGGCGCAATACCTATCGTCGAAGTAGATTTCGCGCAGCGTGCCTTCGTGCTGCAAACGCAGTACCGCGCGTGCTTCCTCGCGCAGCAGCTCCGCATCAAGCGTGGCATCGATGGGGAGCAATTCTTCTTCGATCGCAAGAAATTTCATCGATTCTCCATGGTCATCGTGTCGCCGTTGAGGTTGACGGTTCATCGGAAGCAAGGGCGTTTTCAGCTGACAGGGCTGGCGTCATCGCATTCACTACGTGTAGTGACATCATTCGATGCTCTCAAAAATACAGCGCATGCCAGCGCACTTCGCCTGTGGAGCGAAGCTCCAGTGTGGGCAGCGGTACTTTGAGGAAATTCAACGCGTCGAGCAAGGTATTGAGTAGCGCGGAATCCGTATACAGCGCGCTCCAGTCGACGTCCAACGAAAGCAACACTCGCCGATACCGCTGCGCCGCAGGCAAGTCGACGCCTTGATACGCGGTGATGTTCTCGTATTCGCCAAACATCCCTCCCGCTCCGTAGCCCACCGACAGCGCGAGCCAGGCGGGCAGCACGCCGGTGCGCAATACGGGCTCCAATGGCAGCGACAGCCAGTAACTGTGTCCGTTGTAATCCTTGAGCAAGCGATCCACCGCGGAGGTGCCGAGGAAACCGTTGGCCTGCTCGGCGTACGTGGACTCCGTGTAGCTGAATTTGAAGCGCAGCAGCTGCCGGTCGAAGAGTAATTCCTGTCCAAACACCAGACTGGAGCCAAGTGCATTGGCCAGCATGTCGTACCACGAGAATCCGTAGCCCTCGTGTATGCCGTCCATGATTTCCACCGGAGTTTGCAACAGCAGTCCGAGCGCTCCGCCGAAGAACAATGCTTCTCCACGCGACATGCCGCTGTACTCGAGTGTGCGCAGCCCGATGCTGCTGTACACGTAGGCGCCGAACGCGTGTCCGCATTTATCCACCTGCATGTAACCGCCACCGTCATTGTAGAAATGAAACGGCACCACGGGGCGGTCCTTGTACCAGGTGTGTTGCAGCACGTACATGGCCACACCGTAATACGCCGCTGTGGCACCGATGGCGAGCGGCCAGTTGCCGCCGAAGCGTGCGCTGTCGGCGGTGCGCTGCGCAAGCACGGCTCCCACCGTTGGCAGGAGCGTGTCAGACGTTGATTGCGTGTTCGCCTCCAGCGGTTGCGCCGCTCCGAAGTCGGAGAACAGGATGACGAGGACAAGCGGAATCACTGCGCGAAGCAACATCTCAGGAAAACTCCAGCATATCCCCACGCTCCATGGCGCGCGTGAGTGCACGGATGAAACGCGCCATCGGTGCGCCATCGATCACGTCGTGATCCATGAGTACGGTGAGATTCAGCACCTCGCGTATCACGAGCTGGTCCCCGTGCGCTACGGGCTTGCGCAGCACCGATCCGAGGCCGATGCACAAGGGATGAACTGTGAGCGGAAGAAACCACCCGTTGATCGCTCCCGCAGACGTGAGCGAGGTCACCGCGACGTTCCCCATCAGCGCATGCGCGCGTTTCGGTGAAGCCAGCAGCGCTCTCCACACGAGTCGGCGCAGGAAGGCCGGAAGAAGAACATAGATGCGCTCCCCGAACGTGGAGGAACGATGGAGCACAAGATCATGCGCGACGACGCTGCTGTCGGTCGCCTGGCGCAGGCGCTGGGTGATTTCGGTCGGCGACAGTGTGGTGATGTCGGGAAGGAGCACGGGCAGCGGTACCACCGCTCCGTCCACCACCTTTTCAACGACGATGGAAACGGAAATGCTGTCGGAGTAAAGCACGCGGCGGCGCCCGACGCGATAAGCGGCGACCTCGGGGTGCTCTCGCACGGTGGCGCCGATCACCGCGAGCGTCCATGCAAGAAAGGAAAGTTCTCCCACCTTGCGACGCCACTCGCGTATGCGCTCGCGCGCCGTGGTGACATCCACCTCCAGCATGGCGTGCACGTGATGGCGCGACCGCGAGAGCGCGCCGATATCGATGGTGGCCAAACGTGAGGGTGGAAAGATTCGGGAGTGAAACATGGCTGCAACTCCGCGCATCAATGAGCATCGACGGTTGAGAGAAAACGACGCAACTGTCGTTGATGACGCAACACATGCACGATGGCATGCTCCATGAGTTGTTCAACATCATAGCTGCGACCAGAGGGAACCGCGACGGAGCGCAGATCGTCCATTTCCAAAAGCGACCTCATGCCACGCTCTTCGAAAAAGCGCAGCGCCGCCTCAT
Source organism: Bacteroidota bacterium (assembly GCA_035914695.1). Lineage (GTDB taxonomy): Bacteria > Bacteroidota > Ignavibacteria > SZUA-365 > SZUA-365 > JAOSJT01. The sequence continues at coordinate 18,235 of JAMIQH010000327.1, read as the reverse complement.
GCATCCCGCGTAGATCAGCGATGTACGACGTCGACGTATCGCGGAGTCGGCGCACGGGGTAATCCACCGTCTCGCCCGTGGCTCGCCGCAAGGAAACAATGTACCCGTGACCGGAGCACACGACATGGGCGAGAAGCGATGCAATGGAGCGGCCATCCTCATCCTCCGTGTACGCGTCGCGTATGATGCTCAGGGCCACGGTGTCGAGATGCTGAATGTCCACGATCATTTCCTCGATACACCGCAGGTACACCTCGAGTACGCCGCGCACATCCGGAGCGAGAGTAGTCGACATGAGACTCCTGTTTTCGTTGCACGGGACGTTTCATGTAATGTACACGAGTTTCCGTTAAGTCCCGCCCACGATACCCATGACGCTTCAGCGTACGATACGATGCACTGTCACGGCGCTGCGTGTTTCAACGCGCACGGTGTACATGCCCGGCGGCAGGGCGCGCATGTTCACCGCACTCCCCCGCACGCTTGCCACGAGCACACCGTGCAGGGTAAACACCTGCACGCTGCGCACATCGTCGGCGGCGACATGTACCATGCCGTTTGTGGGATTCGGATACAGCCGCGGCACTTCAGCGGAGTGTGCTACTTCCACGGGTGATGGCTTCGCGCAGATATGCCGCGCGAAGAAGTCCCGCGTGCGAGCGAACATCACGCTGTCCAGCGCGAGTCCCACATGCGTGAAGCCCGGGTACACGTGGAACTCATGGGTCACACCACCGCTGGTCAGTACCGAGCGCAGCAATTCATCCATGGCGAGGGGAACAACATTATCGGCATCACCATGATGGAAGATGTACGGGCAACGGATCGCGGCAGCCAGTCCGGCGCTGGGTGCGGTCGCGCCGCCCTCCGGACTGACGCCTCCGGCGGTGTGTCCCGCGCAGGAAAACATGGAGGGGAAAGCAGCGACCACGCCCGTGCTGGTGAATGCGCCGCGGCTATGTCCGAACACGGCCAGGCACAGCGTATCCACGTAGCCCAACGCGGCGAGGATGTCGCGACATTTGAGCACGCGCCGATAATTGTTCTCGCTCGCCCCGAAATTCTCCAGCGTACTGTCGCCCGGACTGCCGATGGGAACTCCGCCCGCATGACAGAGATTGGTCGCGATGCACACATAGCCCCATTCGAGCATGCGTCGCGCGACAGAGCGGCTGTAACCGAAGGCATTGCCGCCCGTGCCATGGTTGATGATGACCGCCGGAAAAGGACCGCTGCCTGTCGCGGGACGGAAGAGTATGCCGCGCAAATCATACGCCACGCCGTCCGTGGTATGCGTGTACGTCCAGGTCGCGCCCACCAGCGACGCGGGGTCGCCCGTGATGGTCAAGCCGGGCAGTTGCGCGCGCGCGGGCTCCATCGCGAGAAGAAGCAGCATCGGGACGCAAAGGCGAAGAATCCGTATGACGTGAGTCCTGCTCATTGCTTCGGTGGTTGTAGCATTCGTTGAATGGATCGGCGCACACCCGGCGACAAGGTGTCCATGTATTCCCCGCGCGTCAACAACGCGACTTCGGCGCGAAGTTCTGGATACTTGGCGGCGAGTGGCGATGAGACGAAACGCGTTGTGGCGCACCGAGGGCGGCTTGCCGATACTCTGCCAGAGATTGACGCACGCATCGAACAGTTGTCCTTCGTGGCGCGTGGGGATGTGCATGTTCTGGAGAATCTTCAGCAGTTCGCGTTGCTGACTGTCGCGGCGCAACGGAAGAATGCGAATGATGTGCGGAATATGTTTCCGGATGCGCGCATCGTTTTTCTCCATGACGCTCCACAACACCCAGGAGGCGCGCCAGGAATAGGGTGATCGTTCGGCGAGCGTCAAGGCCAGCGCTTCGTCGAAGGCCTCGGGGTGCTGGCGCATCCATGCGATGATGTCCGCCTTGTAGGTCGTAGCCAGTAGGTACTGGAGTTCTGTGGGCTTGAACTTCGCATACGGATCAATCATCCACGGTCTCCCGTCTCCACGGCCATGGACTTGTCGAGTGGCAGCATCATTTCAAATTGCATTCCTGTTCGCGGAATGCCGCAGGCCTCAAGGAAGGCCAGGGTTGAGCCGTCGCGCGCATCGACGTTGATCACCTTGAGTACTTCGGCGCGATTCGCCTCAAGCATGGCACGGAGCAGAGCGCTGCCCACACCACGGCGACGCGCATGCGGATGGACGAGGAGTTGCGCCACATCCCCCGTCGCGGGTTCGAACAGTGCGCAACCAACCGCGCGACCGGCCTGGAAAGCGCCGAGCAGGAGGAAGGTCTCGGCGCTCCGCCGAACCGAGTCGAGGGAATTCTGCCAGGAGGGAACGTAGTCCGGGTCGATGCCCAGAGCCGTCAACTCTCCGAAGCTGATCGTATGGATGAGCACATTCTCCATGCGCAGCGCAGCGGGACGAATGGCGCCGAGATCGCTTTGCACGTGATAGGAGAATTCCCTGCTCGCCGTGAAGCCCAGGCGCCGGTACACCGACACGGCCGCGTCGTTGTGCTGCAACACTTCGAGCACGTAGTTCCGCACACCGGCGCGCCACAAGGTTGGTAAGGACGCCGTGAACAACCGTGATGCGAGTCCCTGCCCGCGGAAGTCCGGCAGCGTGCCCGTTCCGCTGTCATAGGCGCAGCGCTCGCCAGCGAAATCGCCGATGCCGTTGAAGGTGAAGGATACGAGCTGTCCGTCTATTCGCAGGCCGAAGGACAGCGCGGGATCGAAACCGCGTCGCCGGAGCATGCGGCGCAGACCGTGTTCGTCCACCTGCACTTCGTAGTCGGCGAAGGCGGCGCTGAACGTCGCGTACAGTTCATCGAACGAACACGTGTCGAGCGTGACGAGGGAAGCGGGCGAGGTTGTGCCGCCCGCCCGCGCATCTTGATCGCCTGCGCTATTCATTCCAATCGCCCCTGCACGCGCTTCCATGCGTCGGTAGTCAGGAAGCACTCGTCCATGGCTTCGACCATCTCCGCGAAGCGTTCGTAGGCGAAGCTAAAAGTAAGCAAGTTTTTCGGGATGTACGGCCGCGCAGTGGGATCGAACATGCCGATGAACGCGCGTGTCGGGTCGAGCAAGGGTTGGTTGAACACGGTATTGCATCCAGCGCCGAAGGGCGTGCGCACACTGTCGTCGAAGAAATTGCAGTAGGAGAACCAGGTGAACAGTCCGGAGAGCAGATCCGGCGCGGCAAAAAAGATCAGGAGTTCCGGTGTGTCCTCTTCGCTCAGTGCATCCCAGCGGCGCAAGTGCAGGAAGCGCTGATGGAGCGGAAGGAATTCCTGTTTCGCCAACCAGTCGCGCACTTGTTCGGGAGTGCGCACGTAGCGCTCCCCTTTCATCTGCTCGTTGCCGCAGGAGAGAAAGTACTCGAAATTCGGACGCAATTTGTCGCTGTACCCGAGATAGCGCTTCGCTCCCATGCAGGTCAGCGAGGAGGCGTCCATGCACAGTGCGTCGCCGGCGCGCACGCGGGCGAATTCACCCATGACGCAGAAATGCCTGTCCTTGGGAGGATGCAATGCTTCGCCCTCTGTCGTGTCGGTGAACCAGGCCGCAATCGGAAGTTCCGACGTCCCGAAGTAGCGCTCCCATTGCTGTTCGAAGTGCTGTTTGAGTTGCATGTCCATGATACTGCCTGCGATAGGTGGATGAGTGTCGACGGGTCTTCCGCGATTGATGCACAGCGGGAACGACTGCGTCGATTACAAAGATATGCATTTGTCTGATTCCGCCTGACGGCAACGCCGCGAATGGTGGAATCATCGCGTTGGTGGAATACGGAGGGTATGCGGCGAAGTTGCCACAGCACAAAGTACAGTACCCATCACGACGTAATTGTGCGGAGAGCTTCGTCACACGCGATGCGACGAAGGGACGGAGCGTCCGCAATGATCCACTCCGTCAGCACCACGCAGCACCGGGCGCTCTCGCAAAGGCGGCGCGGAATTCGTATCTTCATGGATGCGGCCAACGGGCCCTCCATCCCTCCTCCACTATTGATATGCGCGTATGACAGCAACACAGGACAAACCGCGATTAAAGGATTTCCCGAAGACCTACTGGGTCGTGATTCTCTTCGAGTTTTTCGAGCGCGGCTCGTACTACGGCATGATGAGTATTCTGTCGGTGTACATGACGGACATCCTCGGCTTCTCGAAGGAAGGCGTCGGCGTGATCAAGAGTACGATTCAACCGCTGCTGTACTTCCTGCCGATTTTCACGGGAGCCATCGCCGACAGGGCCGGGTACAGGAAGACGCTCATGGTGGCATTCACGCTGCTGGGTGGCGGCTATTTCCTCACTTCGCAGATGAGCACCTACGGTGCGGTGTTTTTCGGTTTGGTGATCATGGGACTCGGCGCGGGCACGTTCAAGCCGGTGGTGTCGGGCACCATCGCCAAACTCACCGATGAGCGCACGAGCACGCTGGGTTTCGGAATTTTCTACTGGACGATCAACCTCGGCGCGTTCCTTTTCCCGCTGATCATTGTTCCCATGCTCAAATCCATCGCCTGGCATTACGTGCTCATCGCCTCGGCCATTGGCACGGGCGCCATGCTCATCCCGACGATTTTCCTGTTCAAAGAGCCGTTGGAGAAGCGCACGGAGAAGGAATCGATGGGCAAGGCCCTGCGCGACATTTTCACGAAGCTCGCGATGGTGTTCACCGACTGGCGTTTCATCCTGTTCATTTTCATCTACTCCTGGTTCTGGATTCTGTACTTCCAGATGTTCGACAGCGTGCTGTGGTACGTGAAGGCCTTTGTGGACGCCACGCCGCTGAATTCCTTCATCAACTCCACGTTGGGCATCAACTGGAAATTCGATGTGGAGCATGTGACGGTGATCAACGCCGGAACCATCATCCTGCTGCAATTGATGATTTCGCGCATTGTGAGCAAGACCAAGGCCCTGCCCACGATGATCACGGGCATTTCGCTGGGCACGCTGGGCATGGCCATTCTGGCCGTGGACACAAATATCTGGGTGTTCATGATCGGCATCATCATGTTCTCCATCGGCGAAATGACGGCGCATCCGAAGTTCATCAGCTATCTGGGCTTGATCGCGCCGCCGGATAAAAAGGCCACGTACATGGGCTTCGGATTTCTGTACGGTGCCTTCGGTTCGCTGATCGGCGGAGTACTGGGTGCGAAGCTGTACGTGCTGTTCATCGACAACCCGATGATCGCCTTCGTGAAGAACCGCGTGATGACGGGCGGTGCGAGCATCGAGTGGCCGGAGTCCATTACCATCGATCAAGCGCTGGCCATCGGCGAGAAAATCGGATTGACAAAGCTGGAAATCGCCGCGGCGGCGAGTCCCAGCGAGTTGTGGCTGCTTTTCAGCGGTATCGGTGTGGTGTGTATCAGCGGCTTGCTGCTGTATCAGAAATTCATCGGAGCCCGTTCGCATTCCTGACACGAGATTGCGTACCACGCAACTCGTCTTGACGGCTACGTCATAACAAACGCGAAGAGCACGGCGCATTGTTGGCCGTGCTCTTCGATTTTCTGGTTTGAGAGGATCAACACGGGGAAGACGACACACTCGACGGTGCGGAGCAGAGAAATATTACTCCGTTACAAGCAGGGAGCGGAGGATTCTTTTCGCGAGGATTTCGTTGATTTCGACATGACGCGGGACAGGTTGCGTCATACCATTTCGAGGGTTGTGCTACAGGTCGTGACGACCTCCATTGCGCAGCAGTATGCAGCCCGCGGCTTCGAGTCTTGATATGAGTTCGCGCCGTTTCACGCGACTTCCAACTCGGCTTCCCTTCTGATACCGGGGATATCCTCCGACCGAAACATGTCATGCAGTTCCCGAAGATGTTCCTTCAAATCTTCCAGGCTGCTCCCTTGCGTCCAGTGCTCCGGATACTCGTTCAGATATCCCAGGTACATTCCGTCGCGCTCACGCCAATATGTGAATCGGATTGTCATTGCGACCTCGATCTACGGTGTGCGGTGAAAGCTTCTACAACCTGTGTCGCAGGAACAACACGACAAAAATTTCGAGCTTTTATCATTCAATCGCAAGGCACGGAATCAGCACCAGTAGCGCGGATTGCGACGTGCTGTACAACCTTGCGAGCACCAGGTAAAGAGTGAAGAAAAGAACGAATCCCGGAAGTTGAATCGAAACAGCGCGCACGGCTCCCGCCCCCGCTTTACTCTTTACTCTTCACCTGCTCCGTCCTCTTCCGCACCGCTCCACGACGCCTACTTGACCAGCGCCATTTTCCGCACGCTGCGCTCGCCGTTGGCGCGTAGTTCGTAGAGATAGCTGCCGGCAGGCATATCGCTTGCATCGAAGTGGAGGTGATGCGTGCCGGCGTCGCGACGGCCCTGCGCAAGTGTGCGTAGCAGATTTCCGCGCGTGTCGAAAACGCGGAGCGTCACATCTCCGGCTTTGTGCAGAGTGAGAGGAATTGTGGTGGAGGGGTTGAAGGGATTCGGATAATTCTGTCCGAGAGCAAAGGTCAACGGGGAACGCGCGGCGTCGTTCGAGAGCACGATGGACGTCATCCACATGCCACGGCCATGGGTGGCGGCGTAGATCACATCGTCTTCGGTGATCTTGATGTCGTCGATGACCACATTGGGCAAGCCATCGCCGAAGGGTTCCCAGTTCAGACCCGCGTCGTAGCTGACGTACACGCCGACATCGGTGCCCGCGAAGATGACGTCGGGCCGTTTGTCGTAGATCGCAATGGCGCCCACGGGAATGCGCGGCAGCGCGGTGGTTTCACTCGCGCCGCCCATGAAGGTCCAGTTCATTCCCCCGTCGGTGGTTTTATACACGCCGGAATTTGCGGAGAACGCCATGGTGCCCACATAGGCGATATCGGGATTGGTGGGATGCACGGCGACCGCCGAAAGAAAGAGCGAGGGCAGTCCATTGTCCACGCGTGTGAACGTCACCGCAGCGGGATCGGCCATGGCGTTCGTGCTCTTGAACGCGCGCGCCGCGTAGCCGGCGACACCGTACACCACATCCGGTTGGGTTTTACAGATGGCGATGTCCTGCATTTGCCGCGACCAGCCCGAGCCGCCGGTGAGTTCCGGCGAAATGGGTACCCACAAGGTCGCGCTGTTGTCGGTGCGGTAGAAGCGATCGCCGCCGATGAAGAGCGTGCTGTTCCGCGTGGGATGCATGACAAAGGGGGCCACGAAACTGAACAGGTTGTTGCCGCTACCATCGGTGCGCGTCAAGCCGCCGGTCGCCGCACGGAAACTCGTGCCACCGTTGGTGGTCTTGGCGAGATTCGCGTATTGCGAGGACACGTAAAAGACGTTGGTGTCGGCATGGTCGAAGGCCACATAACCGCCGTCGCCACCCCAGGAGAGGCGGCGCCAGCCCAGCGGATTCGTGGAGGAACCGAGATTGTTGCGCCTGTCCTGTGTTCCGCCGGCAACGCGGCGGGGATTCTGCCGCTGATAATCCATGCCGTAAAACTGCATGGTGGCGAGCCCGTTGTTGATTTCCTCGATGAACACCGACGCGGCCGTGCAGTCGAGCGTCATGAACACTCCCCCATCGCTGGCCATGACCATGCGATTGGGTTGCACGGGATGGAAATCGATGTAGTGCATATCCACCCAGGAGCTGTTGTTGGCTCCGCTCTGATTGGAGATGCGCGAGAATGCACTTCCACCATCAACACTGCGCCACCACTCTATACCGCCGAGAAACACGGTGTTCGCATTGGTGGGATGAATGCGGATGTGCAGATTGTAATCGCCCTGCGAACGCAAAACCTCGCGCATGTTGCTCTGCGAGGACGAGGGCAAACGCTCCCAACTGCTGCCATGGTCGGTGGAGCGGAACACGCCGAGAAAATCCTGATTCTCGGTGGGAGCGAATTTCGGCGCGCGCTGCATCGCACAGACGATAACGCCTGCGGTGGAACGGCTGGCGTCGATGACGAGATTGCTGATGGAATCGGCTGCGGGGAGATTCTGCGTGATCTTGGTGAAGGTGAAGCGCTCGCCCAGGGAATCGGACACATAGATCCCGTTGCTACTGCGGCCATTGTACGCGCCGAAGGCCACGATGACGCGATTTTTCTTGAACGGATCGATCAGCACATCCCTGGCGGGACCGTTGAGCACCGCGCGCCATGTGGCCCCGCGGTCGGTCGAGCGGAACAGCGCTCCGCTGCCCCCGCCGTAGGTGGCCGCGACGTAAATGATGTCGCGATTGTCGGGATGTACTTCCACGTGATTGATGGCGAAATCCTCGTCGCGCACCAAATCCTTCATCACATTTTCCCAGGTGGCGCCACCGTTGGTGGAGCGATAGAGGCCATCGCCGTATACGCGGTCGAAATTGTTCGAACCCTCGCCTGTGCCGATATAGATGATGTCGGGATCCACGGGATCGAAGGCCAGATGCCCGATAGCCAAGGTGGGAAGGTGATCGGTGAGTGGAAACCAGGAAGAACCGCCGTTTGTGCTTTTGAACAGTCCGCCCGAAGCCGAACCGGCATACAGAATGTCGCCATTGTTCGGATGGTATTTCACCACACGAATGCGGCCACCAATATCGGCAGGACCGACGAAACTCCATTGCGAGGAGAGACTGCCTTTGCGCATGGAGAGTTGCTCCTGCTTCATCGCGCTGGCTTCACGCAATCCATGAGAGATGCTGCGATCGGCGTTCCACAGGCGTGGAAGGAAGTAGCGCTCGAGATGGGGCACATCGTGCAACGCGCCGCTGCGCAATTGTTCGCGCACCTCGCGTTTTTCCGCGATGCGCTGCGCGCGAGCGGTGGATAGCACGGGCAGCGGATCGAGTGCCATGTCGTGGGTGGTGAGAAGGAGAGCGCCCGCAGTGGTGGCGAGCAGTGCTATGGCGGAGAAGGTTCGCATGATGTGGTACCTCGGGGATTTGCCGGCATCGCGTCGGTAAAGGGACATGACTCCGTGCAAACCGTTTCTTATATTCAGGATAAGCGCCAGCGGCGGTCAATCAGCATCGAGCGCAGGTGTACGCCCAATCATGAAAGATAGACGCGGATGTCGTGAAAGGCAATGAAAATCGAATGCCCCGGAGACCGCGATGAACGCGGTCGGCAGTGCCGCGGGACACGCACGGATCTGCGCCGTGGCGCGCGCCTCGGTCGAGGCGGCGATACGCGGTGACAACGTTCCCCCATGCGCGGATGACTTGTCCGCTATCGAAAGCGAAGGCGTATTCGTGACACTGCGCATTGGTGGTACCCTTCGAGGATGCATTGGTCTGCTGACGTGCACGGAACCCTTCCCCATGATGCTGGCGGATGCGGCGCGGCGCTCGGCGACGGAGGATAGGCGCTTTCCCCGCATTACGGAACGCGAACTCGTCGACCTGCGCGTGGAAGTGACGCTGCTCGGAGCGCGTGAACGCATAGAGGACGAGGAAGATTTTGTGCTCGGTGAACACGGCCTCTTGCTGGAATGTGAAGGACGACGAGGTCTGTTGCTTCCGCAGGTTCCGCTTGAACAGGGCTGGGACAAGCGGGCATTCCTCCGCGGACTCTGCCGCAAGACCGGTGTGCCCGATGCCGCGTGGAATACACCCGGAGCGCGGCTGTACCGGTTTCGCGGCACGGTGCTGCGGGAAGATTCGGATATCGATGTCGATGATGCACAAGGAGCGCGAAGCTCATGAAAGCGATGCAAATACGTCCGCCCGCCGTGAGCGGATTGTTCTATCCCGCGGACCCCACGCTGCTGGCCCTGAATGTGGACGGCATGCTCGAGGCGCAGGGATCGTCGGTGGCCGCGGCCGGCTCCGCCGGTGGGCGCGCCACTCCCATGGCGCCCCGCGCAATCATCGTGCCCCACGCGGGCTATGCCTACTCTGGCCCCACGGCGGCCGCGGCCTACGCCACATTGCGTGGGCATGCGTTTCGCACGGCGGTGATCGTCTCGCCCAGCCATCGCGAGTATTTCAGCGGCATATCCGTGTACGACGGCGACGCGTACCGCACCCCACTCGGCTTGATCAATGTGGATGTGGAGCTGCGGGAACGCCTTCTACAGTACAAAGGCGTGATCCGACAATCGCAGCTTGGACATAGGGATGAGCACGCCGTGGAAGTGCATCTCCCATTCCTTCAGCGCATCAATCCCGATGCAAAAATCCTTCCCATTGTCATGGGCGATCAACGCGGCGAATACTGCACCATACTGGGCAAGGCGCTGGCGCATATCGCAGACGAGGGTGTGGTGCTGATCGCCTCGAGCGATCTGTCGCATTTCCATCAGCAAGAGGAAGCGCAGGAACTGGACAGGGTGCTTGCCAACCACGTGCGGGAAATTCAACCCGCGAAGCTGTTGGATGATATTGCCGCGAAACGCTGCGAGGCCTGCGGGGGCGGCCCCATCGCAGCGGTGCTCTCCGCCTGTCTGCAACTCGGGGCCAACAACGTGTCCATTCTCCACCAATGCACGTCCGGCGACATCTCCGGCGACACACGGCGCGTGGTGGGCTATCTCTCCGCGACCATTGCCGCCGATTCCGCGGGAAGGCGCCCGTGAGCAGCCGCACCCCGCACATTGCGCTAGTCGGCGCCGGCCGCGTGGGACAATCCCTGGCCGCGCATGCCCTTGCGCATGGCGCCGAACTGCGTTGGGTGTTGGACGCAGCTCCTCGCAGTGATACCACCACCCTCCATGCTCCGTGGTACAGTAGCGTCGGGGACGTTCCGCACGGCAATGTGGATCTCTGCATCATCGCCGTGCCCGACGCGGCGATTGAAAGCACTGCGCGGGGCTTGGCGGAGCACAGCGTTTTCGAGGCGGGAACGATGGTGTTGCACACATCCGGCAGCAGAACTTCGGATGAATTGCGGGCATTGCTCGAAGCGGGAATGATTGCCGGCGGACTGCATCCGATGCAGTCCTTTTCTCCCCTGCCGGCGCTCACCTCCTTGCGGGACATCACCTGCGGTATCGAGGGTGGGGATGTGTTCGAGCGGAAGGCGATGGCGCTGGCCATGGCTTGGGGCTGGCGCGGTGTACGCATCGATCGCGCTCACAAAGCCCTGTATCATGCGGCATGCGTGCTCACCGGAAACTTCCCCACCGTGCTTGCCGAGATCGCTGGCGAGGCGCTTGCCATCGCGAGCAAGGATGCACTCGCAGCGCCGTGGCAGGCGTTTCTCCCGATGCTGCGCGAAGTGCTACGAAACCTGGAGGCGGCTCATCCGGCGGACGTGTTGACCGGTCCGGCGCGACGCGGTGACGCGGACACCCTTCGACGCCATACGGACGCACTGCGAGAGCTGTCGCCCGAAGCCGCGCATGCGTACGAACAGCTGAGCGCGCTCATCCTTTCACGCCACCCCCGGACATCCTGATTGCATTGTTTTTCAAGTGTGTCACGTCTACGACGCCGTGGGAATGGCGAGCGAGGCGTAGTTGCCGCGATAGTACAGGAGCGGAGCGGCATCGTCGCGCAGCACACGCATGTCCTGCACCTCGGCGAGGAAAATGCTATGATCGCCGCCATCGTAGCGCGCGGTGACATGCACATCCAGATAGGCGAGCGATCCCTCGATCACCGGCGAGCCACCCGCGGCTTCGTGCACGGTGACGTGGCGGAAGCGCTCGGCGGGCGGCGCGCCGCTGAAAATAGTGGAGAGCAGCTGCTGATCCTCGGCGAGAATATTCACCACGAAGCGGCCACTTTCAGAGATGGCGTCGTGCGACATCGTGTGCTTTGCGATGTTGATTTGAATCAGCAACGGTTGCAGCGATACGGAAGTGAAGGAATTGATGGTGAGACCGAAGTATTCGTCGCGCCATTTGGTGGTGACAATGGCCACGCCGGTGGCGAACATCCCGAGTACCTGGCGAAACTGCTGTATTTCCTGCGTCATGATAATCCGTTGGGCTAGGGTGCAAAAAAATCGGGGGACGTGAACGTCCCCCGTATAACACCGATTTGTGAAAAATCGCGCCCGAATCAGATATCGAATTTGATGCCCTGCGCCAGCGGCAACGTGTTGCCGTAGTTGATGGTGTTCGTCTGGCGGCGCATATAGGCCTTCCAGGCATCGGAGCCCGACTCGCGTCCGCCACCGGTTTCCTTTTCACCACCAAACGCGCCACCGATTTCCGCACCCGAGGTGCCGATATTGATGTTTGCGATACCGCAATCCGAACCCGCGGCGGAGAGGAAATACTCGGCCTCGCGCAGATTGTTGGTGAACATGGCCGAAGACAGACCCTGCACCACGCCATTTTGCAATTTCACGGCTTCCTCCACACCACCGCTGTAGCGGATGAGGTAGAGAATCGGCGCGAAGGTCTCTTCCTGCACGATGTGGTAGTGATTCTCGGCCTCGACGATGGCGGGACGCACGTAGCAACCGCTTTCGTAGCCCGGACCTTCGAGCACCTCGCCACCGTGGATCACGCTACCGCCTTCCTTTTTCGCCATTTCCAGCGCCTGCGTGAACATGCCCACGGCCGCCTTGTCGATAAGCGGTCCGACATGGTTGCTTTCGTCCAGCGGCGTTCCGATGCGCAGCGAACCGTAGGCCTTGACGAGGGCATCTTTCACCTTGTCGAAGATGCTGTCGTGAATGATCAGGCGGCGCGTGGTGGTGCAACGCTGGCCGCAGGTACCCACGGCGCCGAACACCACGGCGGGGATGGCCATTTTCAAATCGGCTTCGGGGCTGAGAATGATGGCATTGTTGCCACCCAGTTCGAGAATGGCACGACCGAAGCGGCGGGCGATCACTTCATTGGCATGACGTCCGACGGAGGTGGAGCCGGTGACCGATACCAGTGGCAGACGTTTGTCGTTGAGCATGCGCTCACCGATGGTGGAACCCTTGCCGATAACGAGGGAGAAGAGACCTTCGGGCAGATTCTGCTCGCGCAGCACCTCGGCCACGATGTTCTGGCAGGCAATGGCGGTGAGAGGCACTTTGGAGGAGGGCTTCCACACATTCACATCGCCACAGACAGCGGCGATCATGGCATTCCACGACCACACGGCCACGGGGAAATTGAAAGCCGAAATGGTCAGCATAATACCCAGCGGATGGTATTGATCGTACATGCGATGATTCGGTCGCTCGGAGTGCATGGTGAAACCATACAACTGGCGCGACAAACCGACGGCGAAATCGCAGATGTCGATCATTTCCTGCACTTCACCGAGACCTTCCTGCAGGGATTTTCCCATCTCATAGGACACCAGCGTGCCGAGCGGCTGCTTGTATTCGCGCAGTTTCTGACCCATGAGACGCACGATTTCGCCGCGCTTGGGTGCCGGCACGGTACGCCACCACAGGAAGGCCTCTTCGGCTTTCGCCATGACCTTCTCATAGTCCTCCTCGGTGCATTGACGCACCGTGGCGATATACTCACCGGTGGCCGGAGAGGAGATGCGCAATTCGCCGCCGCCTTCGGATCCCAACCATTGCTGACCGGTGGATGCGCCGTCGTTGCTGTCCTTGATACCAAGAATCTTGAGAAATTCCATGATGCAACCTCGGATAAAGTGTTGATTTGTATGGTATTGACAAAGGTCGTCGAAAGGTTGTTCCATCGCCTGTCCCTGGACAAGGGTGGACGCGCGAGCTTCTATTCTTCCTGCTGCATAGTGTTACGCAGCACGTCCGCGAGGGTGATGCTGCTCATGCTCTCTTCGATTTCCACTTGCAGTTGTTCAAACAATCGAAGGAAAAAGCCGTTCACCCGCCCCGACAGCGCGGCTGTACCCTGATCGTTGCGCGTCACATCGAGGTGGAAGGCCTTGCGGGTTTCCACCGCGCAGTACACTTCCTGAAGATGTATTTCCTCCGGACTCCGTGCGAGCGTGAAGCCCCCTGCGAGTCCCCGGTTGCTCTGCACAAGCCCGTTCCTCCCGAGCTGCGAGAGAATGCGCCGCAGCCGCACCGAATGGATTCCGGTGTTCCGCGACAGTTCCTCGCTGGACATTGCGTGCCCCTCAGAGCCCGCCAACAGACAAAGCACTTGAACGGCAGTGGAAAGTTTCGTGGAAGCGGACATTGCACCTCAATTGTAACCGTGCCAGTTACAAATATGAAATCCCTGACAAATAAAATCAAGAGCCGTGCGGGAGACGCGTCGCCCTTCGTGCTCCATGGCTGTGCTTCGATGAGGTTCGGGGTGGTAACAAAGACACAGGACCCAGCCCGCGGCCTGCCTTCGCGGGATGAGTCCTGTGGGCCGATCACCGGATCTACATGACGCCGGCGAGCAGTTCTTCCATCGTCTTCATGAGCACAGCATGATCGACGGGTTTGGAGAAGTAGCGGTTGCAGCCCGCGCTGAGGCAGCGGTCGCGATCGGAGGCGAAGGCATGCGCCGTTACCGCGATGATGGGGACGCGGGAGAAGCGCGGAATTTTCCTGATATCCGTCACGAAATCCAGACCGCTCTCCTCTCCTCCGAGTGAAACGTCGGTGATGATGATGTCCACCTCGCGGGACTGGATGACCTCGTTGGCCTCCATCACATTCTCGGCGGTGAAGACGTTGAAATTTTTCTTCAGCGTGATACGCATGAATTGCCGCGTGTCCGCATCGTCTTCGATCACCAGCAGATTGGGCAGCTTGCGTTCCACCACACCGGTGGTGGGCTTGGGAATGACGAGCTGGCGACGCTGACGCGACACGCCTTCCACCGGCAGGTCCACGTCCACGATCATGCTTTCCGGAAGGGTGATGGTGAAAATGGAACCCACGCCGCGGGCGCTCTTGATGGTGATGCGTCCACCGACCTGTTCGAGATAGCGGCGCACGAGCGCCAGACCAAGGCCCACGCCTTCGAAGGCATGGCGCGCGCTGTCGGTTTCGACCGCGTTGAGCTGGAACATCTTCATCTGATATTCTTCGGAGATGCCCACGCCCGTATCCTCGACATCGATCGCGACTTCGCCCGTATCGCGCTGATAGAGGCGCACCTCGATGTAGCCCTTGCGGGTGAACTTCACCGCGTTGTCGAGCAGACTTTCGACAGTCTTCATCAGGAAACCCTCGTCGGCGCGAACCGTCGCATCGCCGAGCTGGTTGTCGAAGGTCATGGCCAGCCCCTTTTCCTCGGCCTGACTGCGCATGCTCTGCACGCGGTCCTCGATCAGACGGCGCAGCGATACCTCGCTTTCCTGGAATTCGATATTGCCGGTTTGCAGACGTGAGATGTCCAGAATGAGATCGATGGATTTGGTGAGTTTTTCCGCCGCTTCAAAGACGAAGCCGAAGTACTTTTCCTGCTCCTTCCCCATCGAGTTCTTGAGTTCGGCGGAGATGTGGTTGAGGTAGCCGATCATGATGTACAACGGCGTGCGAATGCCATGCGAAATGTTCGCGATGAACGCATCCTTGAGTTTGTCGGCGGCCTCCACCGTCTCCTTCGCATCGATAAGCGATTGCTCGATTTTCTTGCGTTCGCTGATATCGTTCTTGATCGCCACGAAGTAATTGATGGTGCCGAAGACATCCTTGACCGGGGTGATCGTTTGTTCCTCGAAGTAGCTGCTGCCGTCTTTGCGCGTACTGATAAGTTCGCCCTGCCAGACACGACCGGATTGAATGGTTTCCCACACGTGATCGTACGCGGCGGGATCGCTTTCGGGCGCCTGCAGCACGCGAAGGTTGCGACCGATGGACTCGCTCATCTTGTAACCGGTGAGTTGCGTGAAGGCGGCATTGACCCAGATGATCGTGCCTTCGTCGTCGGTGATGGCGATGGAATTCGCGGCGGCTTCCAGCGCCGCGCTCTGCAGATGCAGTTGCGATTCGGCTTTCTTGCGATCCGTGATATCGCGCACGATGGTCACGGTTTGATCGATGCCGCAGGGCGCGATACGGGCTTCGAAGTAGCGTGTTCCGTCGAGGAACGGAATGGAATACTCTCGAATTTGTACCTCACCGGTTTCGAGTGCCGCGTTGAACGACAGCTCGAATTGCGCCATGAGATTCCACGCGTACTGCTCGCGGGTCATCTCTGTTTTGAGTTGACCAGGCGGAATGAGCAATACGGGATCGGGCGAATAGATGCCGCTGCCATCGCGAAGCAACATGAGATCGGGCAAGGCGCTGAGTACGGCGCGCTGACGCGATTCGCTCTCGCGCAGGGCCTCCTCGATGCGGCGACGCTCCTCCACCTCTTCGTTCAATTCGCGGGTGCGTTCGGTAACGCGCTCCTCCAATGTTTGATTGGCGTGCTCGAGGTCGTCATAGGCATTTTTCAAATTGCCGACCATCTGGTTGAAGGAAAACGCCAGATGCCCCACCTCATCCTGCGACGACACCTGCGCGCGCTCGACCAGGTTGCCGCTGGCGATTTGCTCCACGGTTTCCACCATGCTGCGCAGCGGATTGGTGATGACCGTGGACACGCCAATGACGGTGAACACACCGACGAGGAAGATGATGAGACTGATGATGGCGATGCTGGTCTGACTATCGGCCACATCGCGGTGCACATCCCGCAGTGACATGCCGATGTACACTGTGCCGAGCCGCTTGCCCTCGCGCATGATGGGCGCGGCGGATTTGCACACACGTTCATCGGCGCTGATTGGTGGTTCGAGTTGCTTGTAGCGCGCGGCTTGCGCCAGTGGCTTCCCCAACGCATGCCGGATATTTCCGGCGGCGTCTGCAATGACGACGTACTCAATCAGGGTGTCCTGCGCAGCCGATTGCACGCCGAGTTCCAGGACACCTTTATCGTCAAGTGATGGTGATTGTGCGGCGAGCAGAGCGGTGGACGTGGACAGTGCGCGGGCGCGCTGAAGCAGGGTTTCTTCCGAGAGTTCCTTGAGACGCCAAGGGAAAAAGATGAAAATAAAAATGGAGATTGTCCAGAACAGCAGTGATATCACTGCTGTCAGCTTTGCGCGAATCGAAAGATTTGCGAATAGTTGCATGGACAGTCACTCCTCCGGAGAAAAAACCACTGAAGTCAACCCCTCCGACCGAAGGAGGGAAAAAGGATCGCTCAGCGCTGTTCGCGCGCTTCCTCGATTTGTCTGATGAGGTTCTTGCGCAGGGTTTCGAGTCGAGCGGACTCGTCGCGCAAGGCGTTCTGTCCTTGCCGAATCTCCTCCACCTTGCGAGCCATGCGCTTTTCAATGGAGGGAACGACCGTGGCTTTTAGAAGGATGATGAGTTCCTTTTTATCAACCGTCTCCTCCTCGTAGCCGAAGAGATAGCGCAGTCCGAATACCCACCACGGTAGATCCCGGAGAATGGGCACACCACGCCGAATCTTCTTGGCCTCGTTGGTCATCAGGCCACCAACGATAGTTTCCTCGCCATTAATAAGAATGACGGAGGTGTTGGCCACGGTTTTATTGATGATGGTGGTGATAGGATCCGGTTGAGCGGTACTCCGTTCGGCGGTGATTTGAAGATGAACGAATTCGAGGGAGTCCTGCACAAGCACCTCCGGCGTAACCTCGATGATGGTGCCGGTCGAGAAGAACTTCTCGGTCGTGTTTCCAGCGAAATCCTTTTGTTTGATAGAGAAATCCTGGCCCACTTGAATGCGACCGGTCTGCCCCGAGCGCACGGTGATGTTGGGGCTCGATATCAATTCGCCGAGATTTTCCGACTGGAATGCTTTCAGGGCGGCGAGAAGAGCGGTGGTACCGTTGCCGTAGGCGAGGGTTGTGATGGTACCCACCTCGATTTCCGTTTCGCCTTCGGCTCCACCTCCGTCGTCAGCCTGCCCGAAGGTACTCGTCCCGGTGGTGGAGGTATGCTGGGTGAGACCTACCGACGGTGTGGTGTTGGTCAAGTACCAGTCGAGTCCGAGACGTTCGAGTTCGGTGCGATTGGCTTCGAAGAACACCGCGCTGATTTGCACCTCGCGCGTAACAATGGCCGCGCGGGCTGAAACTTTGCCCGTGTCGGATTTGCCACCAGCCACTCGCGATAGATTGTAAACGCGGATATAATCCTCGTTTTCGATGTACCAATGACCCAGCGCCTTGAGCACAAGTTCAAATGCATCGAGCCAATGCATATTGACGATGTTGATGCCGATCTTGTCCTTGGTGTCGCCGTCGTAAACGATAGGCTTTTTCTTGAATGATTTGCTCGCATTACCGAAAATGTTTATCGCCTGAAGAAAGGTGGTTCCAGCTTCCATGGATATCAGTTCCTCTGGAGCGGTGTATTCCCGTACGGGAAGCCTTTCCTGGGCGTGAATCGCTCCGACGCACACGACGCCGGTGAATATTAGGATAAGGA
>JAMIQH010000326.1:0-4538 GCA_035914695.1 Bacteroidota bacterium | reverse complement strand
GGGTGGATTACTTGCGTTTGCTGATCGCGGCTTTCTGTTTCTCGATCGCTTTCATCATCGCGGCACGGCGAGCGGGGGCAAGCGCTGCGATGGCCTTCTGGTTCTGACGCACGAAGAGATTGAGTTCGTCCATCGTTTCGATGGTCGCGATGGCATCGAGCGTGCTCCGGTCGCTGACCTTCTCGAAGTCCACGCGGAAATCCGGTTCCCCGCTGGCGGGCTCGGCTTCCACGGGTTCGGGTTCGAGAAGAACCCCTTGCGTTTCGCTTTCCTGCTGCTCGGGTTCGGGCTCCGGCTCGGGCTCGGGTTCCGGTTCGGTCGCGGCTTCCTCCGCGTTGGCAGGGGTTTCCTCGGCCTCTGCGGTCTCTGCTTCCTCCGAATCCATGGCTTCATCGTCCGGCAAGACGTACGCGGCCACATCATCGATGCGCTTCGGATCGACTGCTTTCCCGTCCATCAGGAACGCGGCTTGCATCTCCACGCTCTTCGGAGCGAGTTTGAGCACCTTGAGCAGCACGGTCTTCTTTGCCATGCTGTCGAAGTTGTCTCTCCATCCGAACCCATCCGGCTGCTTCGAGAATTGATCGCGGTGCGCGTCAACCTCGGCCTTGGTCATGTAATCCCACAAATAGCCACCGTTCGTGAGTTCTACCCAGGCGAAGTAGAAGAGGACTTTGCCACGCTCCCCGATGGCTTTTCTCACGAACGGTTTGCTTCCAGGTCCGTACGCGAACACGTATTCATCGTTCTCGCATACCTCAGTGGCACCGACACCGGACACAAATCCGGAGCGGTACGCGAGCTGCGCGACACCGATGTACCCAAGCTGGAAACGCGCTTCCTTGCGGCCTCCGGCTTTCTTGTTCCTGTACGGGATGATGTATGCTTCCCCTCCCACGTTGGGCTCGAAACCGTAGCGCACGCATTGCATGATGGCACCCACGAGCGAGAGGGGGGTGCATTCGAGTAGATCGCGGTTACCGGAGATCACCGTGAGGGACACGCGCGTAAGACGCTCCGGCGTCACATGCGCGGGGATGGTGGACTGGATCGCTTTCCAGTTCGATTTTAGCATCTGCGCAACGGTATCAACGACACCCTCGGATTTCTGTGTCGTGGAGATACCGTTTTTCGCGCGCTGTTGCAGTGTGGTTTCGAGACTCATTGCTCTCTCTCCATGCTGATAGTGAGATTAGACCGATTCGATGGTGAACCGACGGGAGTTCACGGTTTTCAGGTACTCGCTGGCGATGGCGGGCTGCTCTTTCCGCAGTCGTTTCGTATCGAGCCGCTCGCTGGAGGTGTTCGTCCACTTCACGAGCCAATCGCGTGAGCGGCCGATCTCGGCATCACCCATCAGCGCGCGGAGCTTGTTTTCCGCTGTGGACTTCTGCTCTTCGATGTGGCCGATGGTGTCCTTGCAGCTCTGCACCTCGAGGATGAGTTCCTCGGCCGATTCCGGCAGCACGATTTCCTTGCGCGGTGTGGCCTCGGGATACATGACCGAGAGGATTTCCCGCGAGGAATCGCTCCCGTCCGGATCGGGTGGCGTACGGTTCTCCACCATCGTCCAGAACTCCCGCGCGATGTGCACGCAGGAATCGATAATGCTGTCGTTGCGCTCGATGTTGTGCGAGACCAACTCCTGACCACCGATGAGCGCGGCGATGGTGGCGTGGCGCAGTCCGGTCACGTACAGATACCACTGCACTTGCAACACGTAGATTTCCGGTATCTGGCCGAACTCCCATTTCTTGCGCTGGAACTCTCCCACGTTCTTGATCTCGAGAATCCGGTTTTCACCGTTCGGCACGACGATGAGACGGTCGATATTCCCGATGGCAATGGGGTTCTCCGGATGACGAAGCACCGCGCGTACACGGTTGATGTTCAGGTCTTCACGCAGCGCGTATTCGCGAGCGATGGCATCCTCGAGCACCTGACCCCAGCGCATCTTCTCGTTGACTTCCTGCACCGCTCCCTCGATCTTGTCCCAGTAGACGGAGAAGGGGCTTTTCCATGGGTTGATCCCGGCAATGGCCGCAACATCGGAGCCACCGATACCGGTGCGTCTGATCTCGAGCCACTGTTCCTCGGTGAGTTCATCGGTGTTGGCGAGTCTCACGGAATGGATACCGCTCATGCGATTCCATGCGGTGAGATTGGAGTTCTCTCTCATCGACTATACTCCTGCTTGATTTTTTGTAGAATATTGTGTAACGTGCTTCGCGCTATTGCGCTTGGTACGTTTGATTTCAGATACGCTTCCGCTTGCGCGGCATCCCAGCGCGCATGTCCCCCGTCCGTGTACCCGACGGGATACAGCAGCGGGTTGCTCCGCGATTTCTTGCGGAGGGTTTGGACATGAAGCCCGCACCTGCGAGCCATTTCGCTTGCGGAAAGGAGCATTACGCATTGTGCGGTAGTGATTTGAGCCCAAGTTCGACCACGGCATCGAGGAGGTCTTGGAGACTCATTCCCCGACGTGCACTCTCTATGTTGAGCGCTCGGTGTCTGTCCTCACTGAGGGTCACCGACTTCCGCTTCCGCGATTTTCGTTCGCATGTCGTGCTGGCACTATCCATTGCGTTCACCAAGAATATGCAACATTAGACGCAATTACACAGAAATATAGAAATGCAAAAGTACAAAAGCAACACTTTTACAAAAAAATATTTCTGTAAAAGCGCAAGATGAGACACGATTAGACATATTTACACCGCGAGCGCGTTATGCCGACGAAAAAAAGTACCGAAGCCGAATCCATCCCCTTCAGCGTCCTGGTGGACGAGGTACTCAACGCGAAGAGACTCAGCGTCACCGAGCTGGTCGCACGAGCAGGCATATCAAAGGGGTTGTATTACAAATGGAAGGAAGGGGTCAACCCGTTGCGGGTGACGATGCTCAGAGTAGCGGACGCTCTGGGTGTGCAATGGAATTTTGACAGTAAGGGTCAGCCGTCTGGTTGGACGAGTACGGAGGCGGGAGCGGCGCCGGATCCGGACGGTGTATCAGCAATCCTGTCCTATGCCGCAGGACGGTTAGAGTTCAGCGAAGAACATATGATTCAGCAGTACGAGGAACTCCGCCGCACCTACGGGCTGCCTCACTGGGAGGATCTCCCTGAGCATGCCCGAAACAAGGTCAAAATGGAATACGTGAAGTTCAAGGCGTCCGTGCATGGCGCGTACGGACAGTTCATATCCTCCGTTGTGTCGGGCGTCTTGGTAGAGAGTGAGAAGAATGAAATGTCTGAAGGTGACGACTGAGAGGACGGGCTGTGGCTTCCGCCTGATTGCCGAGCGCTGTCCCCTCGAACGCGATTGCAAGAAAACCGTTTGTCTGCTTCGTCCGCATGGCTGGCCGGAAATCCGGTGGAAGCATGCGGACGAGCGCGGGCGTGAACTGTCATTGAATTGAGAGATGAAGGGCTGGTACCTCACATACTCGAAGGGCACGTGGCATGCCCGACAGGTGACGTTTGACCCTGTTTCGGGACAACGCAAAGAAGCCTGGCATGCTCTCGGAATTCGGGGGATGGGTAATCGAAAGAAGGCGGAGAAGGTCTTCCGGACATTGCTCGTTGAACTGAGCCGGGCCACTGAACTGCAATCGGCGGTGTCGGTTGAGAGATTTCTCACGCAGTACCTCGAAGCGGTGAGGCCGAATATCCGGCCGGACACGCACCGGAGCTACGCGCTGTGGCTGCCGATGTTCGGGAAGATGTTCGAGGGAGTGCCGCTTGCCAACCTTACGCCGCAGCACATCGAGCAGTGGAAAGGTGAACTCGTGAAGAAGGGGTATGCGCCGGCCACCGTGAATATCGCGCTACGCTCCCTGCGCGTTGCGATGCAGTACGCTGTGACACACGGATTGATCTCCCAGTCGCCCGCGATGGCCGTTCGTTTCGTCGATGTCCCGAAACATGATTTCCCACCATTCTGGACGCAGGAGCAATTCGGGAGATTTCTCGCCACGGTCAAGGACGCGAGGCATCGCGCGGCATTCTGTCTCTGCTTCTATGCAGGGCTCCGGATTCGCGAGACCGTACAGCTCACCTGGCTGGATGTGAAAGGGAATCACCTGGTGATTGCTTCACGTGAGACGGCCCGAACGAAAAGTGACCGAAGCCGCAAGGTTCCTCTCTGCGACCAGCTCCGCGAAGCACTGGCGGTGTTGCCGAGGTCTTCTGATTACGTTCTCTCTGCCAAGAAAGCCGTCTCCGACGAGCGCGCGCTCAGCAAGGCATTCCTGCGCTACGTCCGCATGTTCCGGAAAACCGATCCGTCCTTACCAGAGATCACTGTCCACAAACTGCGCCACAGCTTCGCAACCGCGATGGCGCCGCACGTCACACTCCCCGTTCTTCAGCGCCTCCTCGGTCACGCGCAGATCACAACCACGATGATTTACGCGCATGTGCAGGATGATGTCGCGCTCGATGCAGCGATCGCCGCGAATCCATTCGAGGACGGAAAGTCGCGGTAGATTTTTCCTCGCAAATTACTACGCACTTTGCTCAGGATTGCTCATATTTG
>JAMIQH010000325.1:0-7266 GCA_035914695.1 Bacteroidota bacterium | reverse complement strand
CCGGGACTCTGACCATCGTGCTCGTACGATCGAGCGTTTGAAGCGCCAACCACCTTTCGCCATCATAGACCATTGCCGAGGATACCATGAGCGAACTCGTTTACCGACTGCTTCCCGAAATCAATGAAATCAGCGATCCCGTCCTGCGGGACAAGGTTGCCGCCTGTTGGCAGGAAGCCATCGACTTCCGCGGCTGGACCGAGGAATTGCTGCTCGCCATACCGTTCACGCTGCTGGCCGCCAACGTGTCCATTTCCTTTCTGGACCACGTGCGCGCCGTATGCCTCATGTGCATCGCCACCGACGACGTGCTCACGCTGATGCACAAGGAGAAAAAAACGCCGGTGAACCGCGATTATCTGATCGCCGGCGCCCTGCTGGCCGACGCGGGCAAGCTCTTCGAGTTTGAAATCGTGAACGGCACACCGGTGAAATCCGTGTATGGCAAGCATATCCGCCATCCGTTCAGCGGCGTGGGCCTGGCGTTCAAACACGGCCTGCCGTCGGAAGTGATGCACATCATCGCCACGCACTCCAAGGAGGGTGAGGGTGAGAAGCGTTTGCCGGAGAGCATCATTTTCCACCACTGCGATTTCATCGATTTCGAATTGGTCAAGTAGCATCGTCCGCTGTTCATTTCGTAAACGGAGCACTTCATCATGCCGCAGAATCTCATCGAGAAGCTCGCGCAGCGCTTTGCCGTCGGCCTCGAGGCCGGGCATGTCGTCCGCGCCGGCGACTACATTTACATTCAACCCGCGCATGTGATGACGCATGACAATACCGGCGCGGTGATTCCGAAATTCAAGGGCATCGGTGCCACACGCATCGCCAATGCGCGGCAGCCGGTCTTCGCGCTCGATCACAACGTGCAGGACACGAGCGAGAAAAATCTGGAGAAGTACGCGAAAATCGAGGCCTTCGCAGCAACACACGGGATCGACTTTTATCCCGCGGGACGCGGTATCGGCCATCAAATCATGTGCGAGGAGGGCTATGCCTGGCCCGGCGGCATGGCGGTGGCATCCGACAGCCACAGCAACATGTACGGCGGCCTTGGCTGCCTCGGCACGCCCATCGTGCGCACCGACGCAGCGGCCATCTGGGCCACCGGGCGCACCTGGTGGAAAGTGCCGCCGGTGGCGAAGGTTGTGCTGCACGGCGCGTTGCGTCCCGGTGTGACCGGCAAGGATGTGATCATCGCGCTGTGCGGGGTGTTCAACAAGGACGAAGTGCTCAATCACGCCATCGAATTCGCTGGCGATGGCTTGGCGCAGCTTTCGGTAGACCAGCGCCTCACGATTGCCAACATGACCACGGAATGGGGCGCGCTTGCGGGCGTGTTTCCCATCGACGAAGTCACGATCGCATGGTTGCGCGCACGCGCGGACTTCATCGCGCGGCGCGGCCTTGCTGGCGTTCCGAGCGACGCCGATGGCGACGGCGCGCATCCACGGATGCACACCCGGCGCATCGACGAACTCGAAGGCGCCATTCCCCGTGCCGACGATGACGCGGTGTACGCCAAAGTGCTCACACTCGATCTGACCACCGTCACGCCGCATGTATCCGGCCCCAATCACGTGAAAGTGATGACAGCTGTGGCCGCACTGCGGGAACAGCCGATTCCGATTCACAAAGCGTATCTTTTGAGCTGCGTGAACGGTCGTGTCGAGGATTTGCGCGAAGCCGCCGCCGTGTTGCGTGGCCAGCGCGTGGCCGAGGGCGTGCAGCTGTACGTGTCGGCCGCATCCAGCGAAGTGCAACAAGCGCTCGAGGACACGGGCGACTGGCAGGCGCTCGAACAGGCGGGTGCGCACATCTTGCCCCCGGGCTGCGGACCCTGCATCGGTCTCGGCGTGGGATTGCTGGAGGATGGAGAAACGGGAATCTCGGCGACCAACCGCAATTTCAAAGGACGCATGGGCTCGTCGAGCGCGCAAGCGTATCTGGCGTCACCAGCGGTGGTGGCGGCGTCGGCTGTGGCGGGACACATCGCCATGCCCGTGGACATGCCGTCGATTGCACCGGAAGGCACATTGCAACTTCCGCCACGCGTGGATGTGGCACGGGGCGAAACGCTGGTGATCGAGGGCTTCGAGCCCGTGTTGCGGGGCGAGTTGTTGTTCTGCCATCAGGACAATCTCAACACCGACGGCATTTATCCCGGCAAATACACGTACGTGGATGATTTTACCCCCGAACAGCAAGCAGCGGTGGCGATGGAGAACTACGACCCCGCCTTCCAGAACCTGGTCCACGAGGGCGACATCCTGGTGGGGGGCTTCAACTTCGGCACGGGCAGCTCGCGCGAACAGGCCGCCACAGCGCTGAAGTACCGCGGCATTCGCCTGGTGCTCGCCGGTTCGCTGAGCGAAACCTACGCGCGCAATGCCATCAACAACGGCTTCCTGGTCGTGGAATGCCCCGCATTGGCCCACGATCTCAAGCAGCGTTTCGGCGATGCGCAGCCCACGGTGCGCACGGGCATCGATGCGGAAATCGACTTCCGCGCCTCGCTCATCCGCGCCGATGGCAAGGAATACCGCATCGATCCGATCGGTCCCGCCGCGCAGGAACTCGTCCTGGTCGGCGGCCTCGAGGCCTGGGTGACCCGCAACCTGGGATAGACACGCTCGAACGACATTTTTTTCATACTACAAGGACGTATCATGGACATTTCGTTATCACGACAGATCGCACGCTTCGCTGTCGGCCTGAAATACGAGGATTTGCCGGAGGATGTGGTTCTCGAAGTCAAGCGCTATCTCTACGACAGCATTGGCTGCGCCTATGGCGCCAGTCACACGAAGGATGTGAACATCGTCCGCGACATCTATCTGGAGACGGGCGGTGCCGAGGAAGCCACGGTGCTGGGCTTCGGCGATAAAATGCCCGCGGTGAATGCCACGCTGGTGAATTCGCTCATGATCCGCGCGCTGGATTTCAATGACATTTATTGGAAAGAGGACCCGTCGCATCCGTCGGACATCATCCCCGCCGCGCTGGCCGTGGGCGAGAAGGTGAACGCCTCGATGAAGGACGTGATCGTGGCCATCGTGTTGGCCTACGAATTCGAGCAGCGTTTGTGTGAATTCGCCGTGCCCGGCGTGCGCGAACGCAAATGGCATCACGCCACGCTCACGCAATTCGTTTCGCCCATCGTGGCGGGAAAAATGCTCGGCCTCACCGAGGATCAGATGGTGCACGCCATCGGCATCAACGGCGCGCACAATCACACCATCGGTTGCCCCACCGCGGGCAAGCTGACGATGATGAAAAACACCGTCGATCCCATGGCCGTGCAAACCGGCGTGTTCGCGGCATTGCTTGCGCAGCGCGGCTACACCGGCACCGAAGCGGTATTCGAGGGCAAGGAAGGTCTGATGGACGTGTTCGGACCCGACTGGAACGTGGAGAAGCTGGTGGGCGGCCTTGGCGAGAAGTTCAAGATTCTCGAATGTTCGATGAAGGCCTTCCCGACCGAAGCGCTCACGCATACGCATATCACCTGCACGCTCAAGGCGGTGACGGAGAATAATATTTCGCACGATCAGATCGAGGAAGTGCGCATCACCACCATCGCGCGCGCCTGCGACATCCTCTTCGATCCGCACAAGTACCGTCCCGATTCGCGCGAGACGGCGGACCATTCGCTGCCGTACTGCATCGCAGCGGCACTGGTGGATCACAAGGTGACCACGCAATCCTTCTCCGACGAGAAGCTGAAGGATCCCCGCATCTGGGAAGTGATCGACCGTATCAAGGGCGAGGCCTCCGAGGAATTCGAGAAGATGTTCCCGGCGAAACAGCCCTCGAAAGTCGTGGTGCGCACCAAGGACGGCCGCGAGTTCAGCGAATACCTCGAGTATCCGAAGGGCGATCCGCGCGAGCCGATGAGCATGATGGATCTCGAGAACAAGTTCAACGCGCTGTCCGCCAAGCTCCTCACTCCCGAGGCGCAGATAGCGAAAAAGGACATCATCTTCAGCTGCGAGCAGTACAGCGCGCGGGACTTCATGAAGAGCATGATCGTGTAAGGAATTCCGGCACTCGGGTACAAAGGGCGGGTTTTCCCGCCCTTTGTCGTAGCAATACCCTCGAAGCACGCGGAGTGGCGTGGCGGTACGGGATGCGCCGGGGGATCCCGCGGTGCTTGGCAACACGGTGACGTATCAATTGCACTGGCTCGGTCGTGTGCTTTCGCCGGTCATGCGCGAATTCGTGCGATGGGATGTACGCCGCGACCGCCGATTGAAGCAAGCACCAGTTACGCGGATTTTCACAAATGAAACATGGAAATCCACCATCATTCGTGCGAATTCGCTGCAATCTCCGTTTACCGATTCATCGTTTTTTTCAACCGAAGCTCCAACTCGCGGCTGCGTGCGGAGCTGGATTCCGCAGGTGCCGCGGCATCGGGGGAGAGTTTGCCCCTGCTCAATCTGTGCCGGGCAATTCACCAATGACAAAGCAAGCCGTACCTTTCACATTTTTCACCCTTTCCCCGTTTTTTCCCAAAGTCGTACGTTCTATTTTGTACGAAGCCGTTCCTCCATCACAGCCCGAACCATCTGTATGCCCTCGTCGTTGCGCTTCCTTTGCATTGCCGCAGTCGTGCTGAGCTGTGCGACGGCGCATGCGCAGGAGCGGAATGGGCGGGGCAGCGTTACGTACAATCCACGCTTTGACCATTACACCGTCGAACATGGATTGTCGCAGGGAATCGTGCGAGCGATCACGCAGGATGATCGTGGCTTTTTATGGTTCGGTACGAATGATGGATTGAATCGTTTCGACGGCTATCGCTTCACCGTGTTTCGCGGTGGAGTGGCCGACAGCGGCGCGCTGGGGAATTCCATCATCACCGCGCTCGCTGACGACGGACGCGGGCAACTCTGGATAGGGACCGACGACGGACTGTTCTCCTACCATCATCGCAGCGGCATCTTTCGCAGGCATTCCATACAAATTCCCTCGCGCATCCCCGAGCGCCGCGAAGGAATTTCGGCCGTGCTGGCTGATCGCGAAGGTGCCGTGTGGGTGGCATCGTATGGCAGCGGTCTGTATCGATATCGACCCTCGGAGGGACGCTGGAAACGCTTCTTGCGGGACGACAACGTGCGTTCGGGATTACGCAGTGACGTGATCAATGCCATCGCGCCCGCGGGGCCGCACGCGCTGTGGCTCTGCACGCGGGGGAGTGGAGTGGAATTGTTCGATACGCGAAGCGGGACGACCCAACAGATGCTGCCCGACGCCTTCCGTGCGCAGGATTCCATGATCGTGTCCGTCGCCGTTCAGGGCGATACGGTGGTTTGGTTTGGCACGGAAAACGGACGCGTTCTGCGGCACGACGTCCGTGCAAGGAGCTGGCGTGCGGTGAATTTCCCGGCGCTGGCCAACCGCCCCTATCGATTCACGGCGATCAACGCGATGGTGATCGACAGTCAGGGATTGCTGTGGTGCGCATCCGAGTCCAGCGGCCTCATGCTCGTTGATACGCGCGGCGAGACGTTTCGCAGTGTACGGTATGCCGCGGGCCGGCCCGAGGCGCTGGCAGCCGACGGATTGCGAACGCTGTACCGGGATGCGCAGGGGGTGATCTGGGTGGGATTGAACGGCAGAGGCATCAGCTACGCCTCGCCGGTGAGCAAGAATTTCCATCTGCTTCGCGAGACGGGGATGGGACTGTACTCGCTCACGTTTCAGAGCGTGCGGAGCATGTATGTCGAAGAGGATAAAACCCTGTGGGTTGGCGGTTACGGCGGGCTGAACCGCGTGGATCCCGATGATAGAGTCACCAATTATCCGCAGTTCCAGCAGCGCGGCGGCGCCAATCCGCTGAATATGAACATTTACGTAATCCGGCCCGATCCTACGCGTCGCAATAGCTTGTTGCTGGGAACGGAGGGAGACGGGGTCTATCGCTTCGACACGCGCAGCGGGAGAGTGCGTCGCATACCTCATGCGCAGACTCGCACAGCACGCGCGGTCTGGGGAGAACGCATCCACTCCATGCATGCGATGCGCGACGGCGCGGTATGGATTGGCAGCGAACGCGGCATCACCGTTCTGGAGTCGCGCCGGGGATCGGTAAGCCACATTGAGTTGTTCCGCAACGATGCAGCCAGCGCGCGCGACGCGGTGCGCGCGATCTATCAGGATCGTGGTGGATGGGTGTGGATTGGGTGTGACCGCACCGGGCTGTGGATGCTGGATGCGAAGCACCGCCACGGCACGCAATTTCTCCACGATCCGGGAGATAGCACTTCGCTGCCGGGCAATACCGTGTATTGCATTCACGAGGATGGCAACGGGCAACTCTGGCTTGGTACGTCCGCCGGATTGTGCCGCTTCGATCGCACGCGCGGAGTGTTCACCACCTACACCATGAGCGAGGGATTGCCCAACAACACCGTGTATGCGATTCTGGAGGACGAGGTCGGTCGTTTCTGGATAAGCACCAACAAGGGATTGGCGCTTGTACATCCGCAGGGCGGGGTACTGGCGGCCTTCAGTGTGGATGATGGCTTGCAGGGCAACGAATTCAATGGCTCCGCGTGGTTCCGGCACAGCGATGGCACACTGTATTTTGGCGGGGTAAACGGCCTGACCTGGTTTCATCCCAGTGAAATCCGTCGGAACAACACCGTTCCCGCCGTGGTCGTGACGCAAGTGCGCCTTGGGTCGCGCAGCATTGAGCGCGAGTGGTTCGATGGCGACACATTGGTGGTGGAACCGGGTAGTCCGCAGCTCACCGTCGCGTTTGCCGCGCTGAATTACTATCGCGCGGAGCAGAACCAATTCCGCTACCGCATTCCCGGGCTGCGCAATCACTGGGAGGACCTTGGAAGCAACCACGAAGTGCTGCTGGCGGGATTACCGGTGGGGATTTGGGAAATCCACATTCAGGGTTCGAACAACGACGAAGTGTGGAATGAGCAGGGCACGCGGCTGTTCGTGGTGGTGATGCCCGCGCTGTACGAAACCTGGTGGTTCCGCATCGTGATGTTCATCGTCCTGGTCCTGCTGATTCTGGGTGTGTACCGCTGGCGCGTCGCCGCCATTCAGGCACAGGAACGGCGTCTCGCATTGCTGGTGGAAGAACGCACCATGCGCCTGACACAAACCAACGAGCAGCTCATGCGCGAAATTGAGCAGCGACGCCTGGCCGAGGAGGAGGCCTCGCGCGCCAATGCCGTGAAAACGGAATTCCTCGCCCATATGAGCCATGAAATCCGTACGCCGATGAATGCCATTCTC
>JAMIQH010000324.1:0-4465 GCA_035914695.1 Bacteroidota bacterium | reverse complement strand
CGGCCACCAGGAGCGAATACACGCGTGGCGCCTGTTCCGCTGGACTTTCCTGCGTCTGAGACAGCTTCGTGCCACGGGTGATATCGAACAGATCCGGCACATGCAACACGGGAACGAGTTCGCCGGTGGACAGCATGGCAGCGCCGGATATGGCGCGCACACGCGTCAGCGGGTCGGGCAAGGATTTCACCACGACGTCCTGCTCCCATAAAATGCTTCCCACGCGCAGCGCGATATGTGCATCACTCACGCTCAACACCAGGGCCGCCTCGGCCCCATCCTCGTCCTGCTGCTGCGCGGGCATGCGCAGCAAATCCTCGAGGCGGTAGAGCGGAATGGTTCTGCCCTCGAACGCGAGTGCCTGCCGGCCATCCAAGGCGAGCACATCCTCGGGATGAAGCATGACACCTCGCGTGATGAATTGGAGCGGAAGAATGTATGTGCGTCCCGAGGTGCGGACGAGTACTCCCCGTGTGTTCGAGAGCGATGTCGGGAGCACCATGCGGATGCTCGTCCCCCTGCCCTCTTCGCTGCGCAACGACACTTCGCCGCCGAGCGCGGTGATATGCTCGCGCACAATGGCCAAGCCGACACCGCGGCCGGACATATCCGTCACCTCCCCGGCGGTGGACAGTCCCGAGTGGAATACGAGATTCCGGATATCCTCATCCCGCATTCCGCGAGCCGACTCCGCAGTGAGAACCTGTTGCTCGATCGCCTTGGAGCGTACCGCATCGACGTGGACGCCCCGACCATCGTCGCGCAGCGTGATTTCTATGCGATTGTCTTGCGTGGTGGCTATGGCCATGACGATGGTGCCAATGGCGGGCTTGCCGTGTCGGGCGCGTTCGACCTCGTCCTCGAGGCCGTGATCCAGACTATTGCGAAGCAAGTGAATCAACGGATCCTTGATCCCTTCGAGAATGCGCTTGTCGATGCGAACATCGTCGCCGGTGACCGTGAACTCCGCACGTTTGCCGAGTTCGCGTGCGAGCTTTGCGACCACAGCGGGCAAGGCATCGGTGACCATGGAGAATGGCATGAGCAAGAGATGTTTGCTTTGCTCGAGCAAGCCGGTGGAAATGGTGTCGAGAATGTACTTGGTGGCCTGGCCTTCCTCCATACCGCGCAGCATCGCCGACTCAATGCCCTCGATGCGGCGCGCCGACCATCGAATGAATTGCCGCATGCGTTCTTCGCGCGCGCCGCGTGCCGGTTCGGACGTGCCACGTTTCACCTCCACATCCAGAGCCGCGAGATTCAGTTTCTGGTGCTCGCGCAACCATTCCTCACATTGCTCAAGCACATTGCGCAATTCTGTGGAGGTGCGGCCGATCATGTATTGGATCGTGCTCAATTCCTCGACCTGCCTGTACAGGGCATCAAGCTCCTGTATAGACACGCGCACGGTATCCCGGCGTCCGCGCGGTTGCACTGTGCCTGCCGATGCCGTGGAGCCGGAGTTCGAAGCCGGATTGGCTTCGGTCCTGTTGTGCATTGGGGCTGCCACATCCACTGCAACGCTTCGCGTTGCTTCGGACTGCACCTGTCCCGCATGTCCGTTGCCGTTGCGGCGTGTGTCCTTCGACACAGCAACGTCCGGCACAACGGAGGACGTGCCGGGTACCGCCCCGCCGGCGGGCAATGCCACAGCCGCATCCAGCAGAGGCGGGAGTTGCGGCAATACCGTTAGTGAGGATGGCGGTAAGCCGGACACATCCGTGTGACCATTGCCATCGCGCGGAGCGGCGATGAATTCCGGCGGCAACGCAGCCGACGGAGCTGCGGCCGACACGTTGCGCCCCTGATCGTCCGAAGCGCCGCCCGCCTGAACCAACGCACGCAATCGATCCATCACATCCTGCAACACCGGAGAGGACAGCGGCCAGGGTTGCTCCGCCCGCAGCAGTTCGTCGAGTACGTCCAAGGCGTCGGCACTTGTGGCGCACTGTTCGGAGGTGATGGTGGCGGGATTGCGCTTCCAGAGGGCGAACAGTCCTTCCATGATTTGGCAAAGCGCTTCAATATCCGAACGACCCACCGCCCGTGCGGCGCCTTTGAGACTGTGCATTTCGCGAAAGATCCGTTCGACCCCCGCGGGCAGGTCGACGGGACCGAGGTGTTCGATCTCGGCCAGCGTCTTGCTGATGACCGCGAAGTGCTCCTCGGCCTCCATCTCGAAGGCCTCGTGCAGTTTACGAAGGAACTCTGCTTCATTCATGGCGCACCGTGTTGGGTTCGTGCTTGCCGTCAGAGTTTGTAACGTTCCACGAAGCGTTGCAGGCGCGTTCCCAATTCCTTGAGATTCTGCGCGGTGATTTCCACCTGATGGATGGATTCCACATTCTGCTCGCTTGCGGTTTTAATATGTTGAATGGCCGTGGTGACCTGATCGAGGCCGTACACCTGCTCCTTGGCCGAGGCGGCGATGTGCAACATGGCTTCAGCCGCCTCGTTGATGCCCTTCATCACCGTCTGAATGGCCTTGCCCGACACGGCCGAGAGCTGGGCGCCATCCTCGGCGAGTTTGGTACCGCGTTCGGCCACCATCACCGCCGAGGCGGTGGCCTTTTGCGTGTCGACGAGAATGGAGCGCACGCGAGAGGTGGCCTGCTTCGATTGCTCGGCGTGATTGCGGATTTCCCGCGCCACCACGGTGAAGCCGCGCCCGTAATCCCCCGCCTTCGCCGCTTCGATGGCGGCGTTCACGGCGAGAATGTTCGACTGCTCGGCCAGATCGTTGACCGAGGTGACGATATCGCCGATGGCCTGCGACTGTTCGCTGAGCTTGATGATACTCTCGGCTATGCCGCGCATTTGCTCGCGAATGTTCTCCATGCTGTGGATGCTTTTCTCGATGGCGTCCACACCATCGCGCGAGACGCGCAAGGTTTGCTGGGTATTGTCGGAAATGGTCTTCGCCTTCTGATTCGAGAGCTGTGAGGCCTGCTTGACCTCAACCAACGTGGAGGCCGTGTCGTTGACCGAGGAGGCGGTGTCGCGCGCGCTGGCTGCGATCTGTACCATGGTGGAGGAAAGTTCTGCCGTTGCGGCTGCCAGCACGTTGATGCCTTCCAGCATTTCCCGGATCTGTGTACGCAGGCGTTCGACCATGGTGGAGAGGGCTTTACCCAGCACATCCTTGTCCGACAGCGGCGTGATGTGCACAGTGAGGTCACCGTCGGCGATGCGCGCGGCGAGTTGGGCCTCGTGGTCCGAATTGGCGCGGAGTTTCTCGAGCGTCCGCAGCAATTCACCCACCTCATCCTTGCGATTGGTGAGAATGGGGACGGTGGTATCACCCTGGCCCAGGCGTTCGGCGATTTTCGTGGCTTCAATAAGCGGGGAGGATATCAGCCGTGCGATCAATGTGGAAAAGAAAACCACCAGCAAAATACCGACACCGAACACAATTACGCGCGCGATTATCGCGGTGTTTTCTATGGAAGCAATCCGTCCCTGCGCGATGTCGACGAGCGAGGCCAACTCGAAGTGGTACACATCGCTGTTGCCCCAGTAGTTGGCCGCGTTTTCTTCGAGGCGTGTGCGCAACTGTGCGAAGCCCGGCAAGTCGCCGCGCTCGATGGCGGCGATGGACAGCGCGGCGAGTTCGGCGAAGTCATCGTGCAGACGAGTCATTTTGGTCAATTGCTTGCGGACATTGCCTAGCGCCTGCTGCACCTCCTCGGACTCGCTCTTCTCCTGCAATGCTTGCAGAGCCCCATTGAGACGAATAATATCGGCCTTGATGCGGCGCTGCTGCTGCACGAACTGTTCGCGCAATTCGCTGAAACTTCCTCCGGCCAAATCGGGCGACGCATAGGTCCGGAGCTGCTCGAAGAGCAGTCGTTCATGCAACATGCGCTTGGCGAGTTCCTGGCCGGCACTTTGTACGGGAATATGCAGTTGCGCGAGGTTCTCGTATTGCCGGAGCGACCGCGACGACTGCACGCTCTCGATACCGATCAAGGTCAGGAAAAACACGATGACGGCGCCGAAGCCGACCACCAGCTTATGTTTTGTGCGCAGATTCGCAAACCAATTCATATCAGTGTTCCGTGTTTGGTCGTGAGTATACAATCAGTGTGGCCCGATCGCATCGAGCAGTGCGGCGGAGTCCAGCACCAATGCGCGATCATCGGTGAGGCCACGAAAAAAGCGCGAGCGCTCGTCCCCCACGAGTTCGGGCACCTTGCGCAGTGTGCTCAAATCGATGTTGCGCATGCCTTCCACAGCGTCCACCAGCATGCCCAGCATGTAGCGGCCATGGCGCAGCATGACGATGCGGTGCATCGTGGTGAGGTTGGTGCCGGGAATGCCGAGCACGCGCTTTGGATCCATCACCACAAACAGCATGCCGCGATGACTGGAAATGCCGATGATGCTCCCCGGGGTGTAGGGCAAGGACACGAGATTCTGCAGCGGCAGCACCTCCTCGATGTCGGAGCAGGGCAAGGCGTAGCTT
>JAMIQH010000323.1:0-2342 GCA_035914695.1 Bacteroidota bacterium | reverse complement strand
AGCCACGCGCCGAACCGCTACACCCAACCGCGCAGTTTGCAGGCCTCGGCCACGCGCGCGATGGCGATCATGTAGGCCGCCTCGCGCATGGGAATACCGCGGCGATGCGCCATGCCCGACACGGCGAAGTACGCGTCGGTCATTTTCGCGTCCAGCTTGCTGATCACCTCGTCCTTGGTCCAGAAATAGTTCATGTTGCTCTGCACCTGTTCGAAGTAACTGCACGTGACGCCACCGGCATTGGCCAGAAAATCGGGCACCACCCAGATCCCGCGTTCACGTATGGCTGCGTCGGCCACAGGCGTGGTGGGTCCGTTCGCTCCTTCGGCAATGATCTTCACGGATGAATGGATGAGTTTCGCGCTGTCGCGGTTGATCTGATTCTCGAGCGCGGCAGGGATGAGGACGTCCACTTCCTGCGCAATCCATTCCTCGCCGGGCAACACTTCGTAGCCCGCCTCCTGCGCCTTGTCCTTGCTGATTTCGCCGTAGGAATTGGTCATGCCGCGTAATTCCTTGAGGTTGACACCGTCGCGCTTCCTGAAGGCGAAGGAGGTCTGCTCTTTCTGATCCCAGCTCGACACGCAGAGGGTTTTCCCGCCATAGTAGTCGAGCAATTCGATGGCGTACTGCGCCACGTTGCCAAAGCCCTGCACCGACGCCGTGGCTTGCGTGATCGGAATACCCAGCTCCTGCAAGGCCTCGCGCACGGTGTAAATCACGCCGTAGCCCGTGGCCTCGGTGCGCCCGAGCGAGCCGCCCAGACCGATGGGCTTGCCGGTGATGAAGCCGGGCGCCTTGCGTCCGGTGACGCGTTCATACTCGTCGAGCATCCAGATCATGTGCTGCGAGGAGGTCATCACATCGGGCGCGGGCACGTCGCGGTCGGGCCCGAGCACGTCCACCAATCCGCGCACCCAGCCACGGCACAGCGCTTCCTGCTCGCGCATCGACAGATTGTGCGGGTCGCACACCACGCCGCCCTTGCCGCCGCCGAGCGGGATATCGACCACGGCGGTTTTCCACGTCATCCACATCGACAGCGCGCGGATGGTGTCGGCGGTTTCCTGCGGATGAAAACGCACGCCGCCTTTGCAGGGCCCGCGCGCGCTGTTGTGCAGAATGCGATAGCCGCGGAACACGCGGTACGAACCGTCGTCCATGCGGATCGGAATGTTGAAATGCACCTCCTTGTCGGGCACGCGCAACAAGGCGCGCGTGGCCTCGTCCAATCCAAGCTTTTCCGCGACGGTATCGAATTGCTGCTGCGCCATCTTGTAGGGATTGAAGGACTCGGTGCTCATTCCGCTTCTCCTGATGGATGGATGATGGACTGTTCGCCGGACGTCGTTCCCCCAGCGGGGTACATTGACGGATGTAGGCGCAAGGTAGGGATTTTTCCGTTCCTTCTCAATTCCGCATCGCTTTCTCTCAAATGAATCCGTACCGGGGGTTTGGGCTTGGCGGCGCAATGCGTATTTTGCCCGCGTTCCCACAACGCGGACTACTCGATGAACAAGGACAAATCACTCGGCGACCTGCTCTATGCCCTCGGCGAACGGGCAAAGGAACTCAACTGCCTCTACCATGTCGAGGAAGTTCTCGCGGGGCAGGACAAGACACTCGACGACATCTTCAACGGCGTTATCGCAGCCATTCCACCGGGCTGGCAGTATCCCGACGTGTGCCGCGTGCGCGTGCTCTTCGGACCGCGTGCGTGGACCTCGCCCGATTTTCACGAAACACCGTGGGTGCTCTCCGCCAACATCGCCATACAGGACAGGGTGGAGGGCCGGCTGGAGGTGTTTTACATCAGCGAGGTGCGGCTGGCCGACGAAGGGCCCTTTCTCAACGAGGAGCGCCGCCTCATCGCCACCATCGCCGAGCGTCTCGGACATTACATTCAGCATCAACGTCTGAAGAACGTGTTCCACGAATGGCAGGTGATGAAGGAGCAGCTCGCGGAGAAAAAGCGCTCCGAGTGGAAGGTGATCCTCGAAATGCTGCGCCGCACCGACCAGAACCTCTACACACGCATTTCGCGCAAAATGCTCAACCGCATGTGTTGGGCCGGCATCACCCCCGCCTGCGAATTGATGCAGCGCTTCAGCGCGCGGAGGAACGACGACTTCGATGATGTGTTCACCGAGAGCAACCGTCCCCGGCAGCGCGAGGAGTTGCACGACTTCATCGCGTCCGGCGACGACATTTTCCGCATCGCAACCGACCACCTGAGCGAAGAGGAAATCCTGCACCTGATCCAGAAATGGATTAAGGACGACAAGGCCTCTTTTCTCGTCAACACGATGGAAAATCTCGACACCTCGCTGGCGGAAATCGTG
>JAMIQH010000322.1:0-13629 GCA_035914695.1 Bacteroidota bacterium | reverse complement strand
CTTCGGGACATCATGGACACCGTCGACGTGGTTGTCCTCGGCATGGATTCGCTTGTCGGCGGCATCGCCTGTTATCGGGCGGCACGATTGGCGCGCAAGCCCGTTGTCGATTTTCTCTATTTCCCGACACCCAACGTCATTTCGACCTTACCCGACGAGGAAACTCCGGAAGAGCGCTTCGAATATCCCACCCTCGGACGGACGCTCGATCAATGCGCGGAGTATTCCGTTGCCGCGGAATCGCTGTTACGCGTTGTGGCGTACGGTTTCGCCACGAATCCCGGCCTGCTCGACAGCCTGTATGTATCCGACAATCCATTTCTGGGACGATTCCTGCGTCTCGAGGGAGCCATCCCCAGTTTTGCTCCTCTCACCATTGAAGTAGGCACACTCATGGCGAGGGAAGCACTGGCCATGATCGCTCATCAGCATGCGCTGGCCTGGCCGCGCTTGGGAAGTCCGGCGTTCTACGTCGATACCTACCGTGGTTACTGCTCGCGGCCTTCGAAAAGCCGGTTACGCGAACTGCCGGAAGCGCAGGCGATCATGTCCCGTTTGAAGGAGGTGCGTGATGTCGCCTGAGTATTGCGCTCAGCACTCGGTGCGGGTACGGATAGCGGACGATGCCGAGTCACTCACCCGTGTGCATCGGCTGCGCGAGGAGGTGTTCATCAACGAGCTGGGGTATGAGATCGTTGGATCCTTTCACGAATCGGGAGAGACCGCGCGCGCGCATGCGAAGGGCATGCTGCTGCTGGCCGAGATGGGCGATGTGCCGGTGGGGACTATGGCGATTGATTGGTGGATCGGCTGCGATGCGCATGCGGAGGATATCCGGCACTTTCATCTTGAGGCATTTCTCGATGGGTTTGGCGAGGATGCGATTGTCACTGTGAGGAAATGGCTTGTCCGCGACGCCTTTCGATCACTGAAAGTGTGCAAAGCTCTGCTTCGGGCGGCGGTGACCTTCGTGGAGGACAAACCATCCGTTCAATTCGTATGCATCGATTGTCTTGACGCATTGGTGGAGCATTATCACAACCTCGGCTTTCGTCAATACGCGGAGGCCTTTCACTACGGTGATGGCGGTGCGCGATGTGTTCCCATGTGTCTTGTGCTGGATGATCACTGCTGGCTCAGCACGATCAGATCTCCGTTGCTCCCGCTGCTGAAGGCAATTGGCAGGAAGGACAACCCCGCCGCACGGGCCTGCGTCGAGCGCATCATACGCGCTTGGCGAAACAAGGACATGAACACGTCTGTCGCAACGATGGGGTGAGTTGCTTCTCGCATTCCCCGTGCCCACGACACCGTGGTGATGGGAAGAGACGCGCAGTCTTGCGTCCGACGAATGGTACCCCGCGTTGACGCACCTATCGTTTCACCACAGCGATCACATGGGAGCGCACTTACCCCTCCGCCTCGTTTTCCACTGTCACGACTCGGCACTCTTCGTCAATGTGCACGTGTATTGTATTGGGTCGGCAGCATACCTGACAATCCTCGACATACACCTGATCATCACCCGCCGAGATGTCGACGAGGATCTCATTGATCTCGAAGCACCAGGCGCAGCGAAACGTTTTCCGCATGGCGGCACTCCTTACCTGTTCATGATGTCCGTTGGCGGCAAGGTATGCCCGCGCGGATGAAATGTCAAGCGCGAAGCGGAGAGCGGGAAATCGGACGGCTCGACTTCCATGCATCATCACTGCAAGTAGCGCCGGGAAGCACATTCTTTGCCTCATAATGGTGTTACCATGGTCGGATTCCGTCCTTGCTCCAGCGTCGCGCATAGTGCATCACCGTTTCACAACGGCGTGATGTGTACTTCGCGCCCCACGATTGATCGCGATCAGCCAACAGCGCGGGGAAATTGCATTGTGCGCGATGTTCATCCGCTGTATGTTGCTCGTTCTATTTCACCCTCATCCATTAGTGGGGAGCTAATGATGCAGCTTGAGATACCGTATCGCCGTGTGCGCAGACGCGGCCACAACTACTCCGCACCCGGAACGTACTGTCTGCGCCTCGACACCGCGGGCGAGGAGGCGCTGTTCGGTGAGGAGCGCGATGGCGCACTGCGGCTGAACACCTTCGCCGAAATCACGTTCGAAAAGCTCGCACTCGCCGTGCAGCGTTACCCCTGCCTGCGTCTCGACGCAGCGCGCTTTGCGCCCGATGCGCTTGAAATCCTCGTCACCATCACCGACTACCGCAATCACAGCGCGGCGCATCCGGAAAGCTGGGAACATCCCTTGCGAGCGCGAAGGAAAATGACGATTCCGCTGCTGGTGGGATTTCTGAAAATGAACAGCGCCCGTGCCATCAACAGCGTACGAGGCACAACGGGACGCGCCGTGTGGACGCGGCGCTACCATGATTGTATCGTCGAGGATGCGGGCGCAATACAAGAAATCCGCTGCGCATTCAACGCCGCGATGCAGCGCTCGCAGCTCACGCGCGACGGGGCGAATCCCTCCGTGCGCAATCTACGCACGGTGCTCAACGAGGCCTTCGCGCTGTTCGGCGAGGACCATGCCCGGGCAGCGCGAAACGAGACGCAGCCGACCTCAGGGTTGCTCATGCTTGGTCGCGCGGTGTTCCTGCGCGACACCGTGCTGGGGGCGCCGGCAGCGGTTCCGACGTCGCCTCGAACGCGTGAGGCGAAGAAGAAGCGACCTCCCACGGTAACGGAAATGCTGGACGCATCGTTTGCGATGCTACACACCGTGGATCCGGAGGCGATGTTGTTATCGCTGGCGCCGGGGTAGTGTGGCGGGATTGTCCGCGATTGATTTTAGTTTTTTCCTCCGGCCGGTCGTTCACCGAGCAGGTTCGAAGCGCCCCGCGGTGTTGCGTTAGGGAGAGGTATGCGGGGAGCTGGAGGATTTGGGGTAAGGGCTTAAGTTCACAGTGGATAATCGTGGCCGCATCATGATTCCGGAG
Organism: Bacteroidota bacterium; assembly: GCA_035914695.1. Classification (GTDB taxonomy): domain Bacteria; phylum Bacteroidota; class Ignavibacteria; order SZUA-365; family SZUA-365; genus JAOSJT01. The sequence continues at coordinate 10,680 of JAMIQH010000322.1, read as the reverse complement.
CTGGTGGTGCAATGAATTTCTGACGAACCGGTCATTCCCTGCTGCTGTTGCGAGCGGGTTTGTCTCTTCGGAGGTGGGATGTGGCTATTCATTGAATCGTCGATGTCAGGTGAAGGGAATCTGGGCTCGCGGCATGGCTGTGGCTATTCACTGAATATCCCAACCGAGGACAATCGATTCGACGTGGTGCTCCAGTCCAGAATTCACACCGAATACTTCCCCTGCCAACGATCAAGCCAGCCCAAAGTCTGAACTTGGCTATTCAGTGAATACCACCGCCGACGGTGTCCGCACCAGTCCCAAGTATGCCTACAACCTGGGTACCATCGCTGGACGCACACTCCCGGTTTCACTGCAATCCCCAACGCTCCAAGTCCTCTGCCTCGCATCCATCGAATATTGCGAGATTCCCCTACCGCGCATCCCCCATATACACAAACGCCGCCCAATAGTACGGATGAATCCAATCGGGATCTGCTGGCGCTCCGAGCATGTCCAGTGCGGCCTGCCGTGCCGCCTTCACGCGCGAACGTCCTCCGTTGAGCCAGGCGCGGTAGAAGTATCGCATCCAGTCCAGCGTCGAAGCATCGTCCACAAACCACAGCGAAGCGATCACCGCGGGTGTGCCGGCGTACATGAAGGAACGCGTCAGCCCCACGAGATCGTCACCGGCGGTGGACTGCCCCTTTCCCGCTGCGACCTGCGCGGTTTGACAGGCGCTGAGCGTAACCAGCACAGCTTGCAGATCGAGATTGAAAATTTTCGCAACAGTCAGATCCCCGTTGTTCACACTGTCGGGCTGCGCGGCGGCAAACAGAATGCGCGAACGCAGCGGCTGCTCCTTGTTCAACTCACCGTGCGTGGCGAGGTGTACCACGTCCTTGCCGATCAGTTCGCGCTTCACCACCGACTCCTCCGCGGCTTCCCGCGTCAATACCGTTGGCTGCGGCACGTAACGCGATACCGTGTCGGCTTCAATCAACGCCGCCTCCAACGGCTTGCTCCGGTATTTCGGATCGGCGTACAACGGATCGCCCACGATGAGTCCGCTGCGCACCGGTACGAGTTCACGACGCAACGCGAAGGGCAACACACTCGCCGACGGCAGCAAGGCGATGGCATGCCGCTCGATCAGATAGCGTGGCCGTGCAATGTGCGCATCCGATCGTGTATCAATATCCGCCGGCCGTATCAACGCCTGAAACGGCAAATGGTGCAATGGTCCGTGCGGAACAATATACAGCACCTCCTTGTCCTCAATTATGCCGGCAAACGGCGCAAGGAAGCGCGAATACATGGTGACCAGATTGTACTGCCAGGTGGATGGCACGGGCGTCGCTCGCCATGCCGCGAGCGCCTCGCGCGGGGAGAGGCGATCTTTCATACGCTTCTCCCGCAGTACGGAAAATTTTGTATTGGGAAAATCCACATACAGCATGCGTCGCAGCGCCTCGATCTCGCGTTCGAGAGCGTTGCCGCGGTCCACCTGCATGCGCCGCACCACGATGGTGTCGCGCGTGACGGCGAAACCGTAGGCCGAGCGTTCACCCACGAAATATTCCACCACGGCGGTGCGTTCGTCGAGCATGCGCCGTAGCTCAGCCAGAGCCAGCGGCTCGATGCTCTTCACCGACGCATACTCCGGATCGCGCTCACGCAAGGCTGCGATCACCCGCTGATGCTCTCCGATTGCCTCGCCCAGCACGCGCGCACTGTCGGCATTGCCCAGCACGGCTTCGATGCGCCGCTGCAACATGCGCTCGCGCTGTATCAGTGCGCTCGTCGCCTCGTCACGCTTCTTTCCTTCGCCCACCGCTTTGTTGCCGATCATGTCCAGAAAGGACCGGGCTTTCGCACGCTCCACATACTCGAAGGCCTCATCCACGCGGCCCTGTTGTATCAGTATGCCGATGAGGTTTTCGTAAATGTAGAATTTGTTGGAAATGAAACTCGACCGAATGTCGATGGAGGAAATATTCCCGCGCAACTCCTCCAGTATGCCGATACTGCTGCGCAGCGCGTCCGCCGCTTCGTCGAGTCGATTGAGCCGCAACGACAACACGCCGATATTGCCCAACGCGAGCGCGCGATGGACACGGTAACCCTGCACATCGTACAGCGCTTCCGCACGGTGGTAGGAGACGATGGCGCTGTCGAGACGGTCGGCCACGGCATGCACGTTGCCGAGATTCAAATGCGCGTCGGCGGTGGGATGAGTGGCGAGGGATTGGCGCAGCAGTTCCAATGCGCGGCTATGTTCGAGCAGAAAGGCCGCGCTGTCGCGTGCCTGCAAACGACGCAGCGATTTCTGATGATGCACATCCGCGAGATTGTACAGGGACACAGCGGTGCGCAATCCATCGCCGCGAGCGCGATCCTGTGCAAGTACATCGCCGAACAGCTTCTCGGCTTCATCGAAACGCGCGGTGGACTTGTACACCACGGCGATATTGCTCAGCACATGCTGGCGCTCCTCGAGCAACAGCCGCGGAGCTACGATACGCGCACTGTCGGCGCGTGCTATTTCCCGCTCGATGATGTCCAGACTGCCACGGTACCAGGGGAGCGCCTCGTCGGGCTTGTCGTAGGCAAGAACAATGCTCCCCAGCCACTTGCGGGATTGTGCCGCCACCAGTGTGTTGCCTTCGCGCTCCGCATCGACGAGCAAGGTTTGAAAATGCTTCTGCGCAGCGTCGTAATCGGATCGATCATACAGCGACCTGCCCGCACTCACCCGTGCATCCTCGGCGGGAGGCGCCTCGGCTCCACTGCACGCGAGGAACAGTGTCGCCATGGCGCAGGCAAGCAAGCCCTGAACTCTCATCGCGGCAGCATGTCCTCGCGCAGCGACGCCGCCCTCGGCGCCAGTGCCGTGGCTTGCCCGCCGAAACGCAACAGCATGCGCGCAAGTTGCTCGGCGGCGTACGGACGTCCGTGTTCCCACACTCCCAGCGCAAGCAAATGCGGTACGGCATCGGAGAACAGGCGCTCACGCTCGTCGAGAGCGAAGGTGGCGAGCAGCGTGTGCATGGTCATCTCGTCGATTGCTCCTTCACCACGCAAGGCAGCGATCCGCTCGCGTTGCGCGGCGGCCTGCTTCATGCCCTGCTCGTCCACATAAATGAAACTCGCATCGAAGGCGCCCTCCCCAGGCGCGCTGCCGGCGGGAAGCACTGCCCAACTGTACCGCGCTCCCGCAACAGCCCGGAAGGTGGAGGGGGGCGTCTCCAGCTTCCATGTGTTGAAGCGCCCGACCACACCGCGCAACGATTGCGTCAGCACGGTGCCGCCATCCGCGTCACGCAGCACGAGTGCGTAATTGCGCTCACTACCGGTAGCGGTACTGTCACTGTCGAACCAGCAAAACACCGGTCGCGGATCCGCAATCGCCAGTCGGGGCGCAACGGCTACGGCCATCGCATCGCCGCGTATTCCCGACACCGAAGCAAGCTGCGCCTGCCACACGTCGCCAGTGGATGCTGTGGCGACTCCGTCATCGGCCACGCTCGTGCCATCCTCGTTCGAGAGACCACGCGTGGTGCCGGCTATCGAGAGCATGCTCTTCTCGTATGTGGTGCCGAGCGTCAGTGCTTCGCCGTCCTTCAGCGCTACCAATTCTCCTGAAAGAAAGACCAGCGAGGCGTTACCACTGAGTACGCGCAGCTCATCACCTCCGGCGAGACGGTGTCCGAGCACGGGGGAGCTTTCCTGTCCACCGCTGCGCAAGGTCACCTTGCCCTGCATGCCGGTAAGCAGCGCCACTTCACGTGCCGCCCCATCCTGCGCATGCACGAGCACCGGGCACAACAGAAAAAGCACAAGCATGTATTTCATCGCAACCTCACGAAATCGAAATTGGAAAACTGTTCCAGTCGCGGCACCATGGGATTCTGACTGCCGCGCGTCATTCGCCGCACTTCCGTGCTGACATACAGTTGCAGCTCGCTCCAATCCACCACCTTGTCCCGGGTAAAATCCGCCTTGCCACCCAAGCCATCCAGCAGCGCGCGCGTGAAGGCCCCATGTCCCCAGGATGCGTCCTCGTACGAATACTCGTTGCCCGAACTGGATGTGAACACGATGCCCGCGTCGGCAGCGATCGCGGCGGCTACTTTTTCATTCGATGCGCCGGCAGACACGTCTCCGGAATGACAGGCGTCGAGCAAAAGAATCACGCGCCCCACACGCAGTCGCGACAACTCGGCGGTGAAATCATCCCATGCCAGTCCCGCATTGGCAATGTTCGCCCGCGTCGTTCCGGCTGGCAGAAAATAGTAGCGGGATTTTCCGCTTTTATCCCGATACCGCACGCCATGCCCGCTGAAAAACAGCACCAGCACGTCGCGCGATGTCATGCCGGTAAAGCCGCGCAGGGCCGCGAGAATCTTGTCCTTGCTGGTGTTCGCACCCGTGAGCGCATTGGTGTACACGCGCGTGTACATCGCGCCCTGCTGCCGCGAAAATTCGTCGGCAATGGCCTGGGCATCCACGGCCGCGAATTGCAAATCCGGATAATGTGGCGCATAGCGATCGGCGCCCACGGTCAACACGTAGAGATCGGGATTGCGCGCGCCGGCGCTTTCCACCACAATTTCAGCGATGTCCGCGTCGCTGCGCACGCGCGAAGAATTCCACGACACCACCTCGATGCTGTTGCGGCCGGGCAGCACGGGCACCCGCGCGCGGATGCGTAACGAGGTGTCGCTGCGCGCAAGGATGCGGTAGTCGTCCAGCGCTTCGGTATTGAGTACGCGTCCATTCACGCCGATGCGCACTCCTTCGATACGCCGCGCGTCGTGGGCTTCCGCCTCGACGAGCACCTCGGCGGTCTCGCTGCCGAACATGAACACTTGCTGCTTTCTCGGTGCGAGCAGGCGCACTGTGGGAGGAACGGTGAGCGTGCCCAGTGTGGCTCCCGGTTTGTACCCGCCACGGAGTACATCCTCGATGATCGACGGACGATGGTACACATCGCGAAAACGTTGCAAGGGAAATTCGTCCTGCTGCGTCCGCCACGTCACATAGCGATCGCCCGCCGACGAGCAATCGTAGTAGCCGTCCGGAGTAAATGACAGCCACTGTCCGTCGCTGAATCCCACCAAAGAGAGTAACACACTCGCATCCTGCATATTCCAGATCCGTATCGCTCCGTCGGTGTGCGCACTGTATACGCGCTGTCCTTTGCCATCGAAGCGCGCCGACATTGTACCATAGGAAAGCTGGGGCAGGTTCCGCTGACGCAGACGTTTTTTCCAGTCCCAGAGTTCTATCACGCCATTCATGTTGCCGAGCAGCAGTACTTCCTGCGAACGGTCGACATCGATGGAATGCGCACCGCCCTGCTCGAGTGTGAAGCTGCGCAAGGTGGCGCGTGTCTTGAGGTCACTGGCCTCCACACTACCGTCGGCGGCGCTGCTGAAGAGGATCTTGCCATCGGGAGAAAATGCCAACGCCATCACCCTGCGTGGATGCGTGGTGAGAATGGTGTCGGGCAGACCCGATGGGAGACGCCACAGCCGCACGTGACCGTTCTGGCCACCCGAGGCGAGCAGCGCACCGTCCGGAGAAATGGCGATGGTCTGCACCCAGAGGGCGGTCGGGGCGATTTCACCGTGAGGCGAGCCGTCATCGAGTTTCCACATCTTCATGCTTCCGTCGCGGCCGGCGGTGATCACCGTGCCTCCGTCGGGAGTGATCGCCACATCGGTGATATACTGCGCATGCGCCTCGAACTCGTAGTACAGCACCCCGCTGCGCGCATTCCACAGCGAGAGCCGCCCGTTCATATCGCCGAGAGCGAGATAGCTCCCGGTGTAATCCAGCGCGAGAGCGGTGACGAGGGTGGGCTTGCCAGCGCGGAACACACGAATGCACTCGCCTGTGGCGAGATTCCAGGATTTGGCCGTGCTGTCGCGTCCACAGGAATACAGCGTGTTACCGTCGGGCGACAGCGCAATATCCCAGACCGCACCGGACTTCCCTTCCTCGAGGTGCAAGCGGACGTGTTCCTGCGCGGCGACTGTTACGGCGGAACACATGAAAAGAATGGCGAACAAAGCGAAGCGGAAACGAGAAACCCCGGAGTGCGTCATGGTCGTGATGCGTTGTTGCAATGCGGTAATATAGGAATTCGTCGGTCAAATATTCGCGCCCTCCCACCTCCGTGGGACTGCCCTGCTTCCGTTGCTGGCTCGGTAACAACGACAACCGGCCTCCTTTGCGGGGAGGCCGGTCGCACATTCATCCAGAAACGGAGAGTTTAGATCAAACCCGCCTTTTGCAGGGTTACGAACGCGCCGTTCTTATTGATGGTCTTGATTGCGCGCGCGGACACGCGTACGGTGATGAAGCGCTTGAGTTCGGGAACGTAGATGCGCTTCTTCTGCAGGTTGGGGAGCTGACGGCGTTTGACGCGGTTATGCGCGTGGGAGACGTGGTTGCCCACCAACGGCGCCTTCCCGGTAATCTGACATTTACGAGCCATGGTATCTATTCCTTCTTTCTCGAGTGCTTATTTCAGACCTTCACCGACGTAGGGCAGCAGCGCCATGAAGCGGGCGCGCTTGATGGCCTCGGTGACGCGGCGCTGATTCTTGGCCGACAGACCCGTGAGGCGGCGGGGCAGGATCTTGCCCTGATCGTTGGTGAAGCGCTCGAGGAATTTCGATTCCTTGTAATCGATGTACACCGCATCTTTCCCGTGGAAAGGATCGGGACGGCGCTTGGCGACGTTGTTCGAGCGGCGGCGCGGTTTTCTCTGTATCGGCCTCATGCTTCCTGCTGCTCCTTCTTCTGGGCTTCGTTGAACTTGGCGTAGCGGCGATTGAACTTCTCAACGCGGCCCGCGGAATCGATGATTTTCTGCTTGCCCGTGAAAAACGGGTGGCACTGCGAACAGATTTCCACCTTCAGTGTCTGGCGCGTCGAGCGCGTGTGAAACACGGCGCCACAGCTGCACGACACTTCGCAGTTGTAATATCTCGGATGCAGATTCTCTTTCATTGCTTCACCTGATTAGAAGGTCATGTTGGCGAGTTCGGCCGTGCTCTTCACGCGCACCATTTTCTCGCGATACTTCCACGATTCGGTGTTGGCATCGTACACGGACACGATGCATTTGACGGACACGAATTCCGACTTCGACTTATTCTTGTTTTTGTCCGCAAATGTCTGCTGTTTTGCCACGTTGTTACTCCTGCTGCGCTTCTATCAAAATCGTTTCATTCGAGGCAGAACGAAATGTACGAACATTCTCGTTCCGTGTCAATAGGGAAATTCACCACACAAGGCATCAATCCCCATCGGGAATGAACTTCAAATGTACGACGCATGCGCGTACGGTGCAAGCCCAGTTGGGGAACAGCGTGAAAACGCGTACATTTCCGTCGCTATTACTGGTTCACCGACGTCCCGGGAGGTCGAATGAAGCGACAGCTTCTCGCGGGATTCGCGGCCGGTGCCGGTTCCGCCTTCTGGCTCGCCGCGTTTTCCACCGTCTTTGCCTCGCAGTACTGGATGCCTCTGCCGCTTCTCGGCGGAATTATCCCTTTCGCTCTGGCGATGCTCGCCGGACATCCCCTGCTGCTACCTCGTCTATTGCCCACACCGCTGCTCGCACGCTTCGGCCGCGCTCTTCCTCTCGCGCTCGCGCTGCTGCTCCCTGCGCTGAGTACCGCCGTGTATCTGCTCAGCGATTCCTTCGCCTTCGTTTCTGGAAGCGCGGACGCGATGTCGCTGCTCGTGCTCACGCTGCTCGCAGCACTCACCGCGGGCGTGCAACTCGATGCGATCGCGGCGGCCACGGAAAAGCAATCCGGCCAAGTTGCACCGCTGCTCGCGGGCGCGGGCGTGGGTGTCGCGTTGCTGGCGCTGAGTGTGGACGCGTTGCCGCTTCCGTTGCTGCTCGTGCTGTTCATCGGCAGTCAGGCGCTTCCGCTTCTGCCCTTGAGGCCGGACAAGGAAGGCACACCCACTGCGGCTTCCGCGAGCAAGGGAAACAAGCGTGGAACGGTACGCTTCGCCTCCGGATGGCGCTTCATTCTTCCCGCCCTGCTGTTCGTGCTGACCGCCTACGCGGGCCTGCTGCTGCGCGCGGTGTCGGAGATGCCGGGCTCGTCCGGTCACGGCCTCATGGTGCACGCGGGATTGCTTGTGCTGGCCCTCGGCGCAGGTACACAGATCGGCAGGATGCGTGCAATGCGCGACTCGGCAATGTTGGCGCCGCTGTTCGCCGCTGGCGGGGCCGCCGTGATGATCGTCGCCCTCTGGCTATGGGTGGATGGTGGTTTCGCGGCGCTGTACATCGCGTGGTACGAAGGTGTCGGCCTGGGTTACTGGCCGTGGATGTTCCCTCTGCTCCTGCTGCATGTGCCCGTGACGGCGTGTGCGGCAGCGCTCGAAGCCGGACGCGACGCGCGCGAGCAGGCCCCGCTGGCGTGGGGAATCCCGGCAGCCCTGTACGCGGGTTTGATACTGTACTTCTTCGTCATGGACGCCGGCTTGTGGGAAATCGCCATGCGCGTGGCAGCCGGCGCGGTATTGCTGCTCGGTCTCTGGCAATTGCTGCGTGTGTATCGCACCGCGGGACAACCTCTGCTCGCCGCTGCACTGCTGCTTGCGGGAGTCATCACTCTGGCAATAGCCCCGTGGATGGGTTTCACCGGCTTCCTCGATCCGATGCGATTTCGCGAAACCGCCGTGCGGGAATTGCCTTCGGGCAAATTGGCCTTGCTGCACTCCCGCGATTACGACGATCCCTTCTACGCGGTGCAATGGCGGGAGAGCAATTCGCTGACGCAAAGCTCGCGCGCGGTGCAAACCGATCTGTATCGCATGGGGCATGTGCCCATGCTGCTGGCTCCGGAGCAGGCACGCGTGCTTGTGCTGGGGCTCGGTTCCACGCTCCCCTTGCAGGCGGTGCACATGCACGCACCGAAATCCGTGGACTGCGTCGATCCTTCCGGGCCCTTCATCATGCTCGCGGCGGAAACGAAGAAAGACAAACGTCCGCGCCCTTTTCTGCAAAAAACCACCTTCCACGCCGAGCGTCTGGAAAGCTATGTGCGCCGCTCGGGCGCCACGTATGATGCCATCATTCTGGCCGAACCCTTCGCGCAGACGCAGCCCTCGCCGTTCGCACTCATGCCCGGCACCCTGCGCGCCACTGCCGAGCGTCTGAGCGACGACGGCGTTCTGATGGTGTGGCTCCCGCTGGCCCGCGTCGGTGTCGACGGTGTCCGCATGCTCGCCGCGGCCATGGGCGAGGCCCTGCCGCACATCGAACTGTGGCTGAGCAGTCCCGATCCTGAAAGCGCGATGGCGGGCATCGTCGGCTATCGCCGCGAACCGTCCGCGCTGCGACCCTCCGAGGCGCGTTTCGATGCATTGCGTGAAAACCGCGAAGTGGAGTTTCATTTCCGCTATATCGAATTCGATCGCTTCTCCGCGGTGGCCGCGATGTACGGCATGGATAACACCGCATTGCGACGCTGGTCGGCGGACGTGTCGGCGCCTTCCCTGTTCGCTCCACTCGAATTGCATGACGTGACCACCGCACCCGAGCGGAGTTGGGAGAACACGCGCGCGTTGCTGGAGGCGCGCACGGAACCCACGCCCTTGCTCGCGTCGATGACCGACAGCGTTCGCACTCTCACGCGGCGCATGCTCGCTGATCGTCCGCGCGTGTACGCCGCCCGCGTGACAGCGCTGCGCGGCGACGACCGCGGTGCCGCGGAACAACTCAGTCTCGTACTGCGCGCAAACCCGGCCTATGCCGAGGCACGTCGCGCCATGGCCGACATCCTCCTCCGTCAGGCGGCCGGCGCGGTGGGCGCGCAGCAATACCCCACCGCCATCGCAATGCTGAATCAGTCCATGGCACTCGTGCCGCTGAACACCTACCTCCTGCGGCTGCTGATGATCTCCGCTTTCAACACCGGCGACCGCGAGGCATCGGCGCTGGCTATCGATGGCATTCGCAAACTCGACCCCCTGCACGCCGGGTATCGGGATAATCAGGGCACGATACGCGCACAACAGGGAGCGGTGAACGATGCACTGCTGCTCTATGAGAACGCCATCACCATCGACCAGTTGAACGAGGAGTTTTACTGCAATCTCGCGTCCTATCATTACAGCTCCGGACGCGTGTGGGAAGCGGTGCGCACCCTGGGGCAAGCCCGCGAGCGCGCATTCTATCCCGCAAAGGCGTTGTACCTTCAGGGCATGTTCTATGCCGAGCAGGGACGCGTGGATTTGGCCCGCGAAGCGTGGGAGGAGTACTTCCGCGTTGCCACACCACTCGATCCCGCCATGCAGGACGTGCGCACACGCCTCGCGCAATTGCCCCCGTCACGATAGGAGCATCGTATGAACACCGTGGACGTTCTCGCCATCGCCCCGCATCCCGACGACGCCGAATTGTATTGCGCCGGCACGCTGCTGGTGCTGCAACAGCGCGGCTATCGCATTGGCATCGCGGATTTGACCCGCGGGGAATTGAGTACGCGCGGCACACTGGAACAACGCGCGCGCGAGACCGCCGAGGCCACGCGCATTCTCGGGCTTGATCTCCGCGCCAATCTCGGGCTGCCCGACGGCGGTATTGCCAACAACCCCGAACAGCGGCATGCGCTGATTCGACTCATCCGCTCGGCGCGTCCGCGTGTATTGCTGCTTCCC
>JAMIQH010000321.1:0-2931 GCA_035914695.1 Bacteroidota bacterium | reverse complement strand
AATGCGCAAACCTGGGTGAATCTGAATCTCGTGTACACGCACGGGTATGGACTCGGCATGAGTCCGGTGAATGTGGTGACCGAGGAGGGCTTGCCGGAGCTGTTCATCCGCGACATTCCACCCATAGCGGAGCATGGTCTCGATGTGCAGCGTCCGGAAATCTACTTCGGCGAAGCCACCAACACGCCGGTGATTGTGAAGGGGAATATCGAGGAATTCGATTACCCGCTGGGCGACCAGAACCAGATGACACGCTACCGCGAGAACGCGGGCGTATCCATCGGCTCGCTCTTCCGTCGGTTGATTTTCGCCATGCATTTCGGCGACATGAACATCCTGATTTCGGGATACATCGGCGACGAGAGCCGTATTCTCTACAAGCGGCACATCGCCGAGCGCGTGCGCAGCATCGCGCCTTTCCTCGCCTACGACGAAGATCCCTACCTCGTCGTAGCGGGCGGGCGTCTGTACTGGATGTACGACGCGTACACGTACAGCAACACCTTCCCGTACTCCAAGTCGATGGAGGGGTTCAACTACATGCGCAATTCGGTGAAAATCGTGATCGACGCCTACACCGGAGAGACGCGGTTCTATGCCTACCATCCCGAGCGTGATCCGCTGGTGCGCACCTACGCCAAAATCTTCCCCAATCTCTTCCTCTCGGCCGACAAGATGCCGGAGAAGCTCCGGGCGCATGTACGGTATCCGCAAGACCTCTTCGATTTACAGGCGCAGGTGTATTCCACCTACCACATGCAGGATCCACAGGTGTTCTACAACAAAGAGGATTTGTGGAACATCGCCACGGAAAAGCTCGAGGAGAAAGTGGTGCAGATGGAGAGCTACTATGCCATCATGCGCCTGCCCGGAGAGAAATCGGAGGAATTCATCCAGATGATCCCCTACACGCCGAACAAGCGTGATAATATGATCGCCTGGCTGTGCGCGCGAAGCGACGGCGAGAATTACGGAAAAATGCTCGTGTACAATTTCCCCAAGCAGGAGCAAATATTCGGCCCCATGCAAATCATCGGCCGCATGAATCAGGACCCGGTGATCTCGCAGCAGCTCACGCTGTGGAATCAACAGGGCTCGAGTGTGTACCGCGGTAATCTGCTGGTGATTCCCATCAAGAACGAAATCATCTACGTGCAACCTGTGTATTTGCAAGCCACGTCGGGCAAGATTCCGGAGCTCAAGCGCATCATCGTGGCCTATCACAACCGCCTCGCCATGGAGCCCACGCTCGAAGAGGCATTGCTGACGGTGTTCCAGCGTCGCGGTCCGGCGGCGCAGACAGAGGGCTCCGGCACGCCGTCACCGACGAACGTCGCCAGCACCGCGCCGCGTGGCGCGCGCGACCTCGCCAAGTCCGCCGTCGAGCAATACAACCGTGCGATCGAAGCGCAGAAGCGTGGCGAGTGGGCGCGCTATGGCGAGGAGATCGACAAGCTTAAACGCACGCTCGATGCGCTCGTGAAGGAAAGCGAGAAAAAATAGCTGGATGGCTGCTTCGTCGAGGAACATCGAAATTCTGGGGGAAAACCACAGATTGCACAGATTTCACACAGATTATCACAGATCAATCGTGGAAGTCTGTAAACCTCGGTGTACAGCGCGGGACATCATCCCACGCCGTTTTCGAAGCCCGGCCAGGTGATCCAATCGCTCCAGCCGTCGGCGTAGAGGCGGGGGACATCCAAACCGGCGGCACAGGCGGCGAAGGCCACGGCGCAGGCGGTGACGCCCGAACCGCAATACAGTATCGCCCGCTCGTCCAGGCCGGTGAGTTGGTCCGCGAGACGCGCGAGCGGAAGCCAGTGATTCCTTTCGTCGACCATATCGCGCCATGGAATATTGATCGCGCCGGGAATGTGTCCCGCAACGGGGTCGATGCTTTCGTTCTCGCCGCGAAAACGATCCGCCGCACGGCAATCCACCAGTAGCTCGCCGCGTGCGCGCGCGCGTACATACGCCGCATCGACGAGCATGGCTACGCGCGGCGCGGGATTGAAGCGGGCAGGCGTGGCATCGGGAATGTCGGTGGCGATGGTACCTCCCGCGGCGACCCAGGCGGTGAATCCGCCATCGAGAATGCGCGTCCTGTCGTGGCCGAGATAGCGCAGCATCCACCACACATGGGCCGCGTAACATCCTCCTTCATCGTCGTAGAGCACCACATCGGTCACACCGTGTTCGACACCGACGCGTGAGAACAGCGCGATCATCGCCTCCACCGACGGCAGCGGATGGCGTCCACCATGCTCCCGCAGTGGCGCGCAGCAGTCGTCGTCGAGGTGCAGATACTGCGCGCCGGGGATGTGGCCTTCGCTGTAGCGACGCGCTCCCGAGGTGGTATCCGCGAGATCGAAGCGACAATCGAGCAACAGCGGCGGGCGTGTTTCGATGGAATTTTCTAATTCGCTGGCGGTGATAATGCAGGACATGAGCATTCTCCATGGATGAAGCATGCACAATGATCGCGAAAATGTGGGTTGTGTGAAAGCCGGTGTTCGCCAAATCCTTCAAATTCAAAGCATTTTGCGCGGGGATGGAAATTTGCACTGCATTTCAGCAACGCTCTGGTAACATTTCCTTAACCTAAATCGTTAAGGAACAAGAGAGTGCGAGGTGGCAAGTCCCTACCTGACCAATGATGGATAGACTCAATACCCCACCTGTGAATAGGCTCAGTAACGGCACCTCTCGATCAAACGGCTTGTCACATCGCCTTTCGTAAAAGAAGATCCCGGTTCCCCTCCTCTGACCGGGATCTTCTCTTTTTTTGTCGGAGCGGATCAACAGAATTTCAAAACCACAGATTGCACAGATTTCACACAGATTAGCACAGATGATTCGTGGAAGTCCTCCTGGCCTGAGTACATAGCCGCAGGGGAAGCAATCCAACACCCGTTGACAGCAGCGACG
>JAMIQH010000320.1:0-5162 GCA_035914695.1 Bacteroidota bacterium | reverse complement strand
GAATTGGATCTGCAACCCGAGGACACCGCCACCGCCATGCGCCAGCCGCCCGAGCCCGTGGAGAACAAACCGCGCGTGTACACGCGGGACGACAGTCTGGTACTCGAGGCCTTCTCCAACTCGCCTGTGTGGTTTTCTGTGAAAATGGATACCCTGCGCACGGAGCGCGGGTCGCTTTCCTCGAATGAGCATCGCGTGTGGAAGGCCAGGGACTACTTCGTGGTCACGCTCGGCGACGCGGGGGCCGTCACCTTTTTCCTCAACGGCAAGGAAATCGGGACGCTGGGCGAGGAAGGTTCGGTGATCAAAAATGTGGTGCTCTCACGATCGCACACGCGCAACGATTGAGGTTCCCATGTCCACACCGGAACATGCGCGCGCACGACACGAGCAATTGTGCAGGGAAATTTTCGAGCACGACCATCGCTACTACGTCCTGGCCGATCCGCTGATCAGCGACGCCGCCTACGATGCCCTGCTGCGTGAAGTGCAGGAGTTGGAACAGCGCCATCCGGAGTTGCGGACGCCGCACTCCCCCACGCAGCGCGTGGGAGGTGCCATCACGCGCGGCTTCGAAAGTGTCGAGCACGATGTGCCGATGCTGAGTCTGGCGAACACCTATTCGGAGGAAGAAATCCGCGATTTTCACCGCCGCGTCTGCGACGCCTTGGGTGAGACGGACGTGGATTATCATGCCGAGGTGAAGCTCGACGGCGTTGCATTGAGCGTGCGCTACGTCGACGGGGCCTTCACCGTGGCCGCCACGCGCGGCGACGGAGTCCGTGGCGACGACATCAGCGCGAATGCACGCACCATTCGTTCGCTGCCCCTGTTGCTGCGCGGCGATGGTTTGCCTGCTCGCTTCGAAGCGCGTGGCGAAGTGGTGATGTACAAGGCGGATTTTCTCCGCATGAACGAGGAACGCGAAGCCGCCGGCGAGAAGCCCTTCGCCAATCCGCGAAATTCCGCCGCCGGGACGTTGAAGTTGCAGGATTCAAGCATCGTGGCGCAGCGTCGCTTGCATGCGCTGTTCTATGGCATCGCGGCGCCTGTGGACGGCGTCGCCACGCAGGAAGAGGTGTTCACCCTGCTCTCGCGCTTCGGTTTTGTGGTCAATCCGCATCACCGGCGCTGCGCGGACATCGACGCGGTGCTGGGCTTTTGTGACGAGATGGAACACCTGCGCGACTCCCTGCCCTACGACATCGATGGCGTGGTGATCAAGGTGAACGACCTGCGCCGGCAGCAATTGCTGGGCAGTATTGCGAGAAGTCCGCGCTGGGCCATCGCGTTCAAATTCGCCGCCCGCGGTGCCGCCACCGTGCTGCGCGACATCACCTTTCAGGTGGGGCGGCTTGGCACCATCACCCCTGTGGCCGAGTTGGAGCCCGTGTTGCTGGCGGGATCCACCATCAGCCGCGCGACGCTGCACAACGAGGATTTCATCCGCGATCTCGATTTACGCATCGGCGACACCGTGCTGATCGAGAAAGGTGGAGACGTCATCCCGAAAGTCACCGGTATCGATCCCACGCTGCGCCCACCCGATGCTCTGGCGTTTGATTTCACGCGGGAATGTCCCGTCTGTGGCAGTGCGCTTCTGCGCCCCGAAGGCCAGGCGGCCTGGTTCTGCGAAAATCCGGAGTGTCCAGCGCAGGTGCGGGGACGCATCGAGCATTTCGCCGCGCGCGCTGCCATGGACATCGAGGGGCTGGGCGAAGCGGTGGTCGATGTGTTTGTTGAGCAGGGTGTTATTCGCACCATTGCGGACCTGTACACGCTGCACGAACAGCGTGCGCGACTCGAGGAACTCGACCGCTTCGCGGTCAAACGCGTGGCGAAGCTGCTCGACAGCATCGACCAGAGCAGGAGCAGGCCTTTCGAGCGCGTGTTGTTCGCCTTGGGCATTCGCTTCGTGGGTCAGGAAGTGGCGCGCGTGCTGGCCGAGGCCTTCCCTTCCTTCGATGCGTTGGGCGCGGCGAGTGTGGAAGAGTTGCGGAGCGTTGAGGGCATAGGACCGCGCACGGCGGAGAGTGTGTACAGGTATTTTCAGCATGAGGAAACGCTGGCCATTGTGCGGCGCTTGCGCGAAGCGGGTGTGACCAGCGCCGCCCCAGCTCGGCAGCGCGAGGACATCGCGTTTTTCAGCGGCAAGACCTTCGTGCTGACGGGAACCCTCTCCACGATGTCGCGCGAGGATGCCAAGGAGCGCATAGTGCGCGCCGGCGGCAAGGTCGTCGGCAGTGTGAGCAAAAACACCGATTACGTTGTGGCGGGCGCGGCGGCCGGATCGAAACTCGAAAAGGCGGAAAAACTGGGTGTGCCTGTCATCGACGAGGACACCATGCTCGCGGAATTGCAATCGACAACATCATCATAAGGACATCCCATGAAATTCACCGTTGAGAAAGAAGACCGGCTCTCCATTTTCCATTTGCACGAGACCCGCCTCGATTCCACCAACGCCGCCGAGGCCAAAGGCGAGTTTCTCATCCTTTGCCAGAGCAACATCGACGTGCTCATCATCGACCTGTCGGAAATCACCTTCTGCGATTCGAGCGGGTTGAGCGCCATTCTTCTCGCCGAGCGGCAACTGCGCGAGCGCGAAGGCGGCATCATCGTGGTGGATGTGCATGGCAAGGTGCGTTCGTTGTTCGAAATCGCGAAGCTCACCGACATCATTCCGCTCGTATCCTCGGTCGAGGAAGCGCGCGCGATGATTATCGAGGACTGACGCGCGGGCGGAAATCGCCGCGCAACGGTACGACATGGGATTCACTGCAATCGATGCGATCATCGTGCTCGTGTACCTTGCGGGCACGGCATTGTTCGGCGTGCTTATGGGAGGCAGGCAGACCTCCGCGCGCGACTATTTTCTCAGTGAGCGTCCCATCCCCTGGTGGGCGATCTGTCTGACCATTGTCGCCACGGAAACGAGCGCGTTGACCTTTTTGAGTCTGCCCGGTATGGCCTGGGCGGGTTCGATGGTGTTTCTGCAACTCGCTCTCGGATACATTCTCGGCCGCATACTCGTGGCCATCTTCTTCATTCCCCGCTATTTCGAGGGCTCGCTGGAAACGGCGTACGCCTTGCTTGGACAGCGTTTCGGCAACGCCGTGCGGCGTTCGTCCTCGGCGGTGTTCATGCTCACGCGGCTGTTCGCCGACGGCGTGCGGCTCTACACCACGGCCATTCCGCTCGCGCTGCTGTTGCGCGGTTTCAACGTTCTGCCCGCGGGACATGAGACCACGGTGTATATGCTGGCCATGGCTCTGCTGACCGCGTTGACGCTGGTGTACGTGTTCGCGGGGGGCATTCGCGCAGTGATCTGGACCGACGTATTGCAGTGGGTGGTGTATGTGCTTGGCGCGGTGGTGTCGCTGTACGTGCTCGCGGACATGCTGCCGATGCCATTGGGACAGGCGCTGACGAAAGCGGCGGACGCGGGAAAATTCGACATCTTCCGCTGGCCCGGTGCGGATTGGATCAGCGAGCCCTACACCGTGTTGAGCGGCGTGCTGGGTGGAGCGCTGTTGTCCATGGCGTCGCACGGCACCGATCATTTGATCGTGCAGCGCGTTCTGGCGGCGAAGCATCCGAGCCCGGCGCGCAAGGCCATGGTACTGAGCGGCGTGGTGGTGCTCGTGCAATTCGCCATCTTCCTCGTGGTGGGCGTGATGTTGTGGGTGTACGATCCCGTGGCGACCGGCAATCCGAACGAGGTGTTTGCCGCCTTCATTCTCGAGCATCTTCCGGTCGGCGTGCGCGGTCTGATCGTCGCAGGCATACTCGCGGCGGCGATGTCCACCTTGTCGAGTTCGATCAGCGCGTTGGGTTCCACAACGATGATGGACTTCATCGTACCATTACGGCGCACGCCGTTGTCGGAGCAGAGGGCACTTTCGTGGTCGCGCAGAATTTCGGTGCTCTGGGCCGTTATTCTGCTGGGCGCGGCGACGGTGTTCATCGGTACACCCACGGCGGTGGTGGAATTGGCGCTGAGCATTGCCTCCTACACCTATGGCGGATTGCTCGGACTGTTTGTGCTCGGTGTGTTGCCCTACCGCCTCCGGAGCCAGTCCGTGTTGATCGGTTTCATCGCCGGCATCGCTGGCGCGGGCGCGGCCATCGCCTTCACGCCGCTCGCATGGACCTGGTACACACTTGTGGGAGCGTCGATCACCGTAACGGTCGCCCTATCGGCCCATCGTCTTTATCCATCCACCAGGCGAGGAACGGAAACATGAGCGTTTGGGACTGGACAATCATGGCCGCGTATTTGCTGGGCATGCTGCTCACGGCGGCCATGTTCGCGCGGCGTGCGGGAAAAAACACCGAGGAGTATTTTCTCGGCGGACGCAAGCTCCCGTGGTGGCTGGCTGGACTGTCCATGGTCGCCACGACGTTCGCGGCCGACACTCCGCTCGCCGTTACCGAATTGGTGGCCACCAAGGGCATCGCGGGCAATTGGTTGTGGTGGAACATGGCCATCGGTGGAATGCTGACGGTGTTTTTCTTCGCGCGGCAATGGCGGCGGGCCGGCATTCTCACTGACCTGGAGTTGATCGAGCTGCGCTACAGCGGGAAGCCGGCGGCTTTTCTGCGCGGTTTTCGTTCGTTGTATCTCGGCCTGTTCATGAACATCGTCATCATGGGTTGGGTGAATGTGGCCATGGCGAGCATACTCATCGGCATGTTCGGCATTCCCGCAGGCGAGGTATTCTGGTACATACTCGGCGCGATGGCCATTACCGCGGTGTACAGTTCGCTGTCGGGACTGTGGGGAGTGGCGGTGACGGATGCCGTGCAATTTGTCATCGCCATGGCGGGATGCGTGCTCCTGGCGGTGTTGGTGGTGCAATCGCCTGAAATCGGCGGTGTCGCCGGACTGGCCCTGAAGCTGCCCGCGGAGAGTCTGGCGCTGTTCCCCCGAGTGGGAGATGCCGTCTCCGGCGCAACGGGAATTCTATCGCTGTCCGCCGGCGCCTTTGTCGCCTACATTGGTGTGCAATGGTGGGCGAGTTGGTATCCCGGAGCTGAACCGGGCGGTGGCGGTTACGTCGCCCAGCGCATGATGAGCACGAAGGACGAACGGCACGCGGTGTTTTCGGTGCTGTTCTTCCAGATCGCGCATTACTGCCTGCGTCCATGGCCATGGATAC
>JAMIQH010000319.1:0-2144 GCA_035914695.1 Bacteroidota bacterium | reverse complement strand
ATAGCGCCCCACGACATCGCGAATGGCGGGTCCGAAGATCAGATAGTAACTCATCTCGCCGTCCTCGGCGCCGAAGGAGAAGACGCGGTCGCTGGCCGCGCCGAGATTGAACACCGAGCGGAAGGTGTTGTCGAAATACACACCGTACGCTCCCGCGTCGCGCACGCCGATGAAAAATGGTACCGAGGCGTAGAGCGGATCGCGGTCGTTGCCGTAGGCGGGGATGTCGGAATTCCACATGGTCCAGGACGAACCGCGCTTGTTGAGGTCGCCGGTTTTCTCGCCCAGTCCATAGAAGCGCACATCCTCGTGCAGCGTTTTCCAGACGTGGATTTCCTTGCCGTCCCAGGCATGACCGAAGGAGGGATCGTCGACGCACAACGCGCGGCGCTCGAGGTCGAGCATGCGTACGCGCACGGGATACTTGCGGATTTCCACCAGTCCGAGCGGGAGTGTGAGCACCAGTGCGCTGTCGCTTTCGTCGAGACTCCACGACGCCTGTTCGTACGCGGTGGCCTGCACCACGTAGGAGTAGTCGTCGAGCAGCGCGCTGTCGCGTCCCACTTGCACGCGGGCAATGCCGGGCGCCACGACGCTCACGCGCAGCACATTGTTGTCCGCATGCACCGTCACGCCGCGATCGTCGCGGGTGTGTGAAACGTAGCGCCCGAGAAAGGTGTAGCCATCCGCGCGCAGCGGCGAGGCGAGGGCGAGCATCTGCGTAAGGACGAGGAATAGCAGTACAGGAGGAGGATGGATGCGTGTACGGGCCGCGATATGCATGATCGAGTCCAGGCGGAGGTGAATGTTGCGGTGTATAGGCATGGGATCAATGTACTGGAGCGCGTGCGCGAACGCAACCATGAACGCGCTTCCTCGTCGCGCCACGACCACGGCGCCTCAATCCTCGGCGGGCCGCCTTGCGAGCATGCACGCCGAAGCAACGCGGGGAGAAGCGAACGTGGGACGCATGTTAGGCGAAGTACCACCACAGCGCCAGCAACAGCAAGACAAGAAAGATCGACGCCCCGATGTTCCAGCGGCGCATTGCGGTGCGAAGCGGCGCTTCGCGCGGTGTATCCGCAACGGTGAGATTGCGCAACGAACCCTCCGCTGGTGCCGCTCCTGCGAGACTGACTGCCACATAGACCAGGGAACAGACGATGAACAGCAGAATGGCGACATGCAGAAAATTCACCGTCGCCGCCTGCACGAGCCAGGGCGCTTCGAAGGGTTGCACCTTGTGCGTCAACTCCAGCACGAAGCGCAGCATGCCCAACAGCAGACCGGTGAGCAGCGCCGCCATCGCGCCCCGCGCCGTGCCGCGCCGCCAGAGGATGCCAAACAAAAACACCGCAGCGATGGGTGGCGCGATGTAGCCCTGCACGCTCTGCAAATACACGTACATGCGCTCGTCGCTGAGCATGCCGATGAAGGGAATCCAGAGCAAGCCCAAAGCCACCATGGCCACCGTCACCACGCGTCCCACCAGCACGGTGCGCCGCTCGTCGGCCTCGGGCCGCAGCTTGCGGTAAATATCCATGGTGAACAATGTGGACGTGGAATTGAACATCGCGCTGAGCGAGGACATGAGCGCGGCGAGCAGACCAGCCACCACCAGACCCTTGATACCGCCGGGCAGCAGCGTGGTGACCATCCACGCGTAACTGCGGTCGCCGGTGACACTGCCGCCGGACAGCGCGTGCGCGATCAATCCGGGCAGCACGAGGAGGAACACCGGCAGGATTTTCAAAAACCCGGCGAAAATCGTGCCCGCCTGCGCATGATCGAGGTTGCGCGCGCTGAGCACACGCTGCACGATGTACTGATCCGTACACCAGTACCATATGCCGAGAATCGGCGCGCCAAACACAATGCCCGTCCACGGAAAATCCGGATCACTCATCGGCTTGAACATGTGCCAGAAATCCGGCGGCGTGGCAGCCACCACCGCGTTCCAGCCGCCCGCTTCCTGCAAACCGAGCACGGTCAGCAGCAGCGAGCCCGCGATGAGCAGCACCATTTGCACCACGTCCGTGTAAATCACGGCGCTCAATCCGCCGAGCACCGTGTACACGCCGGTGATCAGCACAATCACCACTGCCGATGTGTACATGTCCCACCCCACCACGGCGTGCAGCAGT
>JAMIQH010000318.1:0-5280 GCA_035914695.1 Bacteroidota bacterium | reverse complement strand
CCGCCTTCGCTGCGTTGGAAAACCGGATACGCCGCTGGCAATACTTCTACAGAAACTCCATCTCCATCCACCGGATCGACTCGAGACGCGCATGCAATTGTAGTGGAAAAATCATCCGTAACATGCCCCATACGCTTCAGAATCGCCGCTTTTTTCAATTAACTGTCGAAGTTGGGTTAGGCGGGGGCGATGTCGCTGCGGGTCGGCCGGGCTCTCGATCCGTGGCTCCATTTTTCCCTTTCACCCGCAGCATGTATTCTATGCACTTCCACGGAGTGTGAGAAACGCGAAGACGCGGGAGAATTCGCTCACGCGAAGGCGCGAGGGAATTCGCTCACGCGAAGGCGCGAAGGCGCGAGGGAGTGTTTTAGGCGGGGGCGGTGTCCATTCGGGTCGTCTGGGAGATCGATCCGTGGCTCCAATTTTCCCTTTCACCCGCAGCATGTATTCTATCCACTTCCACGGAGTGTGAGAAACGCGAAGGCGCGAGAGAATTCGCTCACGCGAAGGCGCGACGGCGAGGAGGTTGGTTTGCTCCCCCTGCGGCTCTTCGCGCCCACCCTCGTGGCCTTCCACGATTCATCTGTGCTAATCTGTGTTAAATCTGTGCTATCTGTGGTTTTGAAACTCTGTTGCTCCGCTCCGTTTTGAGAATAATCATAGCACCCACACTATGTTCATTCTCCCTGCTGTGACGCACTCAGCCCTCTTCACCCGCGTTCATCCCCGGCCAGCAGCAAGGCCCGCGCCGGCGCGCCGTCGCCATCCGTGATGAGCAGCGGCGCGAGAACGAGGGTGTAGCGACCCGGAGCCACGGCTGCAAGACGCAGGCCCTCCACAATCAACACGTCGTTGCCCAGCAGGATGCGATGCACGGGGAAGGCGGGATCGTCGTAGGCCTCGATGGACAAGGCGTCGATGCCCACGACATGCACGCCCGCATCCACCACCACCTGCGCGGCGGCCGCGGTGATGCATACGAAATCGTCGGGCGCTGCGTCGGCCGGACGCGTGGCGTTCGCCTTCAGCAGCAAGGCGTCACCCCGCCGCAACGGCAAGGCGGCGATGTGCCCGGCATCGATGCGGGCGCCGGGAGCAAACTCCGCCACCAGCGCGGGCGTGACAAAACGCGCGGGATCGATTTCATGCACGCGTTTGCCGTCGGCAATGAAATGGCAGGGCGCGTCCATGTGCGTGCCGCTGTGCGCGCTCATCCCGAGTAGCGAAAGATTGAAGCCCGTACCATCGGGATTGCTGCGCGCCACCATCTCGCGTCGGAAACGATGGTCGCCCGGATAGTACGGCGTGCGCTCGTCGAGCGGCGTGCTGATGTCGATGACGCGTTCCATACCCATGCGATTGCTCCTAATTTCCTATGGTGGCCAACGCCGCGCGTAATTCCTCGAGTTGCGCCGTCGAGTAGCCGATATGTATCGAACGAATGATGTCGCGGCCATCAATCACGAAGGCCACGGGAATGCTGTCCACGCCGAGTATCTGTACCGCCGCGCCTTGATTGAACAGCAATCGGTACGGTAGCGCGCTCTCCCGCACGAAGGCGGCCGCTTTGCTCTCGTCGGGATCAAGACTCACCAGCACAACGTCCACATCGTCACGCCGCAGTAGTCGGGGTAGCTCGGCGAGCAAGCGCTTCGAGTTTTCGGACGTACTTGCCCAGAACACCAACACGGAGGGCTTGCCGTTCCGCGCTGGAAAGGAGACCTTCCCACCCTGTTCATTGCGGAGATTGAACTCCGGCAATTCGGTGTTGAGAATCTGCGCGCGCCGCTGCTCGCTCTGCAACTGGCGGTCGCGATCCTGCATCTGCTTTTCCTCGCGATTCACCATGCGCAACACCTGCGGCCATTGACGCGCGGGCGGGATGCGCTCGCGGTAGGAAAACGCCCGCGTTTGATCCTGTAACAGGTAGTACCAGGTCTGCGCCGCTAGATTCAGGAAATCCTCCTCGGTGCCGTACAGCCGCTCCAATTCCTGCAAGCGGTTCGCAATCCGCTCCTGTATGCGCACGGAACCGCGCCCCTGTTCGATGAGCAGCGAGAAATACTGATGGTAGGCCGGGAAGTTCTTCGGGTAATCCGACAACTCGCGTTCCATTTCCCTGATCAGCAAACCGATGTCCTGCCCCGCGAGACGCATGAATTGCACGTTGAAATACCGCGCGTTCAATGCAGGCACGCCGTCGGGTCGCAACACATACTCGACATAGGTGCGCTCGCCGTTGCCGTCGAGATGCTCGCCGTCGCCCACCACCCACGACAGCAGTGCGGCATCGCCGGGAATGGCAATGCGCGCTTCCCAGCTTTCGCCCTTTTTCGTCATGGGCTGCATGCGCAGCCGCGAAGTATCGGGACGCAGCACATTCTGCCATAGCGCCATGCGTGTACCGTAGCGCACATTCCAGAAATCGAAAACGTAGAGCAGGGTGAGCGCGTCTGCTCGCGCCAGCGGCGATGATGGATGGGGATTGTACACCACGGTGTAGGTGGAACCCGCCACCGGACCGCTTTGCGCGGGAGCGGTCGCCGGAGCGAGAGTGAGCAGCGTGGCGACGAGGAATGCGAGCGGAATTGCGAGCTTCATGGGATCCGTATGCTGTGTGTCATCGTGAAAACGTCCCCTCCCCGTTTTACCGCGCAGAGGGGACAGCCCTGTTCTACGCACGGCGGCCCGGATCAGTTCATCGGGTCGGCCGGCGTGGGAAGATCTTTCGTCTTGAAAATATTTCCACCGATCACGCCACCCAGCGCTCCGAAGCCGGTGAATACCAGCGCCGTGAACACCAGTACCATCAAAAAGAGCATGAACGGATTGGTGAGCACGGTGGTCATGAATTGCTGCACGCCTTCGAGCACGGCGGGATCGCTGCCCTGCGTGGCGGCCTGATCGAAGGCGCGTTCGATTTCCTGCTCCATTTCGAAGCGCGCCTGCTCCGAGCCCAGACCCATGGTGATCGTTTCGATGATGGCGGTGAGCACCGAGCCCACCAGACCGGAGAGCGTACCGACTATCACGCCGTCGGAAATGCGGAATGGCATGTCGTACGGGAAATTTTTCTTGTAAAACCATACCGCGAGTATCGCTCCGCCCATCACCCCCGCGCAGCAGAGGCAATTGAGAAAATTGATGCCGGGAATGACCGCCGAGGCGGTGATTGCCGCGCCACCGATGAGCACGGGAATGAGTTTCGCGGGTTTTTCCATCATGGTCGCATCGTTCATGTTGCCTCTATTCGAGTTGTTGCGGGAATTCCACCGAACAATTGAAACCACGCCTCCATGTACGGCGGCATGATGTACAAGGCGAGAGCCACGCCGGTCACCGCGCCGGTGATGCTGCGCGACAGTGCTCCATTGTGCCACACTCCCACGACATCGAGGCCGTAGTCCAACGCCACGGGCAGCAGTGCAATCGCGAGGCGCTTCAAATCCATCGCGCGCGCGAAGCCGCTGCGCCGCACGGCGGGGTAGAACAGCAGCATCACGGTAAAGCCGAAATAAATCGACGCGCAGCGGTGGCACACCGAAAACGGAAAGCCGAACATCGCATGCGAACGCTGCACATCCTGATGACACACGGGCCCGTAGCACCAGCGGAGCAGAAAGGCCTCGTTGTCCTGTCCGGCCTCATGCAGAAAAGGCGGAAGTAGGATACCCGCCGTCCACATCACACAGACGACGAGCAGCAGCAGCCACGCGCGGGCGTGCCAGCGCGCGTCGGTCACCCTTTGCGGGATTGCAGGAAGTCGTTCCATCGCGTCGTGCGATAGCTCCCGCTGCGCATGTATTCGAGCACATGCACAAAAGTCTCTTTGTCGATGTAGCCCGGCAGCACGGTGATGAGTTCGCCCTTGGAACTGAGGAACACCGTGGTGGGATAGCCGCTGACGCCGAAGGATTTGGCGATTTCGCGCTCGCTGGCCTCGCGTCCCTGCACCGAGTGTTTTGTGGAAGACTCGGCGTCGAGCTTCACGGCAATGAAATGCTCGCGCAATGCCGCCTGCACGGTGGAGTCGCCATACACCTCGGCGTCCATGCGCTTGCACCAGCCGCACCAATCGGTGTACACGTCCACCACCACCATTTTATCCGCGCTGCCGGCTTCGTTCATGGCCTCGCCGAACTTTTTCCACTCCGGTCCATCGCCACCATCGGCCGCATCGCAGGCGGTGGCAATCAGCGTCACTGCCACAACCGCGCACAACATACGCCACGCGTGTTTCATCCGCCCTCCTGTTCCAGTTGTCTGCGAAGGCGGCGGAACAGCGGAACATCGGGCAGGGTCTGCCCCTCGGAGTCCTTGCCATCCGCGGCCAGCACGAGAAATCGTTTGTACGCCACACGCGCTTCGTCCACGCGACCTGCTGCATGCAATGCTTGCACCAAAAAGTACAGCGCTTCGGGGAGGCGATCGCCCAACGCCAGCGCTTGCTCGCAGGCATCGATGGATTGCTCGTACAGTTCGGCCTCGAAACTGATTTCGGCAACATCGATCCACACGGCGGCATTGCCCGGTTCCAGTTTCAGGATGTGGGCGAGACTGTCCAGCGCGGCGCCGAGTTCGCCCAGCTCGAATTCGAGATCCGCCTTGGCGTACCAGTAGTCCACCGTGTCGGGTGCGAGCGCGGCCGCCGAGTGAAAGTCCGCCAGCGCGGCACGGTAGTCGCCCAGCGCTTCATGCGCGCTGCCGCGTCCGTACAGCGAATCCGGATTACGCGGCGCGAGTTTGATGGACTTGTCATAGGCCTGAATGGCCTGGGTGAAATTCCCCAGTTCCTCGAGTGCATTGCCCAGATTGTGCCAGGCATGCGGGTCGGTGGGTTCGTATTCCAGCGTCTTGCGAAAGCACTCCGCCGCCTCGCCGAAATCCCCCAGGTTCGCGCAACTGTTGCCGCGATTGTACCAGGCCGAGGCGAAATCCTCCTGAATGGCCAGCGCGAAGTCATAGCTCTCGATGGCTTTGCGCCACGAGCCCATTCTATTGTACACGATGCCGCGATTGTACCAGGCGTTGTGATTGAACGGCGCCAGGTCCAGCGCGCGGTCGTAGCAGCGCAGGGCCTCGTCGAGATTGTTCTCCATGTCGTGGGCGTACCCCAGTTCGTACCAGGCGTCCTTGTTCTGCTCGTCCCGGCGTATCAATTCCTCGAACAGGCCAATCGCCTCGGCGTACTTGCCCGCGTGCTCCAGCGTGATGCCCTTGCTGAACAGGGCCTCGTCGTTTTCGGGTTCCAGCGCGAGCGCGTGATCGAAGTAATCGAGG
>JAMIQH010000317.1:0-22563 GCA_035914695.1 Bacteroidota bacterium | reverse complement strand
GCGCTGCGTTCTCCCGCGGACGGAAGCACGGCGTATCCGGTACAATTGCCCTTCGTATGGGAGTCGGTAACCGGTGCCGACCGTTACGATGTCGAAATCGCCGTCGATACACTCGCGGCAGCTTCTGAGAGCACAACACAGAGCAGCGTGCTTCGCGACCTCGAGGAAGAGCGCAGGTACCATTGGAGAGTGCGCGCCTGGCGCGGTGGCGAAGAAGGTCCCTGGTCGGAGCGGTGGACTGTGACGACCACGCTCCGTTTACCCGATGCCGTTACCTTGCTTGCACCCAGCGATGGGACGGTGCTGTCGAATGACACGGTGTTGTTCTCCTGGACGGCTTCCCAACCTCAGGTGACGCGGTATTGGCTGGAGCACAGCTTCGACGCCGCATTCTCCGGGCAGCGGACCATCGACTCCAGTATTGCCACGACCACCGTATCGATGCGCGTGTATTCGCAAGGAGAAACCTGTTACTGGCGTGTCCGTGCGGGGAATTCCGCCGGTTGGGGACCGTTCAGTGCGACTTCCTCCTTCCAGCCGATCGTACTTTCGACCGAGGAGGGCGCGGCGCGGACGCGGGGGTCGTTTGAGCTGACCCTGCACCCCAACCCAACGCGATACGGCGTGGAAGTGCGCTGCGAAGCAACTCCGCTCGCCGTTCTGCGCGTGGAGCTGCGCGACGTGCTCGGACGGACGCTCGCCGTGTTGCACGATGGTCGGCATGAGGGAGGCGCGCTGCGTCTCGTTTATACCGCCGAGCGATTGAGAGCCGGAAGGTATTACGTCCTTATGCATGGAGACGGACGGAGCGTTGTGCGGCCGTTGACCGTTGTACGCTGATCCCGGAGCGATCACACGAGCACAGACTTCACGGAGATCGTAGCCTGTGGATCAGCGTACCTTGTTCACGAGGGCCGCGATGAAGGTCGGATTCCCGGGAATTGGCTCGACCAATTTTGATGCGAATCGATGCGGGCCTTGAGGTTTTCGAGCTGCGCTGCGTGGCCACGGATTGGGCCTACGCGGGGCGTGTTGTGATCGTACAGCAAAGCATTGCGGCCTGATCGAATACGACAGGCAAGCCGTGGCTACTTGTAAGCGACGCTGAAGTTCATTCGCTCTTATGGTATTCGTGCGGTGAAGAAGCCGGGTTCACCGGGATACACGGGTAACCTCCCCTCGTTGTTGCGCCTCGAACGAATCACTGCTTTCTGGTGCATATGAGTCCGCACACATTTGCTTCGTTGGTATCGGTGGCAGTCCTGCTTTTACAGAACAGTCCATGCGACGCTCAGGCCGGCTGGTTCTGGCAGCATCCCCTGCCACAAGGGAATCTGCTGCATGATGTTACCTTTGCGGCCCCCGGGATCGGCACGGCTGTCGGGCGTTCCGGTACGATCATTCGAACTGTGGATGGTGGTGCACACTGGACGATTCAGAATAGTGGAACCCGGAGCGATTTGACCGATGTGTGCTTCACCGATATTAACACCGGCACGGTGGTTGGAGATTCCGGAGTCATACTGCGAACAACCGATGGAGGGATGCATTGGATGAGGCAGACAAGCGGAAGCAAGAGATATCTCCTGGGGGTGTCATTCACCGATGCCTGGAATGGAACTGTGGTCGGATCCTATGGCACGATCCTCCGCACAACCGATGGCGGTACGAGTTGGACGATGCAGACGAGCGGATCGATGGAGTATCTCACCGGAGTTGCCTTCACCGACGCCGAGGTTGGTACAGTGATCGGACACAATGGTACAATTCTCCGTACCACCGACGGCGGAGCGAGTTGGTCGAGCCAGGCAGGTGGCACAACTGATCATCTCAACGGAGTGACGTTTATTGACGCGGACAATGGAACTATCGTAGGATTGTATGGCACAATCCTCCATACGACCGATGGTGGGTTGAATTGGCTTCATCAGTCAAGCGGGACAAGAAGTTGGCTTCACGAGATATCGTATTCCGACACACGCAATGGAACCGCCGTGGGTGAGGATGGAACAATCATCCGCACCACCGATGGCGGGGCGAATTGGACGAAGCAGGAGAGCGCGACAGCGGATTATCTGTATGGAGTGTCATTCACGGATTCCAGCAACGGGACTATCGTTGGAGTGAAGGGCGCCATCCTTCTTACGACCGATGGCGGAGCGAGCTGGTCGGATCGGTCAAGCGGGCCCAGGAACCGGCTACTGAAGGTTTCCTTCTCCGACGCAGACAATGGAACCGTCGTGGGCTGGGATGGGACGATCCTCCGTACCACCGATGGCGGTACGGGGTGGAACAGACAGACAATAGGATCGATGAACGTTCTTACCGGAGTATCCTTCACCGATTCCAACACCGGAGTTGTGATCGCAGGTGTTGGTACCATATTTCGCACGACCGATGGCGGCGGGACATGGGCGAGTCAGACCAGTGGTACGACGAATTTACTGCGTGGAGTGTCCTTCATTGACAACGACAGAGGAATGGTGGTGGGGAACGATGGAACGATACTGCGCACCACCAATGGTGGCGAACAGTGGACGTTGCAGCCGAGTGGCACTTTGAACGCACTCTGCGAGGTGCTGTATATCGATCTCAGTACGGCTGTGGCAGTGGGGGGGTACGGAATCATCCTCCGTACAACCGATGCCGGAGAGACTTGGACCCCACAGGAAAGCGGGACAACGAATTGGCTCCTCGGGCTCTCCTTCACCGATGTCGGCACCGGAACTGTCGTGGGAGACAAGGGCACAATTCTTCGCACGACCGACGGTGGAGCAAGCTGGTCGAGCCAGACCAGCGGCACAACCGACCGTCTCAACGGAGTGTCGTTTACCGATGCCGCCAACGGAACCGTGGTTGGATTGGAAGGGGCCATCCTCCGCACTACCGATGGTGGAGCAAGCTGGTCGCAAGAGAGAAGCGGTACGAACCACGAATTGAATGGAGTAAGCTTCACCGACGCGAACACCGGCACCGCTGTTGGCGATTACGGCACAATTCTCCGCACCACCACCGGCGGAGCGACGTGGATTGAAGAGCCAAAGCCCACTCGATCCTTATTCCATCTCGCCCAGAATTTCCCCAATCCGTTCACCACAGGCACGACGATCCCATTCACGTTGTCGACGACACAGCACATCCGCTTGAGCATACACGATGTACTTGGGCGTGAGGTCGCGGTGTTGGTAGATGGCCCGCGAGAGTCTGGATACCATTCTGTTCCCTTCGATGCGAAGGATCTGGGAACTGGACTGTTTTATTCGGTACTCAAGTGTGGCCCTCAGATTCAGACGCGACTGATGTTGGTTGGTCCCACTCGTTGATTTGGTAGATGAGGTGGAGTCAACTCAGGGGGGAACCACAGATTGCACAGATTACACACAGATTAGCACAGATTAATCCTGGAAGTCCGCGAGGATCCGCGCGAATCGCTACAAGCGAAGAGAGCCGACGCTCGCTGTCAGCAGCGACGCGAATGGGCGTTCGGTGCCAGCGCTGGCTGAATGTCGTGCAGGGATTCAAGGACGATCTCGAGGGGCAACCAGTGGCGCACCGCATGTCTCCACAGTTTCGGGCGACGACACATAGGCAACCGAGGCGTCCGTCCGATTCCGCCAACCGGAAATTGTCCCCACCTTCTGATAGTGACCCCACTCGCAGGTCGAACATCTCCGGCTGAGACATTCAGTGAATAGCCAAGCTCGACGCCGGGTCAACCGGGGAATCATCGGCTGAAATATTCAGTGAATAGCCAAATTCCACCCGACCGCCCCGCCTTCCGCTCCGGGCGTGGGCTATTCAGTGAATAGCCAAATCTTGCTCGACCGCCTCGCCTTCCGCTCCGGGCGTGGGCTATTCAGTGAATAGCCAAATCCTGCTCGACCGCCCAGCTTCCGCCCCGGGCGTGGGTTATTCAGTGAATAGCCAAATCCCCGCCCCGAAGCCGCGATCTCAGCCCCCGACCGCCCCACCCCCGACCCGATTTCACCCGACAATTCATAAAACCATATACTCCGAAATACCGAAACGCCCGGGACGACCTCCGAAAAACCACTCCCATTTCCCAAATCCTCCGCCTCCGCGCATACCTCTCCCTCGCGAATCGCCCCGGGGCGCTTCGAACTTTACTCGGGAAACGATCATGTGATGCAGGTGGATGCGATGGTCTATCGCGGACATTCCCGTCCCATATCCCGACCCGCTACCCCGGCGCCAGCGACAGCAGCATCGCCTCCGCATCCACGGTGTGCAGCATCGCATGCGATGCGTCCACCATCTCCTTTACCGCGGGGGTTCGCTTCCGCTTCCCCGTTCCAGGCGATGCCGGAACCGCGGATGACGCACGCAGTACGGTGTCCCGCAGGAATACCGCGCGACCAAGCATGAGCAGTCCTGCGGTCGGCGGCGCCTGGCTCCGTGGCGCCCGGGCGTGGTCCCCGCCGAACAGCGCGAAGGCCTCGCTCAGCACCGATCGCAGACTCCGCACCGAGGAGTGCGCCTTGTCGCGCGTGAGCTGCGAGCGCTGCATCGCGACGTTGAATGCGCACCGGATATTCTCGATCTCTCCGGCATCCTCGACGATGCAATCGTGGTAACGCCGCGTCCACACGGCGCGTCCCGTTGTGCCGCGTGCGGTGTTGATGGCGCGCGCGCTGTTCATTTTCACGAAGCCCACGAAGAGGGGAATGGTCATCAATCGGCGCGCGCGGAAGCGATTGTCCCATTTCTCCAGATGCGCCGCGGTGTGATTGCGGTAGTCGGTGATGGTGACGAGGATTTCCAGCGCATCGGGCGCGAAGCGCGCAGCATCGAGGCGCAGACAGGGGTAGCGCTGCACGGCGAGGGCAAGCTTCTCGAAGGTGATTTCCGCAAAGGCGTTGAGCCGCAGCACACCGCCGCGTTCTTCGCCGAACAGCGCCTCTCCGTCCGCAGTGTCGAGTCGCAGACAGTAGGTGCCGGGTGCCGAGTAGTTGTGGCTGCGCGTGCGCGCATGGCGATACGGTATCTCAAGCTGCATCATTAGCTCCCAACTAATGGATGAAGGTGAAATGGAATGCGCAACATAGCAGGATGCTGCGAAAGCCGCAATGCATGGTTCCATGGGCGCATTCTGCATTCCCCCGCCGTGGTGGAACAGTTCCTGTGTTCCCACCCGCCAATCCGTGCCGCTCGCCAACGAACGAAGAGTGACTTCTCCGGTAACATCATTATGTGGCAACGACTGTACCGCCGTGTTGTTCGGCTTGAGCGCTTGTTGCGTCCGGCCGAATCCGGCGGCGGAGTTGTGCATGCCGGGACGAATCTCTACATTGAACGATTATCATCATTGGAGCAGGACGCATGACCAAAATCGCCGTGATCGAGGACGAAACCATCGTGCGCGAAAGTATCATCGAACGACTCAATGAGGCCGGATATCAGGTCGTATCAGCCGACAATGGGTTGCGAGGCATCGAACTCGTTCGAGAACAATTACCGGACCTGGTCCTCTGTGATGTGATGATGCCAAATCTGGGTGGCTTCGGCGTGCTGGAATATGTTCGCAAGGATCCCGCTACGGAACTTATTCCCTTCGTTTTCCTTTCGGCGCTTTCCGATAAAAGCGACCTGCGCAAAGGCATGCTGTCCGGAGCAGATGACTATTTGACCAAGCCGTTCACGAAGGAGGAATTGCTCAATGCCGTGGAGGTGCGCCTGAAAAAGAAACGCAGCTTCGACGATCGCTTCCACGGTGCGCTCGATCAGTTGCGCGATTCGCTCAGCCGCTCCCTCCCGCACGAGTTTCTCACGCCGCTCAATTCCATTCTCGGACTATCCTCCCTCATGCATGATCACATGAAGGATTTCAATTCCGAGGAAATTTTGGAAATGCTCCGCCATATCAATCAGGCGGGGCAACGTCTGCATCGTCTCGTGCAGAATTACCTCCGCTTCACCGAACTTGAAAGTGCGCGACAGGACAGTGAGCGCGCGGAATTAATGCGCGCCGAGACCTTGGAACACCCGGACGATATCATCCGCGATATCGCCGGCGGCGTGGCCGAACGCGCGCGCCGTCCCAAGGACGTTACCGTCAATGCGGAAAAAGCCGCGGTTGCAGTGTCGGCGCGCAATCTCGAAAAACTGGTCGAGGAACTTGTGGACAATGCCTGCAAATTCAGTCTCGATGGTGTTCCCATCCTCGTCAGCGCGCGTCTGGCCGATGGGTGGTACGAGTTGGTGGTGTCGGACAAGGGAAGAGGCATGACGGACGAACAACGGCGGTCGATCGGTGCCTATATGCAATTCGACCGGCTCGAACATGAACAACGTGGGGTCGGACTGGGATTGGCCCTCGTTCATTCCATCGTGGAACTCCATCGGGGCCGGATGAGCATAGAAAGTGAACTTGGGAAATATACTCGCGTGACAGTGCTCTTACCCGAGGCGCATTTCGGTTGAAATGGCGCCGACACTTCCACCGGCTATCCCTTCGGTTTGAGACGTCGTACCATATCGTACAGCGTGGTGCGACCCATATCGAGCGCGCGTGCCGCGTCGGTGATGTTGCCGTCGAAATGCTCGAGCGCCTCGCGGATAATCATTTCCTTTAATTGCTCGAACGGTATCACATCGTCGCGCGTGGCGAAAAAGTGGAATCCATGCGGCATCACCTCGTTGGCCTGGGAGTGGCGCAGTCCAATGGGGAGATCGTCCGGCAGAATTTCCTCGCCCTCCGCCATCAACACGCTGCGCTCGATCACGCTCTGCAACTCGCGTACATTGCCGGGCCAGGGATAACTGGTCAGTACGTGCATGGCCTCGGATGAAATGCCGCGGATGCTCTTGTTCTCACGACCGGCGAACTGAGTGAGAAAATGTTCGGCAAGGAGAGTGATCTCTCCCGCGCGCTCCCGGAGCGGGGGCAGGAGTATCGGAAACGTGGAAAGACGATAGTATAAATCCTCGCGGAACAGTTTCTCCGCAACCATATCGCGCAACGTGCGGTTCGTGGCCGAGACAATGCGCGTATCGCATACGATGGTTTCCACTCCACCCACACGTTCGAACTGCTTGGTTTGAAGTACCCGCAGTAGCTTCGCCTGCAACGATAAATCCATTTCGCCGATTTCATCGAGGAAAATGGTGCCGCCCGACGCCGCCTCGAATTTCCCGATCTTGCGATCATACGCGCCCGTGAATGCCCCGCGCTCGTGACCGAACAGTTCGCTTTCAAGCAAATCGCGGGGTATGGCGGCGCAATTGATAACCACAAACGGATTCCGTTTGCGCGTGCCGTTGAAATGAATGGCTCGCGCAATTAATTCCTTGCCGGTGCCGCTCTCACCCTCGATCAACACGGTGATGTCGCTGCGACATGCCTTCTCCACCATCTTCAATACCGCCTGCATGGCGCCGGAATTTGAAATGATGTTGTCGAAGCGAACGGTGCTTTCGAGCGTGTCCTGCAAGGCCTGCACCTTGTCGCTCAATGCACGAAGTTTCACCGCATTGTTCAACGAGAATCGCAGTCGCTTGAGATCCACCGGTTTGGTGAAATAATCGCTTGCGCCAGCGCGCATGATGCCAATGGCCACATCGATTTTCGATTGCGCCGAAAGGATGATCACGGGTAAATCAGGGGCGTGCTTCCGCAATTGCTCCAATGTCTCGAGGCCGCTCATGCCGGGGAGCATGTGGTCGAGCAACACCACATCGGGCTTGGCGTCGAGGTTCTTCAACAGCGTTTCGCCCGAAGACCAGGTCTGTGTGTTGTATCCCCACGACTGCAACGTGACTTCGAGCAGTCGTCGGAGCGAATAATCGTCGTCGACGATGAAAACGAGATGCTTGTCCATAGAGCGTGAGGGTTAAGGGCTACCAATCCCAAAGATAGGAAAATTCTTCATAGGGGACGACGTCGTTATCGAATCTTTCAGGGTCGCTCCGCGCACGGGTGCACATGAAACAATGCCCTCCGGATGCTGGCGCGCCGACCACCGCAGCTCGGGTAATTATCGCATTCACGCACTGTGTCTCGACAGACGTCGCGGTGAACTGTATATTGGGCATGGAGCATGTCTTCGTACACTGTGGAGAATTGTCCGTGAAACGCAGTTTTTTTCTCATCGTCGGCATCGCCTCGGTGGTATTCCTCGGCATCGTGATTCTGTTCAGGCCGGGCGGTGGCACTCCCGATGCGCCGACGCCTCCCGAGCCGGAAGAACAACTGGAAATCTATGTGTCGGATAAAATGGACTACTCGTTGAAGTTTTCCCGCATCCTGACCGAACGTCGCATCGCCAGTGCCCGCCGCATCGCCGAAAAGTATCCCGAATTGCGTGCTCGCGCCATGGTGGTGATCGATTCCCTGCAGGCGCGCCTCGATCGCACCGCCGAATGAGCGGACTGTCATCTCCGCTGCTCCTTCGTGATGTTCCCCCGCCTTGTCTTCCTGCTTCTTCAAAAAATAATCGGCATGGCCCTGTGTAGACCATACCGATCGCGCATCAACGCGCATCACTGAAGCTTGTCGAGCAGATACGTCCGCACCGCATCCAGAGAAATGCGTTGCTGCTGCATGCTATCGCGCTCCCGAATGGTGACGCTGCGATCTTCCAGCGTCTGTGAATCCACGGTAATCGCAAAAGGTGTGCCCACCTCGTCCTGACGACGGTACCGGCGGCCCACGGAGCCGCTGTCGTCGTAAAACACCTTGAAATCCTTTTGCAAATCACGGTAAAGGCCGAGCGCGATATCGTCCATGCCATCACGGTTCACAAGTGGCAAAATGGCCGCTTTGAATGGAGCAAGCCGCGGATGGAAGCGTAGCACCACGCGCGTCTCGCCCTCAAGCTCCTCCTCGTCGTAGGCGTCGACGAGGAAGGCCATCAGCGAACGGCTGGCACCCGCCGAGGTCTCGATCACGTAGGGAATGTACTTTTCCTGCGATTCGGCATCGAAGTACTCGAGACTCTTGCCCGAGTACTCGGTGTGCCGGCGCAAATCGAAGTCGGTACGATTATGTATGCCCTCGATCTCGCCCCAGCCGAAGGGGAATTCATACTCGATGTCCACCGCCGCCTTGGCGTAATGCGCCAGTTTTTCGGGCGCATGCGGATGGTAGCGCAACTTCTCCTTGCGCATGCCATTGTCGATAAACCACTGCATGCGCCACGCGCGCCACTGTTCGTACCAATCCTCGTCGCTGCCGGGCTTGACAAAGAACTGCATTTCCATTTGCTCAAATTCGCGCGTACGGAAAAGGAAATTCTTGGTGTTGATTTCGTTGCGGAAGGCCTTCCCGATCTGCGCGATGCCGAAGGGGACTTTCTGCCGCGTGGCCTGCGCCACATTGCCGAAATTCACGAAAATGCCCTGTGCCGTCTCGGGACGCAGATACACCACGGCGCTGCTGTCCTCCACCGGTCCGATAAAGGTTTTGAACATGAGATTGAAAGTGCGCGGAAGGGTGAATGTCCCTGTGCCGCCACAATTCGGACACACAAGAAGCTGCTGCTGATTGAGCGATTCAAAGAACACGGCGTCGTCCACCAACGCATTGCCGGCGGCTTCAGCGCGTTCCTCGGCGCTGCGCTCGTCCATTGCCGCACGCGCCGCCTCGTCGAGGGTATCCAGCCAGGCCTTGACCACCTTGCCACGGCGCTTTTCATTGTAGGACTCGAACAGCACATCCAGTCGATAACGGCTCTTGCACTGCTTGCAGTCCACCATCGGATCGGTGAAATTCTCCACGTGACCCGAGGCCTCCCACACGCGCGGATGCATGAGAATGGATGCGTCGAGTCCCTCCACATCGTCGCGATACGTCATCGCGCGCCACCAACTGTCTTTCACATTGCGCAGCAATTCCACGCCCAGCGGACCGTAATCCCAGCAGCCATTCAGCCCGCTGTAAATTTCGGATGATTGAAAAATGAATCCACGCCGCTTGGCGAGGGAAACAATTTTTTCAAGAGTGCCTTGCTGCTGTTTTGCCATGTCGATACTGCCGCGCTTGTCCAACAAATCGTGAAACGGATGCAAACTTCAATATTGCGAAATCGGCACCAGTGTTCAAGTGCTCGAAACGGTTGCCAACTGGTGAGGCAAGGGGACGCGTCACGCCATCGTATATCAGCGATATTTCCGCCGTATGGATATGCGGGGCGAGCCGCAAGCGTCGGAGGCGATGTGGGGCAACGTGGATCAGCCGCGGTTGGCACGCTGTGCCGGCGAAACGTGGTATGTGCTGCGACTTATTCCGCTTCGAAGCGCAGCAATCCGGCGTTGCCGTCAAGGCCGTAACCGTGAATGCCCTGAATGATCGGAAGCAGCCATTCGCTGTTGTCGGCGGCACGACCGCCGGTGTACGTGTCCCGCCCGCCGATATCGAAGAATAGCCCCGTGCTCGGCGCATACAGTGCCCATTCACCACCGCGTCGCGCGGTGGCGTAGCCGAAAGCATTTCCCACGGGAGCGTAGCTGTCGTTGCCGCGAATGTTGGCGAACAGTGCGAAGGAATTGTTCAGCGAACTGCCCAGACTGCACGCGCGCTCGTCGCCCTTGCTCATTGTGTAGCTGTCGTTGCCGTCGAGGTCCAGGTAAAACGCCGCCGAACAATCGTGCGCCGTGCCGAAACCCAGCGTCATCACCAGGTCGGAAGTATCGTCGCCACCTTCCTCCAGCAGCACGCCGATGGCGTAATGCGCCGAGGCGCCAAGATTGAAGAAGACGCCGCGATACTTGTCATCGCCCTTCGCATCGTGTAACACGCCCATGCCATACCAGTAGCCGCTGGCCTGCGCGAATACGCCCGCCGAATATTCGTCGTCACCTTCCAGATCGGTGAGTATGCCGAGGCCGCCGGACATGTTGTGCCCATCGGTGTGATCGGCGCGTCGACCGGCGCCATAGCCCTGCGCATCACTCTCGTTGTGCAACGGTGTTTCGTCGCCAATGTGTATGAGCTCTTCGTCGTCGGCAATGTAGCGGTCGTCGCCGCTCAGGTCGGCCAACAGGCCAAGCCCCTTCGCAAAGCCGTAACCCTGCGCGTAATACACCGTGCGATACGTGTCCTTGCCCGCGCGATCCACCAGCAGTCCGAGGCCATACAGTCCCGCTCCCTGCGCGAAACCGAGCGAGTTGTACGTGTCACGCCCATCGGC
The DNA here is from genome assembly GCA_035914695.1 of Bacteroidota bacterium. Classification (GTDB taxonomy): domain Bacteria; phylum Bacteroidota; class Ignavibacteria; order SZUA-365; family SZUA-365; genus JAOSJT01. Next base: position 11,416 of record JAMIQH010000317.1, on the reverse strand, counting down.
ATCGTACAGCACGCCCACGCCGAAGCGTCCGCAGCCCTGCGAAAACGTGCGCGACGCATACAGATCGTCGCCCGCGAGATCGAGAAGGAAACCGATCCCCAGTACTCCCGCACCCTGCGCTGGCAATTGCTCATGCTCGTTGACATAACGGTCGTCGCCCCGCACATCAATCACCACCGCCACGGGAAGCAAAGGAGAACTCGCCGCCGTTGCGCCGTAATAGGTGTCGTCACCGCCCAAATCCACCAGCAGTGCGCAATCCTGCGCGTAATGCGTATCGCTGCCGCCTCCGCGCAGCACGATGCGTCCACGTGGCGTGGGCATGTCCAGCGTCACATTCGCTCCCGCGAAACGTCGGATCACGGGCAACTCCTTCTCCACGGCCTGCGCCAGCAGTGTGGCGCCCCACGACGCGGAACTCACGTCGAAGGCCTGTGCGGCGTCGTACACCGTTTGATCAAAGGTGTGCGCATCGCATTGCGATTCCTCCAGCGTGGTCGAGGTGAAAATGTGCTGAAACTGATCCCGGGGAATACGCGCCAGCGAACGATCACGCCAGCGTGCCGCTTCTCCGATGGCGGTGACGATAGTCGCCAGCGAGCGCTGAAGCTCGGCCGGGAGCTTCGCAATCATCGCGGCGAAGGCCTTGCGGCTGTTGGTCCAATCCTGCGTGGGTAATTGGTACACGATGTTGTCACCGAGGTCGCGCCCCTGCTCGCGATACAACTGCTCGACGGCGTTGAGCAATGGCTCCTTCTCACTGATGGCGGGAGTGTAATCCAAACCGTATTTGCCGATACCGTGGCCGAGATTCCGCGCGGAATTCATAATCGTTGCTGCCAGCGGTCGCACCTGTGCCAGCGTCGGACGAGGGAAGTTGCTGCTGTCGCCTGTCAGCCAGAGATGGTAGCGCCAGAGCATATCGCGCGTGAAATTGGGGAGTTTCATCGGTCGCGCGAGCAGGCCATCGAACCATGGCAGGCGGAAAGGATCGGGCGCGCCGGTGGGATTCCATGTGGAATGTGGGCGGTACCCCACGCTGCTCGAGTCGACGCCGAAGCGCTTCAGCGCATTGCCCAGCACATCATCCTGCGCATGCAGGGAGTGACTCAATAGAAGGAACAGGCCGATGGTGATGACATGCTTCATGGCGTCGGGCGTGTTGGTGATGGAGGACGCATCGCCACAAGATCGGAGGATGTGGGCGGAAATAAAAACAGCGGCGTTCCACGGGGATGTGAAACGCCGCTGCGTTCGCGCTTTGAGGAGGGAGGATTAGAAGAGGAAAAGCATTTGCAAACCGAACGTCATCTGTGCATCACTCGGTTCGATGGTGGTATCCGTGAGCGAAGCGCCGTCCTCGAACACCTTCTGATCGCTCATGTCGTAGCGCAGATCGGCGCGGAGTGCGAAATTCTGCGCGAGGCGGAATTCCGGCGTGAAGGTGATTTCCGTCAGCTTCTGCTTCACACCCGTGCGCACGCCATCGACGTCGTCAAACATTTCGCCGCGTAACGCCAGCGCCACGCGCTCGCACACTTGATACCGCAGATAGCCAGCGTAACCCGTCCACTTGGCGTCTTCGCCTTCGGCGCCGCCACCGGCCAGCGAACCGAAGTCCGCATTCACGCCGATGGACAGACGCTCGACCGGCGACCACACGGCAACGAGATCGAACACCGTGGTGGCGTCGCTGTTGTTCTTCTCCATTTCGGCGCCGTGAATGCCGTTGATGTACAGCGACAAACCTTCCACCGGGGCAAGGCCGAGTTGGAAGCCCGCGGTTTTATTGCTGTTGTTCTCCACCGCGTTGTCCCAGCCGTTCGCCACCATCACCATGGCCGAGACTCCTTCGGAAAAGGCGTAGCGGGCGCGCAGGCCGGTATGCGCAAATGGAATGGCGTAGCCGAAGAGGAAGGAGCGACTGATGTTGTCGTTGTAGCCGTCACAGCCTTCGATGAGTTCGTAGCCCATGTGGGTGAGGAATTTTCCCATCTCCAGCTTGAGGCCGCTACCCACCGGCGCGACGTAACTCGCGTAGGCCTGGAGCAGGTCGATGTTGGTGGAGCCGAACAGCCCCGTCGACGCAGTGTAGCGCGGCAGCATGCCCGTCACCAGATCGGCGCGGAAGCCCGCTTCACCCGCTTTTTCCGCGTCGCGCTTGATGGCGAGTTGAAATACATCGGGTGAAAAGCTGTTGTGCTTTTTATCGAAAATGCGGAAGCCGTTTTCACCGGATGCCGGAGTGTTGAAATTCCAGGTGAACGACGAGGCCACGAAGCCGTTTACCGCGATGCCGTCGTACCACTTCGCGTCGTCCTGCGCGCGCAGTGTGCCGTGGAATGCCAGCAGAAGAATGAACGCTGTAAGAGTTGTGGAAAGTGTTCGCATCTCAGATTCCTTCGATGTACGCGGTTTCACCATGCATTTCCTCGTCGAGGCTGGATTCCTCGGTGTCGCTGGTGCGCACCGGCGTGATGGCGTTGATGATGGCAAGCATGATGTAGGTGAAGGCGAAGGCGTAGACCGATGCGCCCACCACGGCCACGACTTGCTTGAAGAAGAAGTCCGCGCCGCCGAAGAGCAAGCCGTTCGCGCCAGCCGCATTGATGGCGGTGGATCCGAACAATCCGAGGCATATCGTGCCGAGTATGCCGCCCACACCGTGCACGCCCCACACGTCGAGCGCGTCGTCCCATTTCAGTTTGTTTTTCATCGCCACGGCGAAATAGCACACCACGCCGCTGCCGATACCGATGATCACCGCGCTGCTGGTGGATACGAAGCCCGCGGCGGGAGTGATTGTGGCGAGGCCCGCCACGGCGCCGGTGAGTAAACCGACGAACTTGGGTTTTTTCTCGATGGCCCAGGCCAGAATCAGCCAGGTCACGCCCGCGAACGATGCGGCCACATCGGTGTTGAGGAAGGCCAGCGCGGTGATTTCGTCCACGCGCAATTCGCTGCCCGCGTTGAAGCCGTACCAACCGAACCAGAGCAAGCCCGTGCCCAGCGCCACCAGTGGAATACTGTGCGGACCCTTTTCCTCCACGCGACGCTTACCAACGTAGAACACCGAAGCCAGCGCGGCCATGCCGGCGATGGCATGCACAACAATACCGCCCGCGAAATCCAACACGCCCCACTGCGCCAGCATTCCACCGCCCCACACCATGTGTACGAAGGGGAAGTACACGAACAGCAGCCACGCCACGAGGAAAATGAGATAGGCCTTGAAGGTGACGCGATTGGTGAATGCGCCGGTGATGAGCGCGGGCGTGATGATGGCGAACATCATCTGATAAGCGATGAACACGAACATCGGGATGCGATGAGTTTCGCTGCCGAACATTTCGTTCACCGGAATGCCCTGCATGAAGGCGTGATCAAGGTTCCCGATGATGCCGCCCACATCGCCGCTGAAACACAGTGAGTACCCCACGGCGAACCACAGCACCGTGGTCACGCCCATGGAGACGAAACTCTGAATCATGATACTCAACACGTTCTTGCGGCCGACGAGGCCGCCATAGAAAAACGCGAGTCCCGGTGTCATGAGCATGACGAGACTCGTTGCCACCAGCATGAAGCCGGTATTCCCGGTGTCGAACATAGGTTCTCCGATATGAATGTGAATGCCGTCCGCGTACCCGCCGTGTTCTGCTCAGCGGAGACGGTAATCCGAAATTAGAATATCGGAGCGAACAGTCCCATACGAATTCCCCTGAATTTCCTGTCGGGATCAAAGCGCCGCCACCGTAGGGAAATGCCTACAAATGCTGGCGGTCACTACGTAACACAGAGGTCGCGGAGAGCACAGAGGTCGCGGAGGGAGTATATGGAGGCGCTTCGCGACATCGCGTCTTCGCGTGAGGCCCATGCCGCGCTCATGAATGAATAATGGCGGCCGGGTGAAAAAGGTGAAAAGGCAACAACGGCCTTCTTCGAAAACCGTTCTTGCCGGGATGACGGGATTCCAAACAAACCGCACCCCCCCCATCCCTCCGTGCCCTCTGCGCCCTCTGCGACCTCTGCGACCTCCGCGTTAAAATCAGAAGTGACGAGCCCTGCGCGCGGCCAGCGGCGCTATTCCAGCAGCTTGTGCCGTATCGCGTAATGCGACAGCTCCACGTTGTTCCGCAACTTCATTTTTTCGAGAATGCGCGCGCGATACGTGGTGATGGTCTTTTCGCTGAGAATGAGATCCTCGGCGATTTCCTTCAAGGTTTTACCCGCCGCCAGCATTTTCATCACCTGAAACTCACGGTTCGACAGCGTCTGATGCGGCGGGCCGCTGAAGTCATCCTCGATCGCATCCGCCAGACGCTCGGCCACCGACGCGCTGATGTATTTCCCACCGGAGGCCACCTTCTTGATCGCATGGATCAATTCCGAAGCGGCACTCTCCTTGGTGAGATAGCCCGAGGCCCCGGCTTTCAGTACGCGCACGGCGTATTGCTCCTCCGGATGCATCGACAACATGAGCACGGGGAGGTCGGGACGCTCCTTGCGGATTTCTCCAAGTATATCCAACCCGCTTCGGCCTGGCATGGAAATGTCCAGCAACACCAGATCGTAGTGCCGCGCAAGCATTTTCTGCATGGCCTCGTTGCCGCTGCCCGCCTCGTCCACCACGCGGATTTCCTTGTGCCGTGCGAGGATTTGCTTCAACCCCTCGCGAAATAGGACGTGATCATCCGCAATAAGCAATGATATCATGCGTCGAACTCCTGAGATTTGGGAAGCATGGCCGACACCACGGTGCCCACATTCGGCGTGCCGCTGATATCCACCGTCCCGCCGAATGCATGCGCGCGCTCGCGTATGCCCAGCAAGCCGAAAGAACGCGGATCGTCGATTTCTTCCCGGGTGATGCCCCGTCCGTTGTCCGTCGTGATCAATTCCACCTCGTCACCGTTGTCGGTGAGATACACGGTGACATGTGTCGCCGCGGCATGGCGGGCGACATTGGTTAACGTCTCCTGAAAAATACGAAACACCGCGGTGGATCGGTCCTGATCCAACGCGATGTCATGCGGATTGATCGACACTTCGCAGCGAATGCCCGTGCGGCGCTGGAAATCCTCGGCCTGCCACTCGATGGCGGCGGTGAGGCCGAGATCGTCCAACAACCCCGGCCGCAACTCCGATATCAGACGCTTGACGGCCTGTATCGTGGCATCGATATTGGCGATCGCCGATTCCATTCCCACAAGCACATCGGCCTGCTCGTCGCGCGCATCGTCGCGCAATAATGACAGATGCAGCTTCATCGTGGTGAGGCGCTGGCCGAGTTCGTCGTGTATCTCGCGCGCAAGCCGCTTGCGCTCTTCCTCGCGCACGCTCTGCAAATGCGTGGACAGATTGCGCAACTGCTCCTCCGAACGCATGAGCTGCTCCTCGGCCTTGATGCGCACCTCGATCTCGCTCTGCAAGCGCGTGGTGTGCTCCTGCACCTGCTCGGCCATGGTGTTGAATGTGGAGCCGAGCAAGCCAATCTCGTCGCGGGCCTCCACCGCCGCGCGTTCGTCCAGCTTCCCTCCGCCGAAGGATTCCGCCACATCCGCAAGCGAGAGTATGGGACGTGTGATCGTGCGCGCAATGGTGACGCCAAGACTGAACGCGAACAGCAGTATCACAAGTCCGATGAGAATCAGCCGCTCGCGCAACGCGTACACCGCCCGGAAGGCCTCCGTCTCGTCGATCTCGGACAACATCACCCAGTGCAAATCCGGAATGCGCAGCGGAGTGAACGACGAGAGCACATGCACCCCGCGATAGTCCTCCACCTCGCGCGTGTCGGTCTCGCCGCGCAGCGCGGCCAGCGAGGCGGACGTGCGCACCTCCTGCAACAGCACGCTGGTGCGATTGCGCTCGATGGCACCCACGATGGCGCTGTCGGTGCCAATGTCCCGCAGGGTTTTCAGATAGCGCGCGGGCTGCTCGATGAAAAAGCGCGAGTCGTTGCGCATACGCAAATCCGTTCCCACGATATACGTCTCGCCACTCGAACCCATGCCGTCGCTGCGTCTGTTGCCGCCGGTCATCAGTCCGTTGATATCGTCGATCGAGAGTTGAAACACCAGCACCGCGATCATCGCACCCCCATCGTACACGGGTGTCGCAACGAACGACGCCGGGCGCAAGCCCGAGGGTTCGTAAGGGAGGAAATCGACAAAGCGCACCGTGTCGCTGTCGTCGCGCAACAACGACACCACAGCTGCGAGGTTGGAGCTGCGGTACGGTCCATCGCGGAGATTCGTGGCGAAATCCGTCTCGCGCCGCGCCGTGTACACCACGTCGCCATTCTTCGCGGTGACGAGAAAAATGTCGTAGTACCCGTGCAATGCGCGGAAGGATTCGATCTGCGCATCATGGCGCCGCAACACGCGGAGATACGCGCTCGTCGCAGTCGACCGGGGTTGCGCTTCGGACAACACCATGTCCAGCAGCCGCGTCGCATCTCCCGCTTCGCGTCGCGCGTCGGGGAAAACCGACATCAGCTCGCGCGCCGCTTCAATCACGGTGCGGTCGCGCGCGTAACTGCGGATATCCGTTTGCACGCGCGTGAAGTAATACTCGATTTGCTCACGACGCGATTCGCGCATGGCGGTGAGCCACTGAAAGGTGACATCCTCCAGCGCCGTCTTCGCGCTCTCATACGCCTGCCATCCGGTAATGAGAATGGAAACAAAGCCAATGAGAAGAAAGGAGAGCTGGAGCTTGGTGCGGAGTTTGATCGCGGGAAATATCATGCCTGCGCCGCCTGTCATCGCGAGTGGGTACAGATTCCAGCGAGTAACATAGGCGATGAACGCACAACATCCCACTACTGGAATCTCCCACAGCGCTCGCTGCATCCTACGTTCGATTGCTTGATGAAACAAAGAACAAGGAAGTATCCCATGGAAATGAAAATCATTTTTCCCGGTAACAAAAAAGTCGACGCCATCTACAACGGCTTCCGCGTCTCCACCGATCAGCCCGCCTACGGCGGCGGCGATGGCACTGCGCCCGCTCCCTTCGATCTCTTCCTCGCTTCGCTTGGCACCTGCGCCGGCATCTACGTGCTTGGCTTCTGCCAGCAGCGCGGACTCAGCACCGAGGGCATCGAGTTGACGCAGCGCATGGAATTCGATCCCGTCCGCCGCATGATCAGCAAGGTGCAGCTCGACATTCAGGTGCCAGCCGATTTTCCGGAGAAATACCACGATGCACTCGTGAAATCCGCTTCGCTGTGCGCTGTGAAAAAGCATATCGAGGAGCCCCCCGCATTCGATATCCGCACCGTGGTGCGTCACGAGCAGAATGCGTAACTTCCGAAGCCACGAATTTTTTCAATATCGCAGTACATTATAAGGAACAGACACAATGGAACAGCTTCAGGAAAAACCCTTCTCCATGCCCCGCATCGGCGATGCCGCCCCCGCGTTCACAGCGGTTACCACGCAGGGACCGATCAACTTCCCCGCCGACTACACGGGGAGCTGGGTCATTCTCTTCAGCCACCCGGCGGACTTCACCCCGGTGTGTACTTCCGAGTTCATGACCTTCGCCTCGATGGAGGAAAAATTCGCCAAAGCCAACACCAAACTCGTGGGCCTGTCGGTGGATGGCCTGTACAGCCACATCGCCTGGCTGCGCACCATCAAGGAGAAAATCGAATTCAAGGGCATGAAACATGTCGAGGTGAATTTCCCGCTCATCGAGGATATCACCATGGAAGTGGCCGGGAAATACGGCATGATTCAGCCGGGTGAAAGCAACACCAAGGCCGTGCGCGCGGTGTTCGTCATCGATCCCAAGGGCGTCATCCGCACCATCATCTACTATCCGCTCAGTCTCGGCCGGAATTTCGACGAACTGTATCGCGTGGTGGTCGCCCTGCAAACCGCCGACGCCTTCAGTGTCGCCACTCCCGCCGACTGGCGCCCGGGCGACGATGTGATCGTGCCGACCGCGGGATCCTGTGGCGTGGCCAAGGATCGCATGGATGGCAAGGAGGATGTCGAGTGTCAGGATTGGTTCTTCTGTACGCGGAAAATCAGCGAGGAAAAAGTCCTCTCCACTGTGCTCAAGGGCTGATTCCCGTTCCACCCATCATTCACACCGCCCCCGCATGTTTCGACAGCGGGGGCGGTGGCATATTCTCCGGCTGCTTCAACGCGCAATGCCATGCAATTCCGCATGGCGAAATGGGTTGACGTCAACCTTGCCATGCGCTAATTTGCCACGATGTTTGCCCGGGCGCGCAACGCAACCGTGCGGACCTCCGTCCGTACGCTGCCAATCGTCAGCGCCAACACGCGTTGCGCGGTCCCGATCACCATTTGTTGGAGAAATCACATGGGCATTCTCGGTTGGATCATCCTCGGTGGCATAGCCGGCTGGATAGCGAAAATCGCCACGGGCGTGGGCTCGGAGCGCGGCTGTCTGTTCAACATCGCGGTGGGTATCGTGGGGAGTGTGGTGGGCGGCCTGCTGTTCAGTTGGCTCGGCGAGCGCTCCATCACGGGATTCAACATCTGGAGTCTGTTCGTGGCAACCGTGGGCGCGGTGGTGTTTCTGTGGCTGGCGCGCATGCTCGGCGGTGGAAAAGGAAAATGATGCGCGTGTAGCCGGCGCCGCGCCGCCGGGGGACGCAAGAATGTTCGCTGGTGGAAGGGCAAGGCCGTTCCGCTGTTTCACATACATGTTTTCGGATAAATCATGACCGAACGTACCTATACAATCAATGGCATGTCCTGCAATCACTGCGTGATGTCGCTGCGAAAGGAACTCGCGCAGGTGGAAGGTCTCGAGGTGCTGAACGTGGGCATCGGCACCGCCACGGTGGCGATGGATGAAGCGCACGTGAGCGATGAACAGCTGCGCGCCGCGGTGGAGCGGGCGGGCTTTGTCGTCGCGGCATCGTGAACGCGGACGACAACGCTCCCACCATCGACAGCACACAAGCTCCCGCGCAGATTGAAACGCTGAGCGTGCCCGTGCAGGGCATGACCTGCGCCAGTTGCGTCAAGCGCGTCGAGGACACGTTGCTGCGTGTGCCGGGTGTGGAAGCCGCATCGGTGAATCTCGCCTCGAACAAGGCCGTGATTCGTCTCGACCCGTCCCGGGCATCCATGCGCGAACTCGCCGATGCTGTCCACGCGGCGGGCTACGAACTCGCTCTGCCCGTGGCATCGGACGCGACGGGTACGGCCACCGCCGCCTTGGGCATGCCCGAGGATGCATCCGCGGGCGAGCATCGGGAGCTGCGGCGTGATTTGTTTGTGGCGTTGGCCTTAACGCTTCCCGTGTTTGTGCTCGGCATGCTGCCCATGCTGCCGGGCGTGCAGGCCTGGTGGCCGCTGTCGTTGGAAATGGGGAACAAGCTGCAATTGATTTTCACCACGCCGGTACTCTTTCTGCCGGGGCGGCGCTTCTTCCGGGGTTTTCTCGCGGCCCTGCGGCATCGCACAGCCGATATGAACACGCTGGTGGCCATGGGCACGGGCACGGCCTATGCCTACAGCGCCGCCGCGGTGCTCTTTCCCGATCCTCTCGGCGTGCATGCCGCGCATGCGCATGTGTATTTCGATACATCCGCTTCCATCATCACATTGATCCTGCTCGGACGCCTGCTCGAAGCCCGGGCGCGGCATCGCGCAGCCGGCGCCATCCGCGCGCTCATGGGCTTGCAGCCCGACACCGCCCGCGTGCGACGCGAAGATGGCGACGTCGATGTTCCCATCGCCGCATTGCGTGTGGGCGACGTGGTTGTGGTGCGGCCAGGCGAGCGTCTGCCCGTGGATGGCCGCGTGTTGTCCGGTAGCTCGTCGGTGGATGAATCGATGATCACGGGCGAACCCGTTCCCGTGCCTCGTGTGAGTGGCGATGCGGTCACCGGCGGCACGGTGAATCTCGACGGCGCCCTGCTGGTCGAGGCCACGGCCGTGGGCGGCGCTTCGGTGCTCGCGCATATCGTCCGCATGGTGGACGAGGCCCAGGGATCGAAAGCGCCGGTGCAGCAATTGGTGGACCGCGTGGCGGCGGTGTTCGTGCCTGTGGTGCTGCTCGCTTCGCTGCTTACCCTGGTCGCATGGTATTTCGGCGCCTCGGCGCCGTTTACCGAAGCGATGCTCCACGCCATCGCGGTCATGATCATCGCCTGTCCCTGTGCGCTCGGCTTGGCCACGCCGGCCGCCGTGATGGTGGGAATCGGTGTCGGCGCCAAACAGGGCATGCTGATCCGCAATGCCGAGGCGCTGGAGCATGCCCGCAACGTGAGCACGGTGGTGATGGATAAAACCGGTACGCTCACGTTGGGCACGCCACGGGTGCAGTCCTTCGATGTGCAAGATGGATGGGAGGCGGATGCGGCGCTCACGCTTGCGGCCGCCGCCGAGAGGCAATCCGAACATCCGCTTGCACGAGCCATTGTGGACTACGCGGCCGAGCGGGCCGTGTCCGTGGGCGAGGCGGAGTCGTTTCAGAATGTCCCCGGTGCCGGCGTGTTGGCCTTTGTCGGAGGAGATGCCGTATTGCTGGGCAATCGCGCGCTGCTGGCGTCGTACGCGATACGCCCGCCCGAACGGGAGAATCCCGCCGGACAGAGTGTGATGTACCTCGCCATCAATGGCGAATTCGTTGGCCATTTCGCACTGGCCGACACGCCGCGTCCCACATCGCGCGAGGCGGTGGAGGCGCTGCATAGCCAGGGTATTGACGTCGTCATGCTGACGGGCGACACCGAGGAGGCGGCGCGAAGCATTGCCGCGGCGGTGGGTGTGCGGCGGGTGATCGCCGGCGTGCGTCCCGAGCAAAAGGGAGAACACATTCAGGAGTTGCGGCAACAGGGCCAGGTTGTCGCCATGGTGGGCGATGGCATCAACGATGCGCCGGCGCTCGCCCTTGCCGATGTGAGCATCGCCATGGGTGGCGGCTCGGGCATCGCCATGGAGGCGGCGGACATCACCCTGCTGCGCAACGATCCGCTGGCCGTGGTGGCCGCGCTGGCGTTGTCCCGTCGCACCGTGCGCAAGATTCGGCAGAATCTGTTCTGGGCATTCATTTACAATGTGATTGGCATCCCCCTCGCCGCCTTCGGCGTGCTGACGCCCATGTTCGCCGCGGCCGCCATGGCCTTCAGCTCGGTAAGTGTGGTGACCAACGCGCTGCTCGGCAGCGGTACACCGACTTCCCGCTCCGTTACGTCGTCGGAAGAGTGAGGGGGGCATGTTCATCTCGCCTGCATGCTGTTCGGCCAACGCTTGCGTCAGCCAGTTCCGCATTGTATACTATATGTTATCTTTTTTCACACATTCAGGATGGACATGGAACGCACACTGGCAATTGTCAAACCCGATGGTGTCGCGGCTGGAGTGATCGGCGAAGTGGTCAAGCGTATCGAGCAGGAAGGTCTGCGCGTGGTGGGTAT
>JAMIQH010000316.1:0-14141 GCA_035914695.1 Bacteroidota bacterium | reverse complement strand
TCTGGACGAACTGCCGGAGTTCGCCCGCAATGTGCTCGAAGTGCTACGCCAACCACTGGAGGATGGCTCGGTCACTATCGCGCGTTCCAAACTCTCCATCGAGTATCCAGCGGACTTCATGCTTGTGGCGGCCATGAATCCATGCCCCTGCGGTAATCATGGCAACCCGAATCAGGAATGCACGTGTGGAGAACAGCAGGTGCAGAAATACATGGGACGTATCTCGGGTCCGCTACTTGATCGCATCGACATACATGTGAATTGTCCGCAGGTGAAGTATCAGGAACTCGCCGGCGAGCGACGCGGCGAAAGCTCTGCGGCAATACGCATGCGGGTGGAGCGGGCGCGGGAACGCCAGAGGGAGCGGTTCGCGCACCGGTGCGGCTTGCATTGCAACGCATCGATGGGTTCGCAGGACATTCACCATTTTTGTCAGCCGGATGACGCCTGCAAGAATCTTCTCAAACATGCCATCACCGTACTCGGCCTCAGTGCCCGCGCCTACGACCGCATTCTGAAAGTCAGTCGCACCATCGCAGACCTCGCGGGGGAGGAGCGCATTCGCGCCGAGTATGTATCGGAGGCCGTACAGTATCGCGATCTGGACAGACGAGTTTGACTTGCCGAGGTACAGAGTCAGGCGGATCACGGCCCGCCCCGTTCGGCACAATGCGTCCGCAGATTATCGCTCGTCCGCCCGCCGCGCATACAACAGCAGGAATAAAAACGCGGGAATGCCGAGCATGTATCGGCGCCAAAGACGCGTCGGTTCGAGGAGCAGACGGTGCAGCCACTCGAGTCCGCAAGTACGCGCCCATCGTGGAGCGCGGCGGTGTGTCCCCGCAAGAAACGCAAGGAAACCACCCGCAGCGGCGGTGATGGGAATGTTCAGCTCCCGCGCATGGCGGTGCATCCAGATAAACTGCTTGGGCGTCCCCATGCCGACAAAGAGCAGCTGCGGCGTAAAATCACGGATGGCCTGCAATACCGCAGTGTCATCCACATCGGCATAGCCCGGTAGAATAATCGTACTCGAGGGAGCGAGTCCATGCTGCGGCAAGGTTGCGCGAAGCCGGACACACTGTTCATCCTCGCCGCCGAGAAACGCGATGCGCCACCCACGAGCGATGCCTTCGCGGAGTAGGCGGTGGTTCACGTCCGTCGCATTGATGCGCGAAGCAGCAATACCCAAGCGACGGAGCAGCAGCCAACTTCCCGTCCCATCTCCATAGCACAAGGAACAATCGCTGATCGCACGCGCGAGTGTGGGCTCTCGACGCATTTCGAGTACAATGGCGAAATGCGCATACGCGAACAGTGCGGGTGATGGCGCCGCCAACATTGCGGCAAGCAGGGTATCATACGGAGGCATGCGGAGCGACACGTCGCAACAGCGCGCGCTGTACGGCGCCAGAGGATCGGCCCCACCATGTGTTATTCCGTCGGTGGTATTGTCTGTAGGCCTGAGGATGTTGCTTGCTCCTGGACTGTGTGTCGTGACCATCGGAAACTTCCGCAATTCCCCGACGCAACACAATGGAAGTATCGGGTCAATGACCATGCGTCTGGTGGTACTGCATACTGCGGCGTGTTTCCGGGGCGTCGCGCCTCATCGGATAAAAATATTTCCCGGCGGAGAAACGCGCTTGACATTGAGGAAAAAAGGAAGTACGTTGCCGGTGAAATTCACCACCAGCATGGAGGGCTCGATAGAAACGGAACACCTCCACATACGGTCTCACAACATCTCCGTCGACACGAAGTGACGGATCACCCGCGAAAGGGTACAGAGAAAAGAAAAGCGGCGATCACTCGCCGCTTTCGCTTTACAGCCCAAACCAATTTTCCGGAGTATCTCACACGAGGCGCGTATCAGGAAGTCGCACTGGCAGCACTCAGTTGCCGTTCTCGGCGTTCTCCGCTTCTTCACCGTCCGTTTCGTCATCCTCGTCGGCGCCGAACCACCCCAGCAGAAGCGACATGAGCATGACAGCATTCGAATCCTCATCGTCGATGAAGGCACCGTCATACTGCAATTGCGCGTGTTCAGGGCTCATCGGACGCCACCCGATTTCGCCATGTTCATCGAAGGCCTGTTCCTTGGGCTCATAGCCGCGTTCGCGCAGGGCGATGGTCACCCGCTCGCGCAGCACGCCTTGCGTGGATATCCAGTGGTCGAGAATGCCGCGGGCGAGTTCGGCCGAGAGATTGGCTTCGTCGGAGATGACTTGCAGCAGCATGGACACCGGCGCTTTCGCTATATTACGGAAACCCTTTACCATATTCTTGCCTGTGGCGAGTCGGCACAATTCCTGCTTGCGCGCTTCGAGTGCAGGTCGAATAACGCCGAAGCGGAAGTTCCTGTCTTCCATCAGGGCGAACACCGCGTTAGCGGGGTGGGCTTGAAGTTCGTCGGTATGATCGGACATTGTTCTTCCGTTTCTTCGTGGCACAATTGTCGTTAATTTTTAAGATACGACGTCGATGGATTTCTTCCGAACAGCGCACATGATCGACATGGGCACCTCCGCAGCATCGGACAGGTGCACATTCTCCGCGGGTGTCTCCGGAAGCCGCGGTGTTCGCGAGTTCAGCGCATTGTTAGCGATTCGAGCGAATGGCAAGTTCGCCGCCCCGGCTCGGGCGAGGCGGTTGGATATGCGGAGAAGAGAGGGCCTTGGTTCCGGTCCGGACCGCTGGTACCTGCAACCTGGGATGTGAGTCGCCATCGAGACTGCAAGGCCGGTGTTTCGCTCTGGTTTCAGTGTTGGGAAGTATGCCGCGCATGGTCCGTCAGGAAGAGCTGCGCGGACCGCGAATTGTTGGTTAGGGAACATCTGTGCATTGTCAAGTTCGGGTTATGGGGATAGAGCATGAGCGGAAGGAAGATTCACTGAATAGCCAAATCTTCGACCAGCTATCGGTCCGAATGTTTCCGGGTGAACGATTCCGGGAATAGACATGCCCGGGTCATGATCGTCGAATGTGGCTTCGTGGGATGAAGGGTTCAGTGAATAGCCACCACGACGCGGGGCGTTGAGCTCCTCGCCTCCGACATCGGTGATTCACTGAATAGCCACATCCCGGCATAGTAGCCCAATCTCACCCCGAAACCGCCCCACCACCAAGCCGGTTTCCTCGAATTCACCACACCACCAACTCCGATATCTCCACCCAGACTCGATTTCCCAAGTAAAACAACATCCACATTTACCAATTTTTCCACAGCCGCGCATACCTCTCCCACACGAAACACCGAGGGGCGCTTCGAAGCATACTCGGAACTCGGCACGAAGTTACCAACAGAATCGATGGTCTATCGAAAATCAATCCCGTCGCAGCTCGAAATAGCTACCCCGGCGCCAGCGATAACAACATCGCCTCCGCATCCACAGTGTGCAGCATCGCAAGAGAGGCATCCAGCATCTCCGTCGCCGTGGGGGTACGCTTCCGCTCGCCCTTGCGCACAGGCGACGCAGCAGCCGCTAATGGTTCCCGTAGCAGGGTGTCGCGTAGAAATACCGCGCGACCAAGCATGAGCAATCCGGATGTCGGTCGTGCCTCGGTCCGCGGCACCCGGCTGTGGTCCCCGCCGAACAATGCGAAGGCATCGTTCAACACAGTGCGGAGATTCCGCACCGCAGGGTTCGCTTTGTCGCGAGTGAGCTGCGAGCACCGCATCGCGGCGTTGAACGCGCTGCGGATCTCCTGGATCTCTCCAGCATCCTCGACGATGCAATCATGGTATCGCCGCGTCCATACGGCGCGTCCTGCGCTGCCGCGCGCGCTGTTGATGGTCCGTGCGCTGTTCATTTTCAGAAATCCCACCAGCAGCGGAATCGTCATCATCCTCCGGGCACGCAGGGGATTCCCCCACCTTTCCGGATGGGCCGCGGTGTGATTGCGGTACTCGGTGATGGTGACGAGGATTTCGAGCGCATTGGGGTGGAAACGCGCCGCGTCGAGTCGCAGGCAGGGGTAGCGCTGAACGGCGAGAGCGAGTTTTTCGAAGGTGATTTCCGCGAAGGCGTTGAGCCGCAGAACACCATCACATTCTTCGCCGAACAGTGCCTCTCCGCCCGCGGTGTCGAAGCGCAGACAGTACGTTCCAGGTGCCGAGTAGTTGTGCCCGCGCATGCGAGCATGACGATAGGGTATCATACGCTGCATCCGTAGCTCCCCGCTAATGGATGAAGGTGAAATGGAAGGTGCAACATAGCAACGAGGCCCGAATCCCGCAATGCGGTAATACAGGGATAACAGGATGATTACGAAGTGCGTCGAGGCAAAGGATGCCTTCGGCAGGAATCAGACGGAGACGTCTTCGATATCAGGCGTGCGCGGTGTGAAGGTGCGGGGGAGCGTGATGATAAATGAGGTGCCGGGGTGCTCCGCGCCATCGCCGAGACGGTTGGGAGATTCGAGTTGCACATCGCCGTTGAATTGCCGAATGATATGCATGACCACACTCAGTCCCAGACCGGTTCCCTCAATTCCTTTGCGTTTGGCGAGGCTGGAACGATAGAAATCCTGGAAAATCTTCGATTGCTCCTCGGGCGGAATTCCGATGCCACTGTCGGCAATCTCGATACTCACAAGGTCGTCCTGCTCCTTGATGTGAATCTCCACACGTCCACCTCCCTCGGTGTACTTGTGTGTGTTCGAGATCAGGTTGGCCAGGGCGAGTTTGAGCAGACGACGCTCGGCTTCGATGTGTATGTCCTTGCCGCTGCCGATCCATGTGGAGAAGCGGATTTTTTTTGCCACGAACAGCACGCGCATTTCCTGGTAAATCTCATCAATCAATTCCGTGAGATTCACCAGCGAAATAGTGGGCTTCTCCTCCAGCTTGAGCTGCGTGAGCTGGAGGATGTCGTTCACCACCTGTATGGCGTTCGCGAGGCGCACCTGAGAGCGTTCAAGGGGACGTTGGAACTGCTCGGGTAAGGCGCCGATCGAACCATCGAGTATCATGTTGATGTACGTCGCGGCTGCGGCGATGGGCGTTTTTAGATCGTGTACCACGCTCATCACATAGCGGGATTTCGAGAGTTCCGCTTCTTCCAGCTTGCGGAAAGCCACAGTCAGTGAACGCTCGCGAAGATACAGCTCTTTCGAAATGGAGTTCGCCAGATAATTGCTGATGAACAGGGTCACGGCGAGAAAGGTGAAATGCACCGCGATAAACGTGGGATCGAGATAGTGCGGGTCGGGGAGATAGCCATGTATGGTGTTGTGTGGAATGACCCCGTGGAATTCGAGCAGGGCACCGCCGATGGTGATGAGCAGGGTGATACTCACCAGTATCGACACCACGCGCATTGGCAGAATGAGACTACCGATGATGACGTGAAAAATGAAGAAATAGAGGAATGGCGACTCCACGCCTCCGGTGAAGTAAATCAGTGCCAACAGTGCCGCGAAATCAAGGCACATCTGAATGAGCGCGAAATGCAACCCGGTGAATGGGCCGTAACCGACGGGCACCAGACGATGAGTGCGATGTAGAACGATGTTGTACGAGAGTATCGCGCCGCCCATTGCCAGAACTGCGACCACATCCACATACAACCGCTCGAACACCGCGCCGAAGGCGATCAAACTCAGCAGCATCGCGACGGCGATGTAGCGCATGTGCACGAGCCAGAGATTGCGGCGCTGTAGCGATCTCCAGAACTCATCGTACATGATCCACTTTGGAACGAGTCCGATCATGAGGTTCGACGTGTTATTGAAACAGATGAACGAAACCTCCTCACGCGACAGGACATTCGTCACCGCGAGTGAGGGCGTAAGTCACGCGGTTTTGCGGCTGCTGGCCCTCGATAGATGCTGCTTGATTGTGCCGAGAAGGACCGCCGAACTGACAGGTTTCTCAAGGAAATCCTCAATGCGCACCATGGCGCTTTCTCCAAAATGAAAGCCCACGGATTTCGAAATCGAGGTCAACATGATGATGGGAAACGTGTATCCGCTTCGACGAAAGCGGTTGGCGAGGTAAAAACCATCGTCCGGTTCCTGCATCATAACATCCAATATCACCAAATCCGGCCGAACGCGTTGTACCAGTTCGATGGCTTCGTCCACCGTGCCGGCCGAAACGGTGGCGTATCCATTGGCTTCCAGTAGCAGACGATTCGCTTCGACTATGTCGGGATCGTCATCGATGAGCGCGATGGTGGGCATGACAACTCCACAGCCAGGGGATGATTCGTTGCGGGTGCGACGCACCGCAGTGCGCCGAGATTTGGATCACGATTCAATCGTTAAAATACTCACAAGAGACATTGAACGCAACGACATACAGATGTCATTCTCTGCAATCCTGACATTTTTGCGGACACTCGAAGTTCACTCCGCCAGAAGGGTGAAATATTTCACGTTTATTTCAAATTGCATTGCTTGTTGTCGCGGGGAGTGGCATCTTTCAGCCCCGGATTTTCACAAGCGGCTCACGCGATGAATTGCGTCGTCACCACCATTCCCGAACTCTGCAAGCGCTGCTACTGCTGTGTGCGGGAATGCCCTGCGAATGCCATTCAGATCCAAGCGGGACAGGCCGTAGTACTGGCATCGCGCTGCGTGGGCTGTGGCAATTGTATGAAAGTGTGCACCCAACACGCCAAAGCGGTTGTGGACGGGATTGAGGCCGTACGCACGCATCTTGCTCAGCCGCGTCCCAAGGAGAAAATTCTGCTGCTCGCCCCGTCCTTCCCGGCCGCCTTCCCCGGAGTGGAACCGCTACGAGTGATAGGCGCGCTGAAAGCGGCGGGCTTCACACGCGTTGTCGAGGTGGCCTTCGGGGCGGACCTTGTCAGCAAGGCCTACGGCGAGTACGTCAAGGACAAAGACGCTCCGGTGATCACCACCCCTTGTCCGGCCATCGTCGAGTACATCGAGAAATATTACCCCGAGCTCATCCCCAATCTCGCACCCATCGTATCTCCGATGATCGCTGCCGGAAAGGTGGTGCGCGAGAAGTACGGCGCGGACAGCTACGTGGCCTTCATGGGCCCCTGCGTGGCGAAAAAACTGGAAGTGCAGGAGCATGACGTCGAAGGCATCGTGAATGAAGCGATGACTTTCGACGAGTGCATCGTCTTGTTCGAGCACATGGGTATCGATCCTGCCTCACAGCCCCCGATGGAATTCGATCAGCCGCGCGCGGATCTCGGACAGATCTATCCCGTGTCGGGCGGACTGCTGAAAAGCGCAGGTATCAGTTCGGACGTGATGGACGAGGAGGTGATCGTTGTCGAAGGCCGCCAGCGTTGTCTGAACATCATCAACGAAATCGCCCACGGCAAGGTCAACAGCAAGCTCATCGACATTCTCTTCTGCGAGGGCTGCATCAACGGTCCCGGCATGACCTCCTCGCTCAATTACTATGAGCGGCGCGAATGCATCATCAGCTGGACCAAGGAACGCCGGGGATCGCTCAATCAGGCCATCTGGCGGAATTCGATGAAGACCTACGAAGGACTCGATCTCGCACGCCATTTCGAGGACAAGCATGTCTGCGAACGCGTGCCGGAGGAGCACGACATCCACCGCGTGTTGGCCTCAATGGGCAAAGGCGAAGCAGCGAATCAGCTCAACTGCGGGGCTTGTGGCTATGCCACCTGCCGCGAACTCGCCATCGCCGTGGCGCAAGGCATCGCCGAGAAGGAGATGTGTCTGCAATACACCATCGACAATCTCGAGCGTTCTCACAAGGAACTGGCGGAGGCACAGGCCCAGCTCATCCAGACCGAGAAACTCGCCTCGGTCGGTCAACTCGCGGCAGGCGTGGCGCACGAAATCAACAATCCCCTCGGCACCATCGTCCTGTATTCGCATCTGCTGCTCAAGCAATTGCACGAGGCCGATCCCGCGCGCGACGATATCCAATTCATCATCGCCGAGGCCGAGCGCTGCAGAACCATTACTTCCAGTCTCCTGAACTTCGCGCGCCAGGGCAAGCTTGTCGTCGCCGAAATCGCCGCCGAGGAACTGATCGATTCCATCGTCGCCATGTTGCAGCATCGCGAACAGTTCGCGGCTATCGACATCGTCACCGATATTGCTCCGGACCTGCCACCGTTGTTCATCGATGTCGATCAAATGAAACAAGTGCTGCTCAACCTCGCCATGAACGCCTGCGAGGCAATGACCGACGGTGGCACTCTCACGCTTGGCGTGTGCGCTGGTGAATCTCCACGGGAAATCACGATTCGTGTGACGGATACAGGGATTGGCATCCCCAAGGAAAATATGTCGCGTCTGTTCACGCCGTTTTTCACGACGAAACAGATCGGCAAGGGTACGGGCCTCGGCCTTCCCATCGCCTACGGCATCATCAAACTGCATCACGGTGCCATTACCGTGCAGAGTGAGGTGATGAAAGGCACAACCTTCAGGATTACCATGCCCGCGGATTTGCGCGACTATCCCTCCGGCAAGCCTATGTCGCCGCAGGAACTGGCCGCCGCACTCACGCCCGCCACACTCACCGCGACACCGGAATAAACCATGGATGAAAGCAAACCCACCCTGCTGGTCGTGGACGACGAGCTGGGGATGCGGGAAGGAATTCGACGCATTTTCACGCTCGAGGGCTACTCCGTCACCGTGGCGGAAAATGGAAGCGAGGGCATTCTCAAAGGATCCGAGCGCGAATACGATATCGTGCTGCTGGATCTGAAAATGCCGGATTTCGACGGCCTTACCGTACTTCGCCGATTGCGTGAGGTGTTTCCCGACACCGAATACCTGATCATCACCGCATTTGCCGGTATCGATTCCGCCGTCGAAGCAACGAAACACGGCGCCTATACCTACATCCCCAAGCCGTTCACTCCGGACCAGATTGTCTTCGAGGTAAATCGCGCCCTCGGCAAACGCCGCCTCACACTCGAAACTCGAGAATTGCGCGCCGAGCAGGAGCGCCGCCTGCTCGAGATCAGTCAGGAAAAAAGCCGCCTCCGCACCATCATCAATTCCATCAATGACGCGGTGTTCGTGACCAATCTCGAGGACGAAATTGTTCTTGCGAATCCGCAAACACGCGCGTTGTTCAATTTCCCCAGTAGCCTGCGGGCGGGCGACAAAATCGCCGACCTCCTGCCGCGCGAAGTTATCGATGTCATCGAGGAATGTAAGAGTAAAACCAGTGCGGGCGTCGAGGTGCTCTCGCACGAGTGGGAGATGAAGCCCAATCTCGAACTCGTGGTGAATATGAAAACCGCTCCCGTGCGCGATGCCGCCGGCGACATCATCGGCTTTGTCTCCACCATGCAGGATGTCACGCAGCTCAAGCGCCTCGACGCGCAGAAATCGCAGTTTGTGTCCATGGTCGCCCACGAGCTCAAGGCCCCCGTGGCCGCCGTCACGGGCTATCTCGAAACCATGCACGGGAAGCTGCTTGGCGACGATATCTCGAAGTACGAAAAAATGATCGATCGCTCGCGCGAGCGCCTGCAAGCTCTCATCGACTTGGTCAATGATTTGCTCAATATCAGTCGTCGCGAATTGGGAAAAATTCGACGTGAAATCGCGCCCGTCACCATACCCGACGTTGTGGAGAACAATCGCGAATTGCTTCAAGGCGAACTGGAGAAACGCGGGCTTTCCTTCGAAACCGATTACGAGAGTAATCTGCCCACCATCGATATCGACAAGGATGAGTTCTCACGCGTGATGATGAACCTGCTGAGCAACGCCATTAAATACAATCGCGACAACGGCACGGTGAAGGTTGCCGCCGGACGCGAGGGCGATTCGGTGATCCTGCGGGTGAGCGACACCGGGATTGGCATGAAGAAGGAAGATCAGGACATGCTGTTCCGGCAATTCTATCGCATCAAGAACGACAAGACGCGCTCCGTGCCCGGCACGGGTCTCGGCCTGTCCATCGTCAAACAAATCATCGACTCCTACCACGGCAACATTCACGTGGAAAGCGAAGAGGATGTCGGCACGACCTTCGTCATGCGCATCCCGGTTCGTTACGTGCAGTCCGAGGAAGGTCACGGCCAATAAAGCGACAGTGACCGGTCACGCCATGTCGCATGCATGACTGGCGTGACGAACTCGTGGTCCACCCTCAGGGGTGCATCTGGAAGCAACATTAAGCTACGATCGGCACGAGGAGGCGGATATGCGGATTGTGTGCGGAGTGATTGAGAAGGAGCGCGGCGATCGCGAACCGGTAGGTGGCGAGACCACGAGGATTCCCACGACAGGCGTCGCCTTGGAGTCCCATGTCGAGCGATGGTTTGGCACGCTGCTCGTCCGTTTCGTTGCGGCACTCGTGCTCGTTGTGCTCGGCGCTTCTCTCCTGGCGCTGGACTCCCGATGCGCGATGGCCCAGCTTCCGACGAGCATCACACCGATGGGAGAGTTGCTCGGCCGTGTTTCGACCGACAGTCTGATGCTTCTCGTCCGCGAATTGTGTGGCGAGCGTCCTGTGCGTGTGGGCAATCGAGACACCGTGATCTCACATCGGCACGATGGCAGCGGTCAATTCAACAATGAACTCGCGGGAGACTATCTCGAGCAACAGCTGCGGCGCTACGGACTCGCAGTGGAGTCGCGACGTGTTTCCATGCATCATCGGAACATCATCGCGACGCAGCGCGGTACGACACAATCCGGCAAGCGCTACATCCTTTGCGCGCATTACGACAGTGTCTATCCAGAGGTGCCAGGTGCCGACGACAACGCCAGCGGTACAGCGGCGGTGTTGGAAGCCGCCCGTATACTCTCGCGACATTCCTTCTCCTACAGCGTGGAGTACGCGCTCTGGGATGGCGAAGAGTCGGGATTGATTGGCAGTACCGCGTATGCGCGCACAGCACGTATGGCAGGCGACAGCATTCTTGGCGTGATCAACCTGGACATGATTGCGTGGGATTCCAATAGCGACGGCCGTGCCCTCGTCTTCGCGACGAACGAACGGGATATGCCCCTGGCGAACATGCTGCGGACGGTGAACGATTCCTTCGCAGTCGGTCTGGATCTCATTGTTCGTCAGTCAGGATCGCCCGGTAGTGACGATTTTTCGTTTGCCGCACAAGGTTATCCCTCCGTTCTTTTAATCGAGGACATGGCCGATTTCAACCCCAATTATCACCGTGAGGGAGACAAGCCCGATGCGTTGAAGCCCATCTATTTTAGACGGATGGCGCAACTGGGTGTGGGAGCACTCGCCTTGCTCGCAGAGCAGCAGAATCTGCCGCTACGCCCCCGGCTCATCGAACCCGCTGATGCAGCCGTGGCTGTGGATCAACCTGTCTTGTTTCGTTGGGAGCCAGTCGAGGGTGCCACAGATTACGAACTCGTTCTCGCCTCGGACAGCGCTTTCACAGGAATCCTGTTCAATGGAACGAGCGTCGCATCGCTTCTGGAACGTTCCTCACTGGCGCCCAACAGTCGGGTGTACTGGAAAGTTCGCGCCTGCAATGTCGAGGGCTGCGGGCATTGGTCCGCGCCGCGTAGTTTTCTCACGCAACTTGCATCTCCAGAATTGCAGCATCCCTTGTCGGGCAGCAGTGTTCCGCCCGAGGGAGCCCGTGTGGTGTGGACGAATGTGGACGGAGCCTCGCGCTATCACGTGCAGCTTTCCGAATGGGAGAATTTCCGCGTCATCGAGCGGGAGTCCCTCGACGTGCGCGATACATCGTGGATGACGGGTGAGTTGGAAGCGAACTCGGATTTCCATTGCCGCGTGCGCGCCGTGGGTATGCATGGACCAGGTCCGTGGAGTGATGTCCGCGCATTCTCAACCACACCGGTCTCGGCCGTATCGTTGCTCGGCGCAGCGTCTCCGAACACGGTGCATGCACCATCGCCTCATCCTGTGTGCGGCAAGGCCGTGCTGTCGTTCACGCTCGAGCGCTCCGAGCACGCACGCTTCGCATTGTTCGATCTCGTTGGACGCTGCCGCGCCGTGTTCGCTGAGGGCCTCCACGAAGCGGGGCATCATGAATTCGCTGTTGATCTCAGCAGTTTTCCGACGGGCGGTTATGCAATGTTGCTGCTTACGCCAACAGCGCGAGTGATGCGATTAATCCTGCTTCATTCCCCGGAGCATTGATTTCAGTTCCACTGGTGAGATCGGTCTGAAGGATCAGTGACGAACAAAGCCGCACGCCGCGACGCCATCAACAAGGAGCATATACACCCCACACGGCAGTATTGATGCGTCGACAATCGTTCGCTCGCGATGCAGCCGCCCATGTACGCGAAGGCCTCCGTTCGCGTCGATGATGTAGAATGCTCGTCCCGTGTATCCCGGTGAATGCTCAAGCGTCAGCAGGGAACGAACGGGATTGGGATGCAGGACGATTTCACCACGAATGGCTTCCAGGCCATGCAACGTGGCAATAGTCGGTTCACACACACCACCCATCGGATCGCCACGCAGATAGCGCTCCCGCGCGGGTATCGTGCCAATCCCGAACGCGAAAGGCGTGCCGATGCCCGGCCATGGCAAAGCACCGAAGCAGTCGGGTTTTTTCACGTACGCGAGCGAACTGTCGGGAAGCCATTCGCTGCCCGGCGGATGAATGCGCCCCTTGTCATTGTTGCCGTGGAGAAAATGTCCCTCGCCGCGGACGGTGAAGTTCACCAGCGAGTACGGCAGTGCGGTGTTGGTGATTTCGTTGCCGACAACATTTTGCAGTGGTGAATTGTTTGCGCTGAAAAACACTCCGTACAGTGTGGCCCTGTTGCGGAAAAAGGTATTGTACGGGCCGTTGGGGCCGTGAGAATTGTCGATCACGATATTCGCCACAATGTTGTGCTCGAAGAGATTCGCGTAGGGATAATTTCCGTGCAGCACCACATCCCCGGCCGCATCGGATGGCAGCAGTGGATTGCTATCATTCCAATAGGGGTCGGTGGAAAAATTGTTGGCGAACACATTGCCGTTCGCGCCGGCCTGCAACAGCATGGCGTGTCGCAGATGCTCGAATACACAATCCTCCACAAGACAATCCCCGGTGGCGAATTGCAGTGCGATCCCATAGCCGCGACCGCCACCTCCGTAATCGAATGCATGATGCAGGTAGCAGGAGCGCACCGACACGCGCGAACTGAATTCCGCTGCGATATGCGCGAAGGTGCAGCGCCGCGACTCCACGCCTCGCACCCAGCAATCCCGTGCGAAGGAAAACAGGATATTCTTCCCCTGTTCGGGAGCCGTGTCGTCCCGCCGCTCGATGGTGAGGCATTCCATACCGATGCTATGCACCGGGTCTACTCTCAGCACGCGCGCGACGCGGTCGCGGGTATTATCCCGTCGCAATGGCATGTCCAGGGTCACTGTGTCCCCGCGAATGTCGCTTACACGCACAAGCTGACCCGTTCCGCCCACTGCCCAGTCGGAGGTGACGAGGTCATCGTCGCGCTGTTGCAGCAGCACCATGTCGCCCGGACGTACGAAATCACCCCGCTCTACCACAATGATCGAGCTTCCACGTCGCGCATCGCCGGTGAGCACTGCGCTGTCGCCCGGCACCGCCCGCCCTGCGATGGTAATGGCATCGCCACGACCACCGAGATCGAAAAGCAACGTCGTCCTCTCCGCGCTGGCCCCGCGGAGCACGGTGCGCGAGGGGAGGCGGATGCCTCGGGAAAAAAGGAATGTACCCTCCGGAATGCGCAATATCATGCCAGGTTCGCGCCAGGCGCGCAGCACGCTGTCCATTGCATTGTCGTTCGCTGTCGTTCCGTCGCCGACGAACCCGCTACTCCCGAGGTCGATGACGTGAAAGCCCGCGGTGGACGTGTCCTGCGCGCCCGCGCGTGCCCAGTCCACACGTCGCTCCGCGGGAATTGTTTGCGCAGCGCTGGTCGTCGCCCCCATTATCACAGCGGCCACGACCACTGCGACACCGAATGGCAGGCGGCAGTTCACGCGTGTGTTGTTCACTGGCACAGAATCCTGCGCTCCACAGTCCGGCCTGTCGCATCGCGCAGCACAAGGAAGTACGCACCTCGCGCCGAAGGGAGCGCGAGACGCAGCTCGCCACCCGTGCTCTGCTCCCGCAACACGAGCGTGCCCCGTGCGTCGAACACTTCGATGTCGCCGTGTTCCGGCAGTCCGCGCACACTGAACTCCCCTTTGGAGGGATTGGGAAAAACATGCAGCGAAGACT
>JAMIQH010000315.1:0-25370 GCA_035914695.1 Bacteroidota bacterium | reverse complement strand
GGGACTTCGCTCACGCGAAGGCGCGAAGGCGCGAAGGATGGGTTGGGGGTGCGTTCGCCCGCGATTTTCTTGATCTCGATGAATGCTGTTATGACAAGGTGTTCGTCCTGTGATCGCCTACGAGAACTTGGCCCGGGGCAGCGAGTGTGGTATCGGTGGCTGCATGTCGACGCTTCCACTGGCGAAGGCGCGAAGGGGAATTCGCTCACGCGAAGGCGCGAAGGCGCGAAGGGGGATTCGCTCACGCGAAGGCGCGAAGGCGCGAAGGATGGGTTGGGGGTGCGTTCGACCGGGATTGTCTTGATCGCGATGAATGCTGTTATGACAAGGTGTTCGTCTTGTGATCGCCTACGAGAACTTGGCCCGTGGCAGCGAGTGTGGTATCAGTGGATGCATGTCGACGCTTCCACTGGCGAAGGCGCGAAGGGGAATTCGCTCACGCGAAGGCGCGAAGGATGGGTTGGGGGTGCGGTCGACCGGGATTGTCTTGATCGCGATGAATACTGTTGAACAGTGAAACGCACAACGCCCGCGGCAGAATGCACGCGGGCGTTGCGGTATTCGTGGAGCAAGGGTCCGAAGGCGGCGGAATCAGGCGCTCTTCGCGATGTTCTCCAGCGTCTTGGTTACGAGTTGCCAGAACTTCGCCGTGGTGGGAATGTTGAGGCATTCGTCGGGGCTGTGCGCGCCCATGATGGTCGGACCAAAGGAAATCATGTCCATGTTCGGGTACACTTCGCCGATGAGGCCGCATTCCAGACCTGCGTGTATGGCCTTGATTTCCGGGTCGTGTCCGAAGAGTTCCTTGTGCGCCTTGCTCACATGCAGCAACGCCTGCGACTGCAGGTTGGGCTGCCAGCCGGGGTAGCCGTCGCCGAATACCACTTCGAGTCCCGCGAGATGCAGCACCGAGCCCACCATGTCCACCGCTTCCTCTTTTTCGCTTTCCACGGAGCTGCGCTGGCTGGTACCGACGGTGATGGTATCGCCCGCCATGACCACGGTGGCGAGGTTGGTGGAGGTTTCGACGAGTCCCGGAATATCCGCGCTCATTTTCAGCACGCCATGCGGCAGGGCCATCAGCACGTTCACAAGCTTGTCGAACAGTGCGCGCTCGATCACCATACCCGAACCATCAACGGCCTTGGCGGTCACGGCGAGGTCGGGCTCGACGGTGTGTATTTCCTTGAGGAACAGCGCGGTGAAGGCCTCGATCTCGGAAAGGACTGTGGGCAATTCGGTGGACGGCACATACAGCACGCATTCGGCTTCGCGGGGTATGGCGTTGCGCTTGCTGCCGCCAGCGATGGTGGAGAGCTGCGCCGTGGGGTATTTCGTCGCGAGGGAGCGCAGCACGCGGGCGAGGAATTTGATGGCATTGCCGCGGCCGGTGTGAATGTCCAGGCCCGAGTGTCCACCCTTGAGACCGCTGATCATGATTTCGACGGCACTGTGCGTGGCGGGAGCGGCCACATTGCCGAAATGGAGAATGCCCGCGGTGTCCATGCCGCCGGAGCAGCCGACGTACAGGGCGCCGTCCTCTTCGGAGTCCAGATTCAGCATGATGCTGGCGTTCAGGAAGCCGGCCTTGAGGCCTTTGGCGCCGGTGAGGCCGGTTTCTTCATCCACAGTGAAGAGGAATTCCATGGGCGGATGCACAATATCCTTGGCTTCGAGCACCGCGAGACCGGCGGCGACACCGATGCCGTTGTCGGCGCCCAGCGTGGTGCCTTTGGCGCGCACCCAGTCGCCATCCACGTAGGCGGCGATGGGATCGTTGTCGAAATCGTGATCGGTGCCCTTGTTCTTTTCGCACACCATGTCGACGTGCCCCTGAATCAACGTCACGGGAGCATGCTCGTAGCCGGGCGTGGCGGGTTTGCGGACGACGAGGTTCCCGGTGTCATCCTGTTCGTAGCTGTATCCGAGATCGGTGATGAGCTTCTTGAGATAGGCGAGGATTTTCTCCTCTTTCTTGGACGGACGCGGCACGGTGGTCAGTCCATAGAAGTGCTTCCAGAGAATGGCGGGTTGCAGTTCCTGTACGGGGGTCGACACGGTATTCTCCTGACTGATTGAACGGAATTTTCAAAACAACATCATTCAATCTACGGAAAAAACCGATTCCTGCGTCGAGGGGCCATCGATTTGCCGTGTCTTTGTGGCGTGGCACTGCTCCATCAAGGGTGAATACAGGTGAAGAGGCAATGGAGAGTGATATAAGTAAGGAGGAAATGAGCGTGAGGCAGCTCGCGTCGGATTTCCCGTGTCCCCGCAATCGTGCTCCCTTGACGCATCGACTATTCACAGGTCCCGATCCTTCCGCCGTGTTGTAACAAATTCCGATGCGGTGGTTCTTTTGTGCGTCACGGCGGAGGCGTGTGTGGATTGTAGGTGAGAGTTTGCCTTGTTTTTCCACCCGGGCTGTCTATTTTACTGTTTTCGCCAATCTTCGATCAATCCGAGGGTAAACCATGAAGTCTTTGCGCCATTGTGCCATGCTGTTGTTGCTGGCAACCACGATTGCGCTGCCTCTGGCGGCTCAACCGCAACTGGACATTCAGGAAGTGAAAGCGGACAATTTTCCCACGATGCAGCTACACGTGGCCGTGCGCCAGAATCAGGTGCTTCGCCGCGATATTGACAGCGCGATGTTTCTGCTCCGCGAGGATGGCCTGACGCAGACACCGTTGCGTCTGACCTTTCCACCCGCGCAACGCAGCTTTTCCATCACTATCGTCGTGGGCGTCGGCTCGGCCATGAGCGCCAACGACATCGCTGTTGCCCGCGGAATCGCCACCCGCCTCATCGACCGTCTGGATGGTGTGGCCGACGATGCCGCCATTGTGGCCTACGATGGTACTGCCACCGTGCGTCAGGACTGGACGCATGTCAAGGCCATGCTGCAAATCGGCATTGACGGCCTGCAGCCCACCGGCGGAAACAATCACATTTGGAACGGCGCTTATGAGGGTGTGCTGACCGGCTTGTCGGGAACGCACCCGGACCGCGCGGTGATCTTCATTTCCAATGGCAAAGGCGATGGCGGTACGAAGGATGTGCCGGATGTGATCAACCTCGCGAAAAACCGCATCAAGGTGCATTGCTACGGGGTGAATGCGGTGAACACCGACCAGCTCATGCGCCAGCTCGCCACCGAAACCGGTGGTCGCTACTATACCAATTCCGATTTGCTCGTGCAGGAAGTGATCGATGAATTGAACGGTCGTCCGCAGTACGGCGTGCTCGAATACACGACGAACAACCTCTGTCGCGACGGGCGCGAGCGCAACCTATCGCTGCGCTACCGCAACGGCAACGACAGCGTGACCACCACCGCACAGCCGATGCTGGATGCCGGTCCCACCACACAGGTCGCCTTCAAGGTCGACACGGCGAGCATCACTGCCGGCGCCACCAAATCGGTGGGCTTGCGCATCACCCCGTCGGTGCAGGGGCAGCGCTTCTACGGCGGCACGATACAACTGGCCTTCGACACCTCGAAGCTCAAGCTCTCCGGCGCCATCACCAACGGCACCTTGCTTGCCGGTAGTACAGTGCAGACGGACATGCTTGCGGATGGTGCGTTCATCTCCATTTCAGGTTCCGTGCTGCTCAACGGCACGGGAAATCTCCTCTTGCTGGAATTCAAGGCAGGCGAGGTATCGACCAACACGGAGGTGGCGGTGAGCATTGGCGATGTGAACTTCGACCGTGGCTGCCTCGATGTGCAGACGCTCGCCAGCCGCATCACCGTTCGTCCGCGCAGCGCCGCGCTGGCGATCTCCTCGGCTCCGGTGATTTTCACCTGGGGTCCGACCGGCTACACTCCCAATCCCGCCGTGGTTGCAGTGGAAGTGACCAACACCGGCGATGTACCCGTGGGTGCTCTTACGGCGCGTCTCGCCTCTTCGTCCGATGTACGCATTGCCTACGGCGCCGTGTCGGACGTGACCGTGGTGCCCGATATGCTGCAACCCGGGGAAAAGGGAACGGCCACTTTTTATGTACAGGCCATTCCCCAGAGCAGCGAGAAAACCGCGCAGGTGGGTGTGATGGTCAATGGTGATGTGACCGCGCGCAATGGCATTCTCTATTTCAACATCAAGGCGGCGACAAGCGCCGTGGCCACCAGCGGCCGCTGCGACGCTATCAGCGTGCAGGGCGGTGCCCATACGCCGTGGCCCGCCACAGTGACGGGTGTGGTACGCAGCGCGGGCAGTCAGACCGGTCCCGCAGGAACAGTGCGTATTGATACGCCCAACGAGCTGACGCTTGTCGCGGGCGATGCCACGCAGAATTTCGCGGCCATGGCGTCCAACGACAGCACCGTGCTGACGTGGCAATTCGAGTATCCTCGCGATGCCGCCGCTACCTATCATATCGCCCTGATCACCGAAGTGGCAGGCATGGAGCCGGATACCACCTGGACGCAACTCGAGGTACCGGAATTGGTGGCCGCGCAGATCGAGTTGTCCTGTGGCATCAGTCCCGACCGTCTCAACTGGAATCCGAACACCGGAACGTATTCGCCCGAGGAAGCGCAAGTGCAGCTCACTATCCGCAACGTGGGTTCGGCAGCTTCGGAGGAATTGCAGGCCACGATCATACTCCCCTCAGGCATGGTGCTGTCGTCGGGCAGCGGTCCGCTGGTGGTGACTGTTCCCGCCATCGCGGCGGGTGGCAGCGCGGTAGCGAACTGGCGCTTGCAGGCCATGCCCATGTGCGAGGATATGCAGTACGACATCGATCTCAGCGTGCGTAGCGCCACGATGACGCCGGTGATTTGCACTGGACAGCTCTTCGTGCAGTCCAGCAATTCGGCGGCTCCGGTGTTGACCGCGCAGCTCCCCGCCACGCTTGACACGGTGGACACGAATGCCGAGGTCACCTTCGTCGTCACCGCCAACGATCCCGACAAGGATTTGCTGCGCTACGTTTGGTCGGTGAACGGCGTGGAGGAGCCATTGACACTCGACAGCACGTTCACGTACACGTTCAGCAGCATCGGCAGTTACACGGTGCGCTGCGCCATACTCGACGGCTGTGCCGAGGGCGGGAGCGGCGACACCACCTTTGCCACGTGGCAATTCAGTGTGCGCGATCCGCTTGACGTGCTGGATCTCGCCACGGCGCGGAGTTTCGCGATTCTGGGGAATTATCCCAACCCCTTCAATCCCGGAACGGTGATCAGCTTCTCGCTGCCCGAGGGCGCTCGTCATGCCCGCCTGGAGGTGCTGGATGTGCATGGCCGCGTGCTCCGCACGCTGGTGGATGAAGTGCGGTACGGCGGTGTGCAGCAGGTGCGTTTCAATGCGGGCGATCTTCCCGCTGGTGTGTATCACGCACGTTTGCTCGTGGGTGGCGCTGTGCGCGTCCACCGCATGGTGCTGGTCAAGTAAGGCGGTGAGCGCCAACGTATCATTGCAAGGCCCGCGCGCCGGAATGCCCTTCGTGGCTTCCGGCGCGTGCGCGTTTTTCTGCTTCGTTGCCGCGTGCATGTTCCTGTGTGAGGTTGCATGGTCGCAGGATTTCGGTCGGCGCGAGCGCGTCGCGGATATGCTCCACTACGACATCCGCATTCATCCCGACGAGGGCACACGCTCGCTGCGTGGCGATGTGCGTGTGGATTTCCGCATGTTCGAGGACACGGCGCGGGCGCTGCGGCTGGACGCGGTGGGCATGCGCTTCGACAGCGTGTTTGTGGACGGGCGGATCGCGCAATTCGCCTATGACGGTGCCGCCATCGCCATTGCTCTGCCAGCGAACGCGGAGCGGTCGCAACGGCGCCAGGTGCGCATGGTGTACGAATGCGCACCGCAGAGGGGGATGTATTTCATCGGACCCGATGCCAGCTTTCCGCAGGATCGTCGGCAAATCTGGACGCAGGGACAGGGCGAGGACAACAGGCATTGGTTCCCCTGCTACGATTTTCCCAACGACAAAGCCAGCAGTGAACTGCGCGTAACCGTGGACAGCGTGCTGGTGACGGTGGGGAATGGCCGACTCATCGAGCGTCGCAACAACGGTGATGGCAGCAGCACCTGGCATTGGATGCAGGAGCAGGCGCACAGCAGCTATCTGATCATGCTCGCCGTGGGCGACTACGCCGTGTTCGACGACGCGTGGGATGGCATTCCCGTGCGCAGCTACCATTATCCCGAGGACAAGCGGGAGGATGTACGACGGGCCGCGGGAGAAATCGCCGCGATGGTGGAATTTTTCTCAAGAGACATCGGACTCCGCTATCCCTGGGCCAAGTACGCGCAAATCCCCGTGGCGCATTTTCTCTACGGCGGTATGGAAAACACCAGCGCCACAATACTGGCCGACACACGCTTCGTGGTGGACGCGCGCGCCGCGTTGGATTACGATGCCGAGCCGCTGGTGGCGCACGAACTCGCGCATCAGTGGTGGGGTGACTACGTCACCTACATCGACTGGAACAACGAGTGGTTGAATGAGGGCTTCGCCACCTACTATCAACAGCGATGGACGCTGCACCGGCATGGGCGCGAGGCCTTCGACCTCCAGCGCCATCAGGGTGTGCGGAACTACCTGGACTGGGCGGACAAGGCGGGGAGGTTGCCCGTGGTGCATCGCGTGGGCACGGGAGCGGCCAACACCTACTCCAAAGGCGCCGCGGTGCTGCATATGCTCGAGGACATGCTTGGGGGCGAGGCGTTTCGCCGTGTGATGTTGCGCTACATCGAGCGCTTCGCCTTGGCCAGTGTGGAAAGCAACGATCTCAAGCGCGTGATCGAAGAAGAGACGGGGAGAAACCTCCAGTGGTTTTTCACGCAATGGCTGTACAAGGCCGGCTACCCGGAACTGCGCATCGAACACCGCTGGGATGAAGCACGCGGGGCTGTGATGCTCACGGTGCGGCAGGTCCAGCGTGTCGACTCGCTATGCGGGCGTTTTCGTTTTCCCCTGACCATCGCGCTGCACGATGGCAAGGGGGAGGTTCACGAATTGCGTGTGGACGTACTCGGGCCGGACAGTACCTTCGTGCTGCCCGCGCCGCAAGCACCCGCGATGATTGAAGTCGATCCCGCGGGGGTGCTTGTGGGACGCATCGCGGTGGAGTACACCGTTCCGGAGCTTGCCTCCATACTCGAGCACAGCCGGCACATCGGCATGCGCCTCCGCGCGATAGAAGACTTGCGCGGCCGTATCGACGAAGCCGGAGCCCGCGAAGCACTGTTCCGCGCCACCGGAGCGGATGGGCATCGCGAGGTGCGGAAGGCGGCGCTGGCCTGTATCGCGGATGCCGCATTTCCGACGGCGCGCGATCGCGACAATGCGAAGGCGCTGTTCCTGCGCGCGCGGCACGATGCTGCATCCGGCGTCCGCGCCACGGCTTATGGCGGCTTGCGACGCCTGGGCGATGCGGCGTTGCGTCCGCTGTTTGAGGAGGGCCTGCTCGACTCGAGCTACTATGTCGAAGCCGCCGCAATGAATTGCCTGTTGGCCATCGACACGGTGACAACGTGGGACGTTCTCCGCTCGCGTCTCACTGCGCGCAGCCACGGCGATATTCTGTGCCTTGCGGCTCTGGATTGGGTGCGCTCCTTTCCCACGAGTGAGTGTCTGGAGATTCTCCATACACTGGCTGGTCCCGGTCATTCGCTGGCCGTGCGGGCCAAGGCCTTCGAGCAGTTGCTGTATCTCGAGCCGCGGGCGGAAAAGATTCGAACGCTGCTGTTGGGCATGAGCAAGGAGCCGCGCTCGTCCATACGCCAGTACGCCGCGAGTGCGCTTCCCCTGCTCGGCCGTCACGAAGCCCGCGCGGTAGCGCGCGACATGCTTGCGCGGGAGAAGCATCCATACGTGCGTGAGCGTTTGCGTGCGGTGCTAGCCGCGACGGAAGCGATGCGATGAGAGGCAGCGCGGCGTCACATCGCACGCGCGGGGGCGGTGGCTCGGAGATATTCTCCGCGGATTGCACATTTTCCACGGACGGAAGGACGCCGAATCGATGATCGGCAGGACGAGAGCCTAGGCAAGTGCGCCCGGAGCCATCATGGCGAGGGTTGTCGAAGCGCGTTCGGAATTCATTGACTTTATTGCACTTCGCGCCTATATTAGTCTCTCTAGGCCAATTTGGGCGGAAAATTTTGCGCTAACACTATATACTGACGTTGGAGGTCTGTAAGGCCGTGAAGAAAAACCTGTTCCGGATCATCCTGATTGTCGCATTCGTGCTTTTCGCGGGGTATTTGCTCTATCCCACGTGGAGTGACGCCAATCACCAGAGCGCTCTCCGCGGAAAGTCCTCGGAAGACAGCACCAAGTATTTCGACGAGAACGAGGAGTCCATCCGCAATGCGCGCGAGAAGCGGCTCAAACTCGGTCTCGACCTTCAGGGCGGCATGTATGTGACGCTCGAGGTGGACATCATCCAGCTTCTCGAGAAGCTCGCCAAGAATCGCGACGAGAATCTCCGCACGATTCTGGAGGAGACCAGGAAGGAAGCGCAAACCTCCGATGAGTCGGTACTCAATATTTTCGGACGCAGATTCGACCAGCGCGGTATGCGTCTGAGCCGCTACTACGGCGACATCCGCGACAACAACTCCGACGTGATGACCAAGCTCACCGACGAAAGCGAGAAGGCCGTCGAGCGCGCGCTGGAAATCATCCGCAACCGTATCGATCAATACGGTGTGTCGGAAGTGACCATCACGCGTTCGGGCAGCCGCCGCATCATCCTCGAACTCCCCGGCGTGAGCGACGAGCGCGAGGTGCGCAGTCTGATTCAGGAAACCGCGCAGTTGGAATTCAAGATTCCACTCGAGCCGAAAATGTTCTATCAGGCACTTGAGAATGTGGACAAAGTGCTGATGGGCAAGCAGATCGCGGTGACGGGTGCAGACTCGGCCATGACAGCCACCGACAGCACCGCACTGGCGAAGGCCGACAGCGTGGACGCGGCAAAGCGTCGCGAGGATTCGGTGAACACCGCCAAGTTGTCGCAGGAGCAGCAGCTCGAGAAATTCCGTCGCGAGCATCCGTTCATGGGCAGTCTTATCATGACCGAGTACGGCTACTACGCCACGCCCGAGCAGAAGGAGCGCCTGACCAACATGCTCAAGCGACCGGATGTACGGAACGTCATTCCCGAAGATGTGCAGTTCGCCTGGAGCGCCAAGCCCATCACCTTCCAGGATGGCACGCAGGCATTCCAGCTGTACGGACTGAAATCGCGTCCGGAGCTTACGGGTGAAGTGATCACCGGTGCGCAGGCGCAGCTCGATCAAGGTGGCCTCGGCGTCGGCGCCGTGGTGACCATGCAGATGGACGCCGATGGCGCGCGCGAATGGGCGCGTGTGACTGGCGCGAACGTCAACAAGCAGATCGCCATCGTGCTCGACGACGCGGTGTTCAGTGCGCCGATGGTGCGTCAGAAAATTATCGGCGGTAATTCGCAGATCGACGGACTGGACAACATGGAAGAAGCCCGTCTGCTCGAAATCGTGCTCAAGGCTGGCGCCTTGCCCGCGCCTGTGGAGATCATCGAAGAGCGCACCGTGGGTCCGTCGCTGGGTGAGGATTCGATTTCGAAGGGGATCAACTCCTTCCTCGTCGGCCTCGGTCTTGTTCTGCTGTTCATGGTGATTTACTACAACTATGGCGGTGTTGCCGCGGACATTGCGGTGTTTTTCAACGTGCTGTTCATTCTGGCTGTGCTGGCGGGCTTCAGCGGCACGCTCACACTTCCCGGCATCGCGGGTATTCTGCTCACGGTGGGTATGGCCGTGGACGCGAACGTGCTGATCAACGAGCGCATACGCGAGGAATTCGGTGCGGGGAAAACGCTACGAGCGGCAATAGACGCTGGGTATGCGCGAGCCTTCCCCGCGATCGTTGACTCCAACCTCACCACACTCATCACCTGTCTCATCCTGTACCAGTTCGGATCGGGTCCCGTTCAGGGTTTCGCCTTGACGCTGATGATCGGTATCATCTGCTCGATGTTCACGGCGATCATCATGACGCGCGTCATTATGGAAATCACCATGGACAAGGCCCCGAACATTGTCAAGTTCGGATGATATCACCACGACACTGAATACAAGCGAGACAGGAGCAAAAAGCATACAATGAGAATCTTCAAGGAACTCAACATTAATTTCATGGGCATGCGGAAGACGTTCTACCTCATTTCGGGGGCGCTCATTCTCGCAGGCATATTGTCCATCCTCTTCAAGGGCGTGGAATTCGGTCTGGATTTCAAAGGCGGCACCGAGGTCGTGGTGCGCTTCCCGCGCACGGTGGAAATCGGTGAGCTTCGCGGTATGATCCGCGGCGGCGATCTTGGAAGCGTGGAGATCAAATCCTTCGGTTCGGACACGGATTACATCATCCGCACCGAGAAGAAGGGCGTTGGCTCGACCATCTCCGACAATATCAAGTCCATCCTCGAAAAGGCGTTCCCCGCGGGTATTGAAATCCTGCAGGAGAATCGCGTGGAGGCCAAGATCGGCGCCGAGATCCGGCGTGATGCGGTGATCGCCATTTTCATCGCACTCATCGGCATCCTGGTGTATATCGGCTTCCGCTTCAAGTTCATCTTCGCCATCGGCGCCGTCGCGGCGCTGTTCCACGACGTGCTGCTCACGTTGGGATTGATTTCCCTTTTCACCGGACTCATTCCGGGCCTGAATCTGGAATTCGATCAAACCATGGTGGCGGCATTCCTCACGCTCGTCGGTTACTCCATCAACGATACGGTGATCGTGTTCGACCGCGTGCGCGAGAATTTGAAGCTGTTCAAGTCGGCGGCGTTTGAACCGCTGCTGAACAAGAGCATCAACACCACGATGAGTCGTACCATCCTCACGTCGGGCACGACCATGATCACGATGCTCGCCCTGCTGTTCTTCGGCGGCGAGCCCACCCGCGGTTTTGCTTTTGCCATGACGATCGGTATCATTACCGGAACGTACTCGAGTATTTTCGTTGCCAGCGCTCTCACGCTGGATTGGTCCATAGCGCGGAAAGCCAAGATCACGTTCTAAAGGAATCACCATGATCATTCCATCGTCGGAACACAACGGTGTTGTCGTGCTCGCTCTTCAGGGTGCCATTCTCGGTGGTCCGGAAGCCAGCGCGCTGAACGAGGAGCTGCATCGGCTGATCGACAATGGCCGCACGCACGTCGTTCTCGATCTCGCCAGTGTGACCTTGATGAACAGCTCGGGTTTGGGCATGCTCATCGGCGGCTACACGACGATGAAAAACAATGGCGGGGAAATGAAAGTCGCCGCCGTGACGGACAGCGTGCACAAGCTGCTCGTCATCACCAAATTGCATACCGTGTTTTCGCCCTACGCCACGGTCGACGAGGCCGTCGCGAGTTTCGCTTCCTGACGAAATCCCGGTACGATAGATTCTCGCGGCCTTCCGGGGAGCCACCCGGGAGGCCGTACCCTTTTTTTTCACAGGAGCACACAGCATGTCGGTACGAGTCGTGGTCGGCGCCCAGTGGGGCGACGAAGGCAAGGGAAAGCTGGTGGACATTCTCAGCAAGGATGTCGATATCGTCGCACGCTATCAGGGCGGTGCCAATGCGGGCCACACCATCGAGATCGGGGACAAAAAACACGTCCTGCATCTCATCCCCTCCGGCATTTTTCACGAGCATGTGGTGACCGTGATCGGCAACGGCATTGTTATCGATCCCAACGCATTGATGGAGGAAATCGGCCTGCTCGAACGCAGCGGTGTGTCGCTGAAGGGCCGCCTCAAGATCAGCCACAACGCGCATCTCATCATGCCGTATCACAAACTGCTGGATGCGCTGTACGAACGTGGCCACACCCCCATCGGCACGACGGGGCGCGGCATCGGACCGGCGTATTACGACAAGGCCGCGCGCACCGGCATCCGCATCGTGGATTTACTGGACCATGATGTGCTGGAGGAGCGGCTGCGCAGGAACATCGAGGACAAGAATCAGATCATCCGCAAGATTTACGATGCGGAGGAATTGGACGTCGAAGCGATTCTCGAAGAGTATCAGCGCTTCGACGCGTTGATCGATGAATACGTGACCGACACGTCCTTTTATCTGAACGAGGCCATCCGCGATGGAAAGCGCGTGCTGTGCGAAGGTGCGCAGGGTGCTTTGCTCGACATCGATCATGGCACCTATCCCTACGTTACTTCCTCGAGCCCCATCAGCGGAGGCGCCACGATAGGACTGGGCATTCCGCCCACGGCCATCGATTCGGTGATCGGCGTGATGAAGGCCTACACCACGCGTGTGGGGCACGGCCCCTTTCCCACCGAAAGCACCGACGAGGCCGGCGAACACATGCTGGTGAAAGGCCACGAATATGGCTCGACCACCGGACGCCGCCGCCGCTGCGGCTGGTTCGACGCCGTGGCCATGCATTACTCGGTGATGATCAACGGCGTCTCGGCCTGTGGCATGACCAAGCTCGATGTGCTCAGCGGACTGCCCGAGGTCAAGGTGTGCGTGGCCTACGAGTACGATGGCAAGCGATCCACGCATTTCCAGACCAATTTGCGCACGCTCGAACGCATGCAGCCCGTGTACGAAGTGTTTCCCGGCTGGGAGGATGACATTTCGGCCGCACGGTCGTGGGAGGAGTTGCCGGAGAATGCGCGGCGTTACATTGCCGCCGTCGAGGAATTGATCGATACGCATATCGCTTGCGTGTCGGTGGGGCCGGAGCGCTCGCAAATCCTGTTTCCCACCGGAGAGCCCTCGTGGTAATGCTCGACAACCATAGCTCCCGCATGGTGCTGCTGGCCGAGGGTCGGCTCAGCTCCATGGGTTTGCGCATGGTGATCGCCGCGCTGCTGTACATTCCGGATCGCATCGTGGCGGTGATCGACAGCACCAAGGAGCGGGGCAGCACGCAGGGGATCATCGGTTTCGGTGGCGACACGCCCATCGTGCATTCGCTGGAGGAGGCGATGGAGTTCGGGCCCGATTCCATGCTCATCGGCATTACGCCTGTGGGCGGGCAGTTGCCCGAGGCCTGGCGCGAGTACATTCGCGAAGCCCTGGCCGCCGGTCTGCACGTGGTCAGCGGTTTGCGTCAGCGGTTGTCGCAGGACACCGAGTTCAGCGATCTGGCCACGCTCAAAGGCGTGCGCATTCACGATTTGCACGCGGTGTCGCGCAGCCATCTCATTCGCGCGCAGGGAAGTTGGCGGCGGAGAAACGTCCACACCGTCCTCACCATCGGTACCGATTCCAATACGGGTAAAATGACCACCGCGTTGCAGTTGTATCGCGAGATGCGGCGGCGCGGAATGAACGTGGCGTTGATCGGTACGGGTCCGACGGGCATACTCATCAGCGGGCGCGGTGTGTCGGTGGAGGATACGCCGAGCGATTTTCTCACCGGCGCGGTGGAATTCGAAATCGACAAGGCCGCGAACGAGGGCTACGAATACGTGATCGTCGAAGGGCAGGGCGCGATGACGCATTGCGGCAATTCGCCCATCGCTCTCGGCCTGCTGCACGGCGCCATGCCCGACGCGATGCTGCTCTGCCATCAGCCCTCGCGCCAAGTGGATGGCTACGGCTTGCCGCTTCCCGAAGTGGAGAAGGTGATTTCGCTGCACGAACAGATGCTGGGCGTGTTCAAACAGTCCGCGGTGGTTGCGATCGGGTTGAACTCCATGGATGTGAACAAGGAGGATTACCGCATCGTGTGCAATGACATGTACCGTCGCACCGGCTTGCTTGCGCTCGATCCGATGCGCGAAAGCGCCGCCCCGCTGGTGGACAACCTCCTGGAGTATTTTTCCAAATACAACCGCGTGGTGTTGCCGCATTCGGCCAGCGAGATCCACGATCGCATCTGACACCACGTCACGGCGATGAGTTGCGGGACCCGGCGCGCGAGCGACGGGTATTTTTTAACATTGCGTAGGGATGAGCCCGGTTGTTCGGGCGGAGGGTGCGAGATGCGCAACTGTGCCGCCGCATTCCGGTCGTGATGCACGCGGCGGGAATCCGCCGATGCACGCGGCACCCGTGTTTCCAGCGCGGTGGGAGAAAGTGGGGAAGACCAGTCGGCTGCCGTTGCCGCGCCAATGGTTGGGGAGCGGGCAACGCGCCGTGGAATGGTGCGGAGAGGCCTTTGCGGGGTCCAACTACAAATTGTTGATATAAAAGAACTTAGACGTCGAGCCCGCGCTCGGCATTTTTTTTTCCTTCGGTGGGAGAAAAGCGCTTGCATCTCATTATGGAATGCGTAAATTTGGGAGAAAGTGGGTGGAAGTGGGGAAGAATGGAAGACTTTGGCGAGAACTGGAATGGCTGGATTTAAAGGAAAATACGAGCACGCTGTGGATGACAAGGGTCGGGTGAGCCTTCCCTCGAAAATCCGCAAATACCTCGCGCCGGAGGCCAACGATTCTTTCGTGATGACGCTTGGCTACGAAAACTGCGTCGACCTCTACCCGCTTGACGTCTGGAATGCCTTTGAAGCGCAGTTGCTCACGCGTCTCAACCGCCACGATTCCCCGGATCGCGATTTCATCCGTCGGCTTATGATGAGCGCCCATGAAGTCACGCTCGACAAGCAGGCCCGCATCATGATTCCGCAAGAGCACATGGAGTATGCGGGCATCAGCTCGCAAGTGATCATCCTTGGCGCGCTGGATCACATCGAGTTGTGGGGCCCCGAGCATTTCAGCACCTATACCAAGCATCTCGAGCAGCAGCCGATCGAACTGGCGGCGGCGCACGTGATGGGGGGCCGGTGAGTTCGCGCGATGAGGACGGCTCGTATCACATACCGGTGCTCCGGGATCGGGCCATCGACCTCCTGCTCACACGCGCTGATGGCATCTATGTGGACGGCACGCTCGGCGGTGGAGGACACACCGCGGCGCTGCTCGCGCGCCTCGACGCGCATGGCCGCGTCTTCGGCTTCGATCAGGATGCGGATGCCCTGCGCCACTGCGAGCAGCGATTCGCGACGGAAACGCGGCTGACACTGGTTCATGAGAATGTGGCACAAATCGGGTCGGTACTCGCGGCCCATGAGGTGAAATCCATCGACGGCTTACTCCTGGATCTCGGAGTGTCGTCCCATCAAATAGACATACCGGAACGGGGCTTCAGCTTTCGCTTCGACGGTCCGCTGGATATGCGCATGAATCACGATGCAACGATGACAGCTGCCGAGCTGATTGCGACATCTTCCGAGGACGAACTCGCGCGTATCATCTTCTCATACGGCGAGGAACGGCAAAGCAGGCGCATCGCGCGTGCACTCGTGCAGGCGGGACGCATCGAAAGTACCGGCCGGCTACGTGAAGTGGTGACCGCCGTTGCGTCGCCGGCGCATGTCAACAAAACGCTGGCGCGCGTGTTTCAGGCGCTGCGCATAGCGGTGAACAACGAATTGGATGTGCTCGAGCGTACACTGCGCGATACGCTCGATCTGCTTGCGGTCGGAGGGCGCATGGTGGTGATTTCCTACCACTCGCTGGAAGACCGCATGGTGAAACTGTTTCTGCGCCAGGCAGCCCGCAACTGCGTCTGTCCCCCCACGCTTCCCGTGTGCGTGTGCGGTACGGTGGCGCGCGTGAAAATTCTGACAACACGGCAAATCGAGGCGGATGACGATGAAGTACGTGGAAATCAACGAGCCCGAAGCGCCCGACTTCGCGCAGGCGAAAAGATTCACGCGTAGACGCATGGAGCCGTCGCTCGCCACAGGCGTGAGCGATGTCGCGCTGGACTACGTGCAAGCCGTGCCCCGGAAGAGGCGCAGCCGCGGATTGACAACGTTCAACCTCGTGCTGCTGCTGGTGGGCTTCGCCGTGTTGATCACCGTGTACATCTCCAACGTGGTGACCGTGGACGGGCTGCTCATGCAGCAAATCGAGATGGATCGCGAAGAGAAGCTGCTCAAACAGGAGCGCGAGAATCTCCGCGCGGAAATCAACCATCTCGCCAGCTACAACCGTGTGCAAGGCATAGCGACGACGAAACTCGAACTCGTGCACGCCAATCAGCAGCCGTATTCACTGACCGTGTACGGCCTGACCCGCGAGAAAAACGACTGATGCGCGTCGACGGAATTTTTTCAAACAGGTGACAGTGGAACCCTACGATTACAAGGCCAGTCGTGAAGAACTGCGGGTGCAACAGCGCCAGCAAAGTTCCGTGCGCATGTACCTGTTGATGGTGCTGTTCATGGCCGGCTTCCTTGCCGTATCGGTGAAGCTGTTCGTCATCCAGGTGCGCGACGCCGAGAAGCTGCAGGAAATGGCGCGTGTGCAGTACGAGTCGCGCGAGGTGATCAAGCCCGTGCGTGGCCTGATACTCGATCGCAACCTCTCCATCCTCGCTTCCAATGTCACCGAATACACGCTCGCCGTGGATCCCGGTGTGATCGAAGGCCGCGACACTGTGGCTCGCTTCATCGCGCGCGCGTTGAACAGGCCGTACCGCAGCATGCTTGCCACGCTTTCCGACACCACCAAGCGCTATGTGGTGTTGGAAAAACGCCTGAGCGAGGAGCGCGCCCGTCCCTTCCGCGAGTGGAGCTGCTACGGCGTGCGGCTCAGTCCCTCGCCACGGCGCAAGTACAACTTCAACGCCCTGGCCGGACCGCTCATCGGCTATACCAATGTGGATAACAAGGGGCAGAGCGGCATCGAGCTGTTCATGGAAGAGGAACTCTCGGGTCGCGAGGGCTTCATCGTCTATTTGCGCAACGCGCGTGGTACCCGGCGTCCCGAGGTGGATTATCCGAAAGTCGAGCCGGTGAACGGGCTCAGCGTGGTGCTCACGGTTTCACAGGTGTATCAGTCCATCGCCGAAGAGGAACTCGCCAAAGGCGTGGAGGCCTACGAAGCCGAGTCCGGTCGCTGCATCATTCTGCAGCCGCGTACGGGCGAAGTGCTGGCAATGGCGAATTTCCCCAGCATCGATCCCAATCGTCTCGAAGAGTACACGCCCGAAAAAGCGCGCAACCGCTCGGTGACCGATCTCTACGAACCGGGGTCCACCTTCAAAATCGTGGCGATGAGCGCGGCGTTGAACGAGGAACTCTACGGTCCCGACGATGTGATCAATGCGGAAAACGGCTCGTGGCTGTACAATCCCAAGCTCAAGCCCATCGTGGACGATCACCCCTATCCCGCGCTCACCCTGCGCGGCGCCTTTGAGCACAGCTCGAACATCGTGTCGGCCAAGCTCGCGCGGAAACTCGGGGACGAAAAATTTTACAAATACACACGCAATTTCGGCTTCGGCGTGAAGACGGGCGTGGAACTGCCGGGCGAACTGTCGGGCGATTTGCGCAAACCGCTGGATTGGGACGGCACCACGCTGTACTACATGGCCTTCGGCTACGGTCTCGCGGTGACGTCGCTGCAAATCGCCTGTGCCTACGCGGCCATAGCCAACGACGGTGTGCTGATGCGCCCGTTCATTCGCCGCTGGTTGCTCGACGCCGATAGGAACATCGTGGACGAAACCACGCCGCAGGTGGTGCGTCGCGTGGTATCGTCCGAAACCTCGCGCATCATGCGACGCTTCATGGAAGGCGTGGTCGACAGCGGTACGGCGCAGAAGGCGCGCATCGACGGCGTGGCCATTGGCGGTAAAACCGGTACGTCGCAGCGCCTTGTGAAGGGATCGTATTCCAACAAATCCCACGTCGCCTCCTTTGTGGGATTCTTCCCGGTGGATGATCCGAAAATTCTGATTCTCGTGATTCTCGACGCTCCGAAACGCGATTACTACGGCGGTTCGTCGGCGGCGCCGATTTTCCGCGACATCGCCATGCGCATCATCAACTCGTCGAGCGAATTCGCCAAGCAGCCCGAGCCCCTCTACGCCTCCTTCAAAGGCAACGACAAAGTGCGTGTGCCCAATGTGAAGGGCTTGAATGTGGATGTGGCGGAAACGGTGCTCAAGGCCCACGGTTTCGCCATGAATGTCGTCGGCCAGGGCAAGCATGTCGCCATGCAGGATCCGCCCGAGGACATGCTGGCCGCGCGGCGTTCGGTGGTCACCTTGCGCGTGGTGCAGGAATCGCGCGAGCGCCGCGGCTCCATGGTGCGCGTGCCCGATGTCGTGGGCATGTCGCTGCGCCAGGCGGTGGCATTCACCAAAAGCATGAATCTGACACCCAGTCCCGCTGGCAGCGGCACCGTGCGCTTCCAGTATCCCGCCGCGGGCGAGTATGTGCCGTCAGGCACGCGCTGCACGCTGAGTGGCGAGACCACCGACATCACCGCCAATCTGTACTGAGGACCCATGTTGTTCAATCAGGTAGCAACCGATGTGCACGCGTTTCCGGCCGGTCGACGGCTGTCGGAAATCGTCGGCGATATGCCTGTGGTGCAGCTCTTCGGTCCTTTCGACGTAGCCATCGCCGGAGTCACCACGGATTCACGCTGCGTGCGCCGCAGTTGGTTGTTCGCCGCGGTGGCGGGCGAACATGTGGACGGACACGATTTTGTGCAGCGGGCCATGGAGAATGGCGCGTCCTGCGTGGTGGTGGGACTCGAGCGTTTCGAAGCCGATTTGCGGCATTTGCTCACGCCGGCGTATTGCCAGCACAACGGCACCACCGTGCTGGTGGTGCGCGATACGCGCGAGGCCGTGGCGTCGCTGGCGGCGCGCTTCCATCGCGAACCGGCGAAGGATTTGACGCTGGTGGGCATCACCGGGACGAATGGAAAAACCACCACGTCGTATCTGATTTCCGCCGTGCTGGAGCATGCCGGCATGCGCACGGGACTGATCGGCACCGTGGA
This sequence comes from Bacteroidota bacterium, assembly GCA_035914695.1. Taxonomy (GTDB): domain Bacteria; phylum Bacteroidota; class Ignavibacteria; order SZUA-365; family SZUA-365; genus JAOSJT01. Next base: position 6,596 of record JAMIQH010000315.1, on the reverse strand, counting down.
GTACCGTGTGGCCGATGAAGTACGCAAGGCGAGCTTCACCACGCCGCCCGCCGAAGATGTGCAGCAACTGCTGGCCGATATGCGTGGCGCCGGATGCACGGCGGCGGTGATGGAGGTGTCGTCGCACGCGCTCGCCCTCAAGCGTGTGCACGGGTTGGCCTTCGATGTGTCGGTATTCACCAATCTCACGCAGGACCATCTCGATTTTCACAACAACATGGATGCGTATCGCGATGCGAAGGCCCTGCTGTTCTCGCGGCACACGCGTGGCAAGGCCTTGCTGAACACCGACGACGCGGCCGCAAAGCTCGTGGGTGCGGGAGCGGGACGCGCGCGCGCGGGATACGGCATGCAGGGTCGGCCGGCGTTTCGCATGCGCGATCTGGTATTGACGTCGCGCGGAAGCACACTGCGCATCGAGCACAAAGGCGTGGCGCACATCATCGAGTCCTCGCTGGTGGGTGCGTTCAACGCCTATAATCTCACGGCGGCCTTCGCTACCGCGGTGTTGCTCGGCATCGATCCGGCGCTGGCGCTTCAGGGACTGCGCAAAGTGAAATCCGTGCCGGGACGCTTCGAGCGCATTGTGTCGAGCGATGGCGTGGTGGGCATTGTGGATTACTCGCATACGCCCGATGCGTTGGCCAAGGCCATCGCCACCGCGCGCGCGTTGGCAGGGGCACATCGCGTCATTACCGTGTTCGGCTGCGGCGGCGATCGCGATCAGGCGAAGCGTCCGCTCATGGGAGCCGTGGCCTCCTCGTCCAGCGACCTGACCGTGGTGACCAGCGACAATCCGCGCAGCGAGGATCCCGATGCCATTATCGCCGACATTCTCGGTGGTGTGTCGGCGGACGCCGAGGTGGTGGTGAAGGCCGCGCGCAAGTCGGCCATCGAGTACGCGCTCAAACTCGCGGTGCCCGGCGACATCGTGCTGGTGGCGGGCAAGGGGCATGAGGATTATCAAATTATCGGAACGCGGCGCGCGCATTTCGACGACCGCGAGGTTGTGCGGAATTACTTCGAGAACAAGCGCGGAGGGCTCGCCGCATGACCTTGCGCATCGCGGATATGGCGCGGTTGAGCGGTGTGAAGCTGCACGGCTGCGAGGCACTGATGGACACGCCCATCGCCTGTGTGCGCACGGATTCGCGCGAGCTGCGTGCGGGCGATGTGTTCGTGGCCTTCGCGGGAGCGCGCGTGGATGGGCATGCCATGGTGGGTGCGGCTGTGTCGGCCGGGGCTGTGGCCTGCGTGGTGCGGAACGCATGGTGGCGGAAGCACAGGAGCGACGTAGCGAGCCTGCCCCTCGTTGTCGTGCCCGACACCATGCGTGCCTTTGGCGAAATCGCCCGCCTGCATCGCGACCACTTCGATATTCCCGTGCTCGGCATTACCGGTTCCAATGGCAAAACCGGAACGAAGGAAATGCTCGACGCCGTGCTGCGCACGAAGTACCGTGTGCTGGCCACGGAAGGAAATTTCAACAACCACATCGGAATGCCGGCCACCTTGCTGCGCCTCGATGACAGCGCGCAAGTTGTGGTGCTGGAAATGGGAACGAATCAGCCCGGCGACATCGCCTGGTTGTGCGACATCGCCCGTCCCACGCACGGCGTGATCACCAACATCGGCCGCGCGCATGTCGAGAAGCTGCTCTCGCGCGAGGGCATTGCCGAGGAAAAAAGCGCGCTGTACCGCGCGCTGCCTTCGGGCGGAGTGGCCATCGTGAACGCCGACGAACCCTTGCTGCGCGGACGCGTGCCAAGGCGCGCGCGCCGCATCGGCTATGGCTACGCGGCGAAAGCGGATGTGCGTATCACGCAGGTGACACTGGATGCGCAGGCGCGTCCCACGGTGCGCTTCGAAGCGCGGGCCTTCGTGGCGCGTCCCTTCACCCTGACCTTGCACGCCATCGGCCGTCATGCCGCGATGAATGCCGCCGCCGCACTCGCCACGGGCTTCGCCTTCGGCTGCTCGCTGCGCGCGATGAAGCAGGCCATCGAGCAGGTGGAATCCTACGACAAACGCATGCAGGTGGTGGAAGCGGGCGGCATCACCATTCTCAACGACACCTACAATGCGAATCCCGATTCTGTGCTGGCCGGGCTTGAAGTGCTGTGCGATATGCGGGCCGAGGGCGAGCGCTGCGCCGTGCTGGGCGACATGCTGGAGCTGGGCAAGGCCTCGCGCGAAGAACACGAACGCATCGGTCAGGCCGTGGTGGATGCCGGCATTCCCATGCTGCTCACGCTGGGACGGGCCTCGCGCGCCTTGTATCGCGCAGCACGCGCGCGGGCGGAGGAACGCGGCCAGCGCCTCGTTGCGCAGCATTGCACCGATGTCGATCAGCTCGCCGCCACTCTGGACGCGCTGCTGGCGCTGGGTGATGTGGTGTTGGTGAAGGGCTCGCGCGGCATGCGCATGGAACGAATTGTCGACGAACTCCGGCTACGCCGTGGCAGCATGGAGGCAAGAGTATAAGCATGTTCTACTACCTGTTCGAATACATCAACAGCACGTTCAGCCCGCCGGGCTTCGACGTGTTTCGCTTCATCACCTTCCGCGCAGCGGCCGCGGCCATCACCGCGCTGCTCATCAGCTGGTTTGTGGGACCGCGCATCATCCGACTCCTGCAGCGCAGGCAGATCGGCGAAGCCGCCAAGCTCGAAGCGCCGGAAACGCATCGCATCAAGGCCGGCACACCCACCATGGGCGGCTTGATCGTCCTGTCGGCCATTCTCGTGCCGGTGCTGCTCTGGGGACAGTTGCACAACACCTATGTGTGGCTCATCCTCACCGCGACAGTGCTGCTGGGTGGCGTTGGATTTCTGGACGATTATTTGAAAGTGGTGAAGAAATATCCGAAAGGCCTCATCGGCGAGTACAAAATCGTCGGGCAGGTCGTGGTGGGATTGCTGGTGGGCGGCGTGCTGTATTTCTCGCCCGAGTTCCACGGCTACAACTCGGTGACCACGGTGCCGTTTTTCAAAAACCTCACGCTGGATTTCACCGTGTTCTACATTCCGATGATCATCTTCGTGATCACCGCCACGTCGAATGCCGTGAATCTGACCGACGGATTGGACGGCCTCGCCATCGGCACCATATCCATCGCCTTCATCGCCATCGCGCTCATCGCCTATGCCAGCGGACGCGTGGATTTTTCGAATTACCTCAACATCATCTATCTGCCGCGGAGTGGCGAACTCACCGTGTTCAGCGCGGCGGTGATTGGCGCGGGGCTTGGCTTCCTCTGGTACAACGCCTATCCCGCGCAAGTGTTCATGGGCGACACGGGCTCGCTTGCGCTGGGCGGCGCCCTTGGCGCCATGATGGTGATGCTGCGCAAGGAATTGCTGCTGCCGATACTCGGCGGGATTTTCTTCGCCGAAACCGTGTCGGTGCTGATTCAGAAAGCGTATTTCAAGTACACGAAACGCAAGTACGGTCAGGGCAGGCGGGTGTTCCGCATGGCGCCGGTGCATCACCATTTCGAGTTGCTCGGCTGGCCCGAGCCCAAGATCGTCACGCGCTTTTACATCGTGGCCATCATCCTGGCCATTCTGAGTCTCGCAACATTCAAGGTTCGATAGCCATGCAACGCGCATTCAATATCGCCAGTTTGAAGGTCACTGTGATCGGTGCGGCGCGCAGCGGGCTGGCCGCCGCACGCCTGCTGCATCAGAAGGGTGTGTCGGTGTTTCTCACGGAACTCTCCCCCGCCGAAAGCTATCCCGAGGCGGCCGCCATTCTGGCCAATGAACGCATCCCGCACGAGTTCGGCGGACACAGCGACAGGATGTATGAATCGGACCTGATCGTCGTCAGTCCCGGCGTGCCATCCGACGCCCCCGTGCTGCTCGAAGCCGAACACCGCGGCATGCCGGTGATCAGCGAAATCGAAGTGGGCGCGATGTTCATCGACGGCCCCATCATCGCGGTGACGGGGACGAATGGCAAGACCACCACCACGACGCTGGCCGGAGAGATTTGCAAAGCATCGGGCCGCAACACGCTCGTGGGCGGCAACATCGGCCTGGCGTTCACCGACGCGTTGCTGGTGCACCCGCTGCCAGTGGATATTACCGTGCTGGAGGTCAGCAGCTTTCAACTCGACACCTGCGTAAGCTTCCACCCCAGCACCGCCATTATCACAACCATCACACCGGATCACCTCAATCGCTATCACGGATCGTTCCAGGAATACGTGACCTCGAAGCAGCGCATTTTCATGAACCAGAATGCGCAGGACAATCTCATCTACAGCCAGGACAATCCCGTGGTGGAGCATGCGGTGAAAACCGCGCGCGCGCGCCTTTTCCCGGTCAGCGTGCAGCAGCGCTTGAGTCGTGGCGGCTGGCGTGAGAACGGCCACCTCATGATCGATGCCGGTTACGGCGGCGAGGTGTTGGTGCGTGTGGAGGATTTGCAGGTGCGCGGGGCGCACAATCACATGAACGTGCTGATGGCCGCGCTGGCCGCGCGCCTCGAAGGCATTCCCATCGATGTGATTCGCCAGGCGGTGATGGAATTCTGCGGCGTGGAGCATCGCCTCGAATTCGTGATCGAACTCGACGGCGTGACCTGGGTGAATGATTCCAAGGCCACGAATGTGGATTCGGTGGTCATCGCCCTGCAGAGTTACAAGCAACCGGTGGTGCTCATCGCCGGAGGACGCGACAAGGGGACGCCGTACGATCCCTTGCTCGAATTGGTGAAGGAGCGCGTCCACACCATGGTGCTTATCGGCGAAGCCGCCGACCGCATGGAAGCGGCATTCGCCCCGGTGACACGGGTGACGCGCGCGCGCGACATGCAGGAAGCGGTGAACATCGCTCGCGCAGCCGCGCGTCCGGGCGATATCGCCATGTTGTCGCCGGGCTGCGCCAGTTTCGACATGTACGACAATTTCGAGCATCGCGGACGCGTGTTCAAGCAATGCGTGCGCGCCTTCTGTCGGGAGCCGCTGGTGGCATGAAGCAGCGCACCGGACATATCGACCTGTACGTGTTTCTGAGCGTGCTCGCGCTGATGATGTTCAGCGTGGGTGTGGTGTACAGTGCGAGCGTGTCCATTTCCTCGATGCGGCACGGTGGCGATACCAATTACCTGTTCCGCACGCACGCCATTCGTGTGGTGCTGGGTGTGGCGGCGCTGTTCGCCGGCATGATGGTGAACTACCATGTGTACCGCAAACTCAGCAAGATTATCCTCCTGGCGGCCATTGTCATGCTCGCGTACACCCTGGTGGGCGGCGCTGTGGTGAAGGGTGCGCAGCGCTGGGTGGCCTTCGGTCCGATACGCTTCCAGCCCTCCGAGTTTGCCAAATTCGCGCTGGTGATTCATCTGGCGGTGCTGCTCGCCGCGAAGCAGAAGTACATCCTGGATTTCCGCAAGGGCTTCCTGCCCATGCTGTTCTGGATCATCGCCGTGGTGGGACTCGTGTTTCTCCAACCCAATTTCAGCACCGGCGCCATTATCATGGGCATCAGTTTCATGCTGCTGTTCGTGGGGCGCGTCAGCATCAAGCACATCGTCGGTGTGGGACTGGCCGCGGTGCCCATTGTGCTGGTGTACGCCGTGTCGGCGGCGTACCGCTGGAACCGCATCATGGCGCATTTCTCGGGCGACGATGGCGGCGCCAGCGCGGGCACGTATCAGATCGAGCAGGCGGTGATCGGACTGGGCAGCGGCGGGTTGTTCGGAGTGGGCATGGGCATGAGCAAGCAGCGCGAACTGTTCCTGCCGGAATCCTACACGGATTTCATTTTCGCCATTGTCGGCGAGGAGTACGGCCTCATCGGTGCGATACTGGTGTTGGCACTGTTCGTGGTGATCATGGTGCGCGGCATGAAAATCGCGAAGCGCGCCACCGACGATCTGGGGCGCTTCCTCGCCACCGGCATTACCTGCACCATCACCGTGTATGCTATGGTGAACACCATGGTGACTACGGGACTGGTGCCAACCACCGGATTGCCGCTGCCGCTGCTGAGTTACGGAGGTACGAGTATTATATTCACGGCCTACGCCCTGGGCATTCTCATCAACATCTCGATGTACACGCGCATTCGTCCGCGCGAGGTGGTGGTGCATGAAGCGCCTGCGGGACCCAAGGTCGGGGAGTTGTACGAATGAGCACGCTGCGCGTCATCATCGCCGGTGGGGGCACGGGGGGACATCTCTTCCCGGGTGTGGCCATCGCCGAGGCGCTGCGCGAGCTACGTCCCGACGCCGAGGTGAGCTTCGTCGGATCCCGCAACCGCATCGAGGCGCGCGTGGTGCCGCGGCTCGGCTACGATTTCGACGCGCTGTGGATTTCAGGACTCAAGCGCACGTTCAGTCTCGCCACCGCGCTGCTGCCGTTGAAAATCCTGGTCTCGCTCGTGCAGTCGCTGCGCATACTCCATCGCCGCACACCGCAGGTGGTGGTGGGCACGGGCAGCTACGTGTCGGGTCCGCTGCTCTACGCCGCCACACTGACGGGGCGCGCCACGTTGATTCACGAGCAAAACGAATATCCCGGTGTCACCACGCGCTTGCTCGCGCCACGCGTGGACGAAGTGCATGTGACCTACGAGTCGGGCGTGCGG